>JBCBQD010000167.1:0-12617 GCA_039820425.1 Cyanobacteria bacterium J06635_1
GCAACCGCCACGCGGAATCTGGTCGCCATATGGATGCTGATGCCCGATGAGGGGTGGCAGAGTTGGGTACTGGATTTACATCAAGGCACGGTGCTGGATGTGGCCTTTCAACCTGAAACCGGATTGCTGGCCTCTCTCTCGGACCATGGCTGGATTCTACTGTGGCAGGCTGCTATGAAACCGGTTCAAGTGCTGGAAGAGGCTAAGGAGGGCTTTTCCTGTTTGACCTGGCATCCGACCGGAGAGTACCTGGCGGCTGGCAGTCAGCAGGGTGAGGTGCTGGTGTGGACCCTTTGCCCCGATGCCAGACAGCGTCTTTTTCGGCAACCGGAGGTCCGAACGTGAGCCTTGCTTCTCTCTTACCTGCGTTAGGCGAAACCATTCGTTGCCCCTGCTGCGATCGCGCTATTCCAGCGCTGGTGTTGACAGATGCTTATCTCTGCCCCCGTCATGGTTTGTTTGAAGTCGATCTTACTGAGAATGTCATTATCCACCTCGACTCGGGGCGGCAATGGCGCTCCTGGAAGGGTCAATGGTATCGCCAGCACTGGCAGATTGAGAGTCTACGGACCGAAATTTTTGCTGCACTAGATCATCTTCACCATCAGGGGTTTCACGCAACCAGGATAATCCTGGCCCAGCGATATCGAGAGCTGGTGACCCCCTATCTGGAATCTGGGGCTGATTGTTTTCGCCGGATCTACTACGGCAAACTGCGTTTGTACGGTCTGCCGGTGACATTTCAGCCTGAAACCCAGGCGGATTCTCGATGGCAGGTTATCTCCTTTGAACTTGTTAAGGTGCCTGGGTCGCCCAAAACCTACACCTATTTAACGTGCACTCGCACCAGTGAGCATTGGCGGAAATTTGCAGAATAACAACATCATGGCTCCGCTGCTCATTCTGGCCCATGGTGAAGCGGCCAACCGATTAACAACCTTGCTGGATGGTCAGCTTACCTCAGCTGCGATCGCAGCCGGAATTGCGATCGCCTATGCCTTCGGTGCAGTGCATGCCCTTTCCCCCGGTCATGGCAAAACCCTGGTGGGAGCTTACCTGGTGGGCAGCTGAGGTACACCGCAGGCCGCTCTCTGGCTGGGGCTAACCACCACGGTGCCCCATACTCTGGCGGTTTTCATTTTGGGAGTGACCACTCTGTTAGCCTCCCATTACCTGTTAGCCTCCCATTACATTGATCTCGACAAGGTTTATCCGATATTGGGAGCCGTCAGCGGGCTGGCAATTTGTCTGGTGGGGCTGCGGTTACTGGTCATGCGCTTGAGGAATAGGCATCATCATCCCCATCACCACCATGACGACCAAGGGGTCGGACACCATCTGTTTATTCTCCCAACTTTCCGCTGCTCATGGTTCGATATTCAGATACCCTAGCTACCCAACGTCCGGATGCAACCAACACTCCATGATGTAGTTTAGGATGGGAACGCCGCGCACTTCGTGTGGGTTGTCGCGGACGACGCGGAAACCATGGCGCTCGAAGAAGGGACGCGCTGTAATAGAGACCTCGGCGTAGAGCCGGATCAGATTGGACCGTCGCGCCTCCTGGAAGATTCGCTCCATGATTGCCGACATGTACCCCTTGCCAGCATGAGCCGGGGATACGTAGGTGCAGTCGATGTGGCCGTCAGCATCGAATTCGATGAAGCCCGCGACCTCGCCATCCACAACTGCAACCCAGGGTTGCTTGCGATCGCATCGCCTGCGCCATTTCTCAGCCCACGCATCGTCACCCTCAATTGGAGTGGCCCAGGCATTACGCTGCTCCTCGGTGTAGTCGTCGCGGGTCAGTTGATGAACTGCATCGTAGTAGATTCGGCCGATCGTAAGTTCATCACCGGGCTCGTACTTCCGAATGTTAGGCGGCAACATTGAGTTGCCATGACACGCCAAACCGATCGTTGACCCAGCCAAACTTTTGGCTGAAACCGTAATTGTCGAGTGGCATCAATACATCTCCCTCCTCGGACAGAATGCTAAATGCACGCTCAAGCTCTTCGGGCGAATCAAACTCTACGAATATGGAACTCGACGGAGTAAACGAAAATTCGTGCTCAATCGGACTGTCGGCGCACATAAATTCACACCCACAAAGCTTGAACACCGCCACCTTGATAGTACCGACCGGACCAGGCTCGCCCTCGGTGTATTTCTCGACACGCACCATGCCAGAATCCGGGAAAGTGGAGAAATACAGATCTAATGCTGCCTGCGCAGCACCGCCTTGAAACATAAGAAATGGCCTAGCTGTTGTCATCAGCCTAATATCCCTATGTGGGTGATTGGACATAAGATGATCGTACAACAATCACACTCCCCCCAGCGACTCTATGGACTGGCTGCTAGACCCTTTGAATTACGAGTTTATGCGGCAAGCGCTAATAGCGGGTGTACTGATGGGCATTTTGTGTCCGATTGTGGGCACTTATCTACTTGTGCAGCAGATGGCGCTGTTGGGGGATGTGGTGGCGCACGCGGTGCTGCCAGGGCTGGCGATCGCAAACTTCCTGAATATTCCTTTGATCATCGGCACCTTTGTCTTTAGTCTGTTCGGCACCTTTGTCACTGGCTGGATTCGCTCACAATCTAAAGTCAAGTTTGTAACGCTGGCTGTGTTGGTTGGCGTGAAGGTGTTCTACAGGTCACTGTTGTTTTTTACGTTTGACCCGCTGGGTGCAGAAGCAATCGACCTGCCTAGGTGCAGGGTTAGGGGTGCTTACTAGCCTGGGGTTAGCTGCCATTTATGGACAATAGTAGCTTGAAAAATCTCTCTTGGGAACTGGAATTATACAGCGGCTGCCAGTGGTCAGTGTTCTGGAAACAGATTGTTAGGCTGCACTCATCTACTCTTCTAAACGCCCCGTGGACTCACGGTCACGCTCGTATTGTCTGGTGAACGAAAAAGGGGGTAACCAAGATTCGCGTCGGATTGTCCAAAGTTCGTAAGTTGGCCTAAGTTGATCAGGTGCGTCCAGGGATCCTAAGTGCACTTCGATTTCGTCTGCGGTGCGTGAGTAAACAGACGATCCGCAGCGGGGGCAGAAGAACCGCCCCAAGTAGTCGCGTGTTTCGCCCGTGATCGTCACCGCATTCTGCGGGAACACCGCAGAAGCGTGAAAAAGCGCTCCATGATGCTTACGGCAGTCAAGACAGTGACAAAGTCCGACACGGTACGGGAATCCCGATGCCACAATTCGGACATTCCCGCAAAGGCAACCGCCAGTGAATCGGTTCATACTATGTTTTCTCTAAGTCCAGATGTCCAGAGTGACTTCGACAAAACCCGTCGGGCGTTCATAAGAGATGCGACTAAGGAAACATCACATTACAGCATGGAGCTCTATTCAACGGTGATAGTGATCGGCTGAGACAACACAGGAGGGTCATGGGGAATGTGGACATAGTTTGCCAGCACCAGTTGGAGGGTGTGCTCTCCTGGTGGTAATGCTAGGGTCGCTTCAGTCTGCCCACCCCCAAAATGCTTGATGTGCTCCGTTGCTGACAACGCTTTATCAAGGTCGGGCAGGGTTTCCAAGTCTACCAATAGATGATGATGTCCGGTTTCGGGACGATCGATACCAGCAGGAGCAACTCCCATGCCCGACAAGCCAAATTGAACCGTGAAAGGATTGGACACAGTAGCTCCGTCTGGAGGAGAAATCAGATAAACTTCAGCACTATCAGGAGCTTTTGAGGTGAAAGAGTCAGCCATTACTGGCGCTTCACTAGACATAACAGTGACGACAGCCAGCAGCATGGAGCACAGCAGCGCAAAGAAGTGAGTCATGGAATCAATACGGAAGAATGACAACTGTTCTAAGATATCGGGCTTTGCCCTCTTGTTTCAAGGATTTAGCTAGTGCTGCCGCTGATGTGGAGTTTGCAAACAGTCAGTTAAATCAGGATGCTTAATTGCTTAGAGGTTGTTTATCGTCCGTTCAGCTATCCCAGCTAACCCATGTCCGGATGCAACCAACACTCCATGATGTAGTTCAAAATCGGAACGCCACGAACTTCGTGTGGATTGTCGCGGACGACGCGAAAACCATGGCGTTCGAAGAAGGGGCGCGCTGTGATAGAGACTTCGGCGTAGAGCCGGATCAGATTGGACCGTAGCGCCTCCTGGAAGATTTGCTCCATGATTGCCGACATGTGCCCCTTGCCGGCATGATCCGGGGATACGTAGGTGCAGTCAATGTGGCCGTCAGCATCGAATTCGATGAAGCCCGCGACCTGGCCTTCCACAACTGCAACCCAGGGTTGCTTGCGATCGCATCGCCTGCGCCATTTCTCAGCCCACGCATCGTCGCCCTCAATGGGAGTTGCCCAGGCGTTACGCTGCTCATCAGTGTAGTCGTCGCGGGTCAGTTGATGAACTGCGTCGTAGTAGATTCGGCCAATCGTGAGTTCATCACCGGGCTCGTATTTCCGAATAATGGCCTGTTGGCAACTTTCTCGCCGTTGCATAATCAGCCCTCCGTTGCACGATAGCGCTATGGATTCACTCCCATTCTAGTCATAATGGACAGCCCGTTTGACGGCGTTGCAAACGGTTAGCTTACGCGGATAGCGATCGCAACAGAAATCGGTTCAAGTTATAAGATAATCGTACAAAAATCATTCCCCCCTCAGCGACTCTATGGACTGGCTACTTGACCCCTTGAATTACGAGTTTATGCGGCAAGCGCTAATGGCAGGTGTGCTGATGGGCATTTTGTGTCCGATTGTGGGCACTTATTTACTTGTGCAGCGGATGGCGCTGTTGGGTGATGTGGTGGCGCACGCGGTGCTACCAGGGCTGGCGATCGCCAACTTCCTGAATATTCCTTTGATCATCGGAGCCTTTGTCTCTGGTATGTTCGGCACTTTTGTCACCGGCTGGATTCGCTCCCAATCTAAAGTCAAGGTCGATGCAGCCATGGCCATCACCCTCTCCAGCTTTTTCTCCCTCGGCATCGTCCTGTTTACCAGCCTGGGCAGCCGATTAGATCTTGAAGAGCTGCTGTTTGGCGATATCCTCAGCATTGCCCCAGCAGATGTGTGGGAAATTGGGTTTATAACGCTGGCTGTGTTGGTTGGCGTGAAGGTGTTCTATAGGTCGCTATTGTTTTTTACCTTTGACCCGTTAGGGGCAGAAGCAATCGGCCTGCCGGTGACTGTGATGAATTTTGGGTTAACGGCTGCCATTACGCTTACGATTGTCGCCAGCATCAAAGCGGTGGGCTTTATTTTAGTGGTGGCGCTGATGGTGAGCCCGGCGGCGGCGGCTTATTTACTCACGAAAGAACTGCACTGGATGATGGGGGTAGGCGCAGGGTTGGGTGTGCTCTCTTGCCTGACGGGGATGTACCTTAGCTACTATCTCGATACGCCGTCTGGGCCTGCGATCGCGCTAACGCTTTTCGCCTGCTTTCTATCGGCGTTGTTGTTTAGTCCGAGCCAGGGGATTTTGACCCGCCGCCGAGGGCAATCCAAAGCTTGATTGCGATATCAATCAATAGCTAGCAGGAAAACGGCATTCCGTTCTAATTGTGCAGAGCTGCGTGGATATTTGCACCGTAGGCTTGCTGAATATTGTCCATCGTCATCACGGCTTGCGGCGTATCGTCAGCTAGCACACAGCGATTGAGCAACAGCAGGCGATCATAGCGGTTGAGCGCCTCACCCCACTCATGACTGCAAACCAGCAGCGTGTTACCCTGCTGGCTGAGGTCGGCAAAAATGCTTAGCATAGTGGCTTCCGTTTTTTTATCGATGCCGCTAAAAGGCTCGTCTAGCAAAAATAAATTGGGCTGCTGGGCTAGGGCACGGGCTAGAAAAACTCGCTGCTGCTGACCGCCCGAGAGCTGACCAATAGGACGGTTTTTGAGCGGTAACATCTCTACCCGATCGAGCGCTGCACTTACTAATCTTTTGGCTTTGCTATCAGGAGATCGCCCCCAGTCGAGGGCCCTTGCCTGCGCCATCATCACCACATTCCAGGCCGTGATCGGATAGTCCCAATCAATTTGCGATCGCTGCGGCACGTAGGCAACCTGCCGTCGCTGCCGCTTCAGCGAAGCCCCGTTCAATAAAACCTTCCCCCGATAGGGCGTTAGACCCAGAATCGCTTTGACTAGGGTGCTTTTTCCCGCACCGTTAGGACCAATCAGCCCGACCCATTCGCCTGGGCGCAACGTCAGCGAAACCGCCGTGAGTGCTTCGATACCTCGATAGTTAACTGATAGATCCTGGACCGTTAGCATACTGAAAATAATAATCGTTATCGGTTTGCAAGTGTATATCTACGACTTTTAGAGTTCAAGTCCCGGCAAAGACTCACTAAGCATAAGAACACTGCCTTCACCTTCCCTAAGCCTCACGATGATCAGGTAGTGAAGCATTTCGCCCTGTAAAAGTTGGTACGCCAGTCCGGCAGAAACGTTTTCTTGGGGCTGGGGATCAAAGCCTGTGTTGCTGGTGAGTTCGGGCATGACCACTGTTTGCAATACCTGTTCAGGTGTTTGCTCTGGAAAATGGTAAAAGGAGGAAACGTCGAGCTTGGGCTGATTGTTTTCATCGAAGAATTGATTGACCTGCTCTTCTGATTCTCCGAAGAGATCAAAGATTTCGAATAGGGTGAATCCAAATCCTTTATCCTGGTCCTTGAGATAGCCGACAAATTGCTCCAAGTCTGCTGCGATTTTGGCCTCCTCATCGGCAGGCGTGACTGAAGTGGGATCAGAATCAGGGGCTGCCTCGGGTGCAGGCTCAGCGCCATCACTCGTCTCAGGGATGGAGGCATCTGCTGTCCAGCCTGCATCGGGGGCTGCCTCGGGTGCAGGCTCAGCGCCATCACTCGTCTCAGGGATGGGGGCATCTGCTGCCCATGGCGGGTCTGCTGGCGGCGAGACCGGAACAGCTGGTGCAGGCGGGCTGGACGGGGCAGGCTGAGACTCTGATGCTGGCAGCGTTGGCAGCTGGCTTGCGTCAACGATAGAAATTGGGCTTACTGGGGTTAAGGACACCGCCAAAGAGCGAGACTTTTTTTGCCAGGGTTCTTGCCATGGCAAGAGGGCTAACAAACCGTGGAGCAACACAGAGATAAAAAGCATCACACCGCGATCGCGCTTTTTGTCCATGGCAGTGCAGGCTAAACAATCCCAAAATCTGGTCGTTGACAGGCTAAACGGCTAGATTTATACTAACAGACTAAATATGATAATGATTATCATTATTTATGCCCCCACTCTTAATCGTCTGTGAAACGATAGCCCATGAAACTTTCTTTTCGCTTATTTACTGCGCTTGCTGTCCTTGGCGGAGCCCCCGCGCTATTGGGCAATCAGTCTGCCCGCAGCCAAACCAGCCCTCAAGTAGTGGCGAGCTATAGCGTACTGTGCGATCTCACTCAGCAAATCGCTCAAGACACCGTAGATGTAACCTGCCTTATAGAAGCGGGTCAAGATCCCCACCTCTACAACGCCACTCCTTCCGACAGACGGGCTATTGAAGCCGCCGATTTGGTTCTGTATGGGGGCTACGGGTTCGAGCCAGACATTATTCAAATGGTCGAGTCAACAGACGGAGACGCCCCTCAAATTGCCGTTTCCGAAGTTGCCGTTTCCGAGCCACTTTTAGGGGCAGCTCACGATCATGGTAGCCATGGTGAAGATGACCATGATGAGCATGGCGAAGATGACCATGGCGAAGATGACCATGATGAGCATGGCGAAGATGACCATGATGACCATAGCAAAGCAGGCCATGAAGACGACCATGACGAGCATGGCGAAGACGACCATGATGACCATGGCGAAGACGACCATGATGACCATGGTGAAGAAGAGGGCGAACCCGACCCCCATGTCTGGCACGATGCAGAAAATGGCATTGCGATGGTAGGCGTTATCCAAACGCAGCTTAGTGAGGTCTTTCCTGAAAACGCCGACCTTTACCAAGCCAATGCAGAGGCCCTAATCGCTCAGCTCACTCAGCTTGATACTTGGATTCAACAACAGATAGATACAGTTCCCGAATCGCAGCGAGTACTTGTGAGTACCCACGATGCCCTGGGCTACTATGCCGATGCCTATGGCATTCGCATTGAGGCTGCTTTGGCGAGCTTTAGTACTGAGGCTCGTCCGTCAGCTGCCGATCTAAGAGAACTGATCGATGTTGTTGAAGACAGCAGCCTGCCAAGTATTTTTATAGAGTCAACTAGCAATCCTGGACTAATTGAAGCGGTTTCTCGGGAGACAGATATCGCGATTTCAGAAGAGCCTCTTTATGCCGACGGCTTAGGCGAAGCGGGCACGCCCGCAGCGACCTATACAGGCATGCTGATGACCAATACCTGCACAATTGTCACCGGATTGGGTGGCAGCTGCGACGAAGCTGCTGTACAGGCATTTCTCGACTAAACGGTAGTCTATAGCAAGTTTCAACTGAGTTGAAACTTGCGCGTCACTTGGCCTGCTGTCCTGAAAGGCTGTTAGCCAGAAACGTGGGTCAAGCTTTAACCATTCTCCCTAACGCCTCACATCAGCGGCTGGCTGTCAGACCAGCCCGTTGATGCGAGACGTTATGTGTTTTTTGTCCAATCAAACTCCATTTGTTTAGCCGTTTTTTCCGCTAACTCTAATCCATGAGTTTTGCTGACTAAATGTAGGCTCATATCAATGCCAGCCGATATGCCGCCTGACGTTATGATATTTCCCTCATCAACCCACCGTTGATTTTCAAGTACCTCCAGTTTCGGATAACTTTTTCTAAGGTCTGGGATATCTTCCCAGTGGGTCGTTACTTTGTGATTGGAAAGTACTCCAGCCTCTGCCAATAAAAAAGCACCGGTACAAACTGATGCAACAAGCTTTGCTTTCTTTGACGCTTCTGTGATCCACTTCAAAACAAGAGGCTTTTTCATTTCTCCTGTATGCACGCCACCCACAACGATAAATACATCTATCGATGGATGATCTGAAATACCGTAAGCCGGATTCACTTCGTAGCCGCCGCGAGCAGTAACTGTCTTGCCAGTTTCGCCTATCAGAAAAACATTAAACAGATTTGGCGTTTTCGAGACTCTCGAAGCAGTCGAGAAAACCTCAAATGGCCCCGAAAAATCCAGGACTTCTGCTTCATCATAAATGTAGATTCCAATGTTCATTCTCAAAATTTACTCATCACTTCGGAAATTACAATAATTTGCAAGCCAGTCAATGGAAAGAGCCAATCCTGTTTTATGATGCCAGTCCAATTGCTGTAGTGGTAATTTATCTCTCACAATTTTGCGAGATTCGGATAGATTAAATGCTATTAATAAACCTTATTTCAGTAATTCAGCTTTGAAGTTAGAAATCTGTTGAACTCAATTCATTTTTGATGTGTGAAGGAGACCCACCCTGTCTGACCTGCTCAAAGCCTTCCCCTTGGGTTGTTTCGATCCATACCCACAGTTCTCCTCTACTACCGTCAGCGGCTGCATAATCCCCAGGGTATGGATTCGCGCTGAGTGATCTGGCTAGAGGGGGCTGACGCCATTTGTCTGCCCGACCCGACAGCCCCTAGACAAAGAAATTGATAATGATTATCATTCTTATATGCCTATTCAGGTAAACAAGTGTGAGCCACCCCCAAACGGATCTGTCCTATGACGTTGTGATTGTCGGCGCAGGAGCCGCCGGTATCGGATGTGGCGCTGTGCTCAAAGAGCTGGGTCTGGAGCGCTTTACGATCTTAGAACGACACCAGGTTGGAGCCTCCTTTAGCCGCTGGCCTGAGGAGATGCACTTCATCACCCCGTCATTTCCCAGCCATGGCTTTGGGCTGCTAGACCTAAATGCGGTGACCTTAAAGACCTCGCCTGCGATCGCATTTCGTCGAGAGCATGTCAACGGCAAGCAGTATGCGTTTTATCTGCAAACGGTTGCCGACTACTATGAGTTACCGATTCAGACTGAGGTGGACGTGCAAAGCATTGACCCCTTGCCCCAGGGAGGCTTTAAGCTGCAGACTGCTGCCGGAGACCTCCGCACTAAATTCGTCATTTGGGCCGCCGGAGAATATCAATATCCCCATCTCAATCCCTTTCCAGGGGCAGAGCACTGCCTCCACAATACTCAGATTCGGTCGTGGACCGATCTAGAGGGGGATGAATTTATCATTATCGGCGGCTATGAAAGCGGTATGGATGCAGCGGCGAATTTAGTCGCGCTGGGGAAGAAAGTCGGTGTGATTGATCGCACCGGAGCCTGGGCGAATCCTGACCCCGACCCCAGCGTATCCCTATCGCCTTACACCCTGCAGCGTCTGGAATTTGTCTACCGCACTGGTCGCCTGGATATGGTCGGTAATGCGCCCATTGAAGAGGTCAAACCTATCTCCGGCGGCTACGCGATCTACAGCGAATACCAGAAGTGGGTCACGGCCCATCCCCCGATTCTCTGCACCGGTTTCAACACCAGTTTGAAACAGATTTCCCCCCTGTTCGACTGGTCTAAAGGCTATGCCGCGCTCACGGAAAATGACGAATCCACTCTCACCCCAGGTCTGTTTGTAAGCGGTCCGTCTGTCCGCCATGGCGACCTGATTTTTTGTTTTATTTATAAATTTCGTCAGCGGTTTGCCATCATCGCCAATGCGATCGCCCAGCGCCTCGATCTCGACCCCACCCCCCTCGACGCCTACCGCCAGGCCGGACTCTTTCTCGACGACCTCTCCTGCTGCAACAACGACTGCATTTGTTAGCAAGTTTTGAATTTTGAATTTTGAATTTTGAATTCTTCTCCTCAGCTACCAACTCAAAACAAAGGCCCAAGGCCATGCGCTTACGCGTACCAAAACTATGCACTAAGAACTTGCACATTTTTCCTCCCCATCTCCCCCCATCAGTCTCTCCATGCCCACCGCCCCACCCACCCAACACACCACCGTAATTGTCGGCAAAGAAAGTACCGGCAAATCCAAACTGGCCGCAGCGCTTACGGGGTGTTCTCCTGTCAGCACCAACATTCAGGGCTCGACGATCGCCTGCGAAATCTATCAGACCCGAGATGATGCCTTTATCGACACCCCAGGTATTCTCTTTCGTTCCGACGCCGCCACTACTCGAATGGCCCTGGCCCAACTCCAGACTCATGACAGGGTTTTGTTAGTCGTCAAAGCGACCCATATCGATGATGACCTGGCAGACCTGCTGCCGTTAGTTGCCGGGAAGCAAGGGTTGGTCGTGATCACCTTTTGGGATAAGGTCATCCCCTCTAAGTTTACCCAGCAGGTCGTGGACCGTTGGGAACACACTGCCCAAGTGAGATTTATTCCTGTGGATGCTCGCCATTTAAGCTCGGATCAGCACCAACAGATTCTATTGGCACTCCAGACGCCGACCGTCTTTCCCAAACAGTGGCAACCGATCCCGGCGGGCTGGTACATTGAACCCCATCCCACCTGGCTAGAACATCGGCGCTGGGGCGGGTTGCTGGCTGTGCTCTTGTTGTTGTTGCCCGCCGTCCTTGCCATCGGTGTGGCCAATGGTGTGGCGGGGATGCTAGATCCCCTTGTACAAGCTGGATTAGATCCGCTGATTACGCTCCTATCTCAGACCCCGTCGCTGTTACGAGAGATTTTGATTGGCCGCTATGGTTTAGTCACCATGGGGCCGTTGTTGTTTGTCTGGGCGGTACCGACGGTGATTCTGTATGCCCTGTTTTTAGGCGCATACAAGGCTAGCGGGTTAGTGGAACGCATTACCGTAGCACTGCATCCACTCCTGAGACCGTTTGGCCTATCCGGGCGAGATTTGGTACGGGTAATTATGGGGTTTGGCTGCAATGTGCCCGCCGTGATCAGCACTCGCGCCTGTTCCAGTTGTTCCCGGCAGACCTGTATCAGTGCGATCTCGTTTGGTTCTGCCTGTTCTTACCAGTTTGGAGCCACCCTGGGGGTTTTCAGCGCGGCCAATTTGCCCGGTTTAGTGGTGCCCTACCTGGGCTACTTAACCCTGACCACTCTGATCTACACCCGCCTGATTGCGCCCAAAGCTGCCCGCTCAGCCCACAATACCTTGATGATCGAACAGCGCACCTTTTTAGAACTTCCCCGCTGGTCTGCCATCTGGCGCGAAACCCAGGGCACCCTCCACCAGTTTTTTACCAATGCGATTCCCATCTTTTTAGTGATTACGGTGATCGCTTCGGTGCTGGACTGGCTCGGCCTGATCACCCTTCTGGCGGGATGGATTAATCCCCTGATGGGGCTGTTTGGTCTGCCCCCAGAGGCGGCTGTACCCGTCATTTTGGCCTCAATTCGCAAAGACGGACTGTTGCTTTTTGCCGAACCAGATACCCTGGCCCTACTCACACCCCTGCAAATCTTGACAGGCGTGTACCTGGCCGGGGTATTGCTGCCCTGCCTGGTCACCGCACTCACCATCGCCCGCGAACAGTCGGTGCGATTTGCGGTGGGGTTGATGGCCAGGCAGGCAATCGCCGCGACTGCGTTTTCAATGCTGTTGGCCTGGGGAGGCGGCTGGCTAGCCAGATGAGAGATAGGCTGGCTGGCATTAACTTTACGTTTTAACCGCCTCAGAGCCGCCAGTCATTCAGCAGGCTCAAACAGAC
>JBCBQD010000168.1:0-12616 GCA_039820425.1 Cyanobacteria bacterium J06635_1
CCATTCACCGCGTTGAGCCCCTTGGCGATGAACCCACGGTGTCTTTTAATCTTTACGGAGTGACTGACTTTAAACGCCGCTATCAGTTTGATATTGAGAGTCAAACAGCGAAGAAGTATTGAGAGAGGGTAGAGGGTGGAGGGTTCTCAATTCTGAGTTTTGAGTTTTGAGTGAAGGCCGATCAGCGCAAACTCAAAATACTCTGCGGGCAGCCGCTTAGGCGTCTATAAAAGTCGGAAATTGAAATTCAAAACTAAATTACCCAATACCCGCTACTCACTACCCACTACTCAGACTGAACTTTTATCTCAAAGAAAACACCTCACTTTCTCTGGTTGCCCTAAAATTCCTAAAACGCTGCCTACCCAAACACGATAGTCATGGCTAATGCCCCTATTGCTGATAACCCATCTCTGCGAGAACGATTGGTTGTTAAATATCAGAAACTGCCTGTTTCGACTCAAACTATCGTGCAGCTGTTTTCTGTCATCTATGAACCTGTGCCGCGTAATACGGTGTTGGGCTGCTTGATTCACATGCAGGCAAAGGATGAAAAAGGCAATGGGTTTGTCAGCAATAAACTCAGCGCGAAGATTACCCAACTCATCAAAGCGGGGGTGCTAGAGCAAAAAAGAGGACAAGGCCCGACCTGTCATTCCCTGCTGACAGAAATTGCGACCCGCGATGCGATCAAAGCCAAAACCTTTGACAAGATGGTACGGGCTATAGAAAACTATCTTCCCATTCGCAACGCGGGCTGGAGAAACAGCCCGCGCTACTTTGCCAGCGAGGCGCAATTTATTCGAGATGCCCGCATCGGTCTCTATCGAAGAGACGTTAGATACATTGAGCAAGCATTTTCTGACTATTACCGATATGGCTACAGGGGCGATCCGATCACGTTTGATGAATTTCTGCTGCTGGTGTGCAACAACCCCTTTGATGCCGATTGGTTTCAAACGTTGCCCACTCAGCTATATAACGCTGCGCTGGGTAGCCTTTTGATGCATGGGTTACTAAACCTGTCGCCGATGGATCAACCGTTGGCGATGTTGCAAGCCAAGCTTGCGCCCAAGCGAAAGCCTCAACAGGACAATAACAGTCAGTCTGATGTGCAACGACTACTCTGGGTCGAGCAGTTGCTCTTTAGGGGAGACTTGACGATGGCCGAGGATGCACTCTCAGGTTTTTCTGAATCAAAAGCAGGATTGAGAGATAGCTTGTCAGGATGGCTGGCGTGTTTGCGTGGCGATTATGAACAGGCCATTGTTGAGTACACCGTTGCGCTGTCTCTGCTCAGAGAGGAGTCGGGCCCAAAAAAAGGCCAGAAAAAAGCCCAGAGAAGGGGCCAGAAAAAAGCTCAGAAAAACTTGTTTTACGATGGCATGGAAGGGATCTTTTTCATCCTGGCCTTGCTAAAGGTTGGCACATCACAGCAGCTCAAAGCTGCTGAAACCTATGTCAATATAATGATCCAGCAGCCTAATCACTGGCTCAAAGAGATTTATACAGCCCTGCGGTTTGTCATACACATTCAACAAGGACTGGTGGATGAAAAAGATCCGCTGTTGGACTTGCCGATCATGCCCCATGACCTGGGCAATAGTTTGGAGACCCTGCTGCTTTCGCTTTGTCATTATTGGGCGGACGCAGACAGTGCAAAAAAACGATTGCCCAATCTGCTGATGGCTTTATTAGAAGCTGCCGAACGTTCTGGCTATCGCTGGTTGGCGCTAGAGGCTGCGGCGCTATTGGCTAAGCTAAAACCTCAGGGTGGCTACGATCAGACAGTGACTCAACTTAACCCAGAGGGTGTCATTCAACCCTTGGTGACGCTGATTCAGCCTAAGGCTACCTGGGAGCTGTGTTTAGATGCCCTGACCCAGCTGACCGAGCAATCTGTGACCCCATCTATGGTTGCAGAAAAACGGCTGGCCTGGTTTCTAACCACCTACAGCCAACAAGTGATGTTGGAGCCTAAGGAACAAAAGGTCACGAAGTCGGGTGTTTGGTCAAAGGGGCGATCAGTGGCCCTCAAACGGCTGGCGCAAGAAGCCAACCAGTTTGACTATCTTACCCCCCAAGATCGACAGGTCTTGGGCCACATTGTCTCAGACTATAGCTATGGCTACTATGGCTATCAGTCCTACGAATTTGATGACACGGCCATTACGGCCCTGGTGGGCCATCCCCATGTGTTTTTGGCAGACGCCCCCACCGTTCGCATCGATATTGTTGAAGGGGAGCCTGAGCTGCTGGTCAAGCGCGACCAAGATGGTTGGTTGACGCTGCAGTTTTCGCCGGAGCTACCCACGGCTCGCGATCTGCTGTGGTTTAAAGAGACCCCTACCCGGATCAAAGTCATTAACGTCAATGCCGATCACCGTCGCATTGCGACCATTTTAGGCAAACACAACCAGCTATCTGTTCCCGAATCTGCCTCGGAACAAGTCTTAGCCGCCATCGGCACGGTCTCACGCATGGTGACGGTGCATTCTGATATTGGGGGAGCCATTGCCAGTGCGGAAGACGTCCCGACCAACAGTCAACCCCATGTTCATCTGCTGCCGGTTGGTGATGGGTTACGAGTGTCGATACTCGCCCGCCCGTTCTTAGAAGGGGGAGCCTATTATCCGCCGGGGAGTGGAGGTGTGACGGTGATTGCCGAGATTGAGGGCAAGCGCTTGCAAACCACTCGAAATTTATCCGAAGAAAGAGAACGGGCTGAGGTGATTCTCCAAACCTGTCCGGTTTTTGATCTTTACGAAGCGGAAAACTGGGAATGGCTGATCGAGGCCCCCGAAGATTGTTTAGAGCTATTGCTTGAGTTACAAGAGTTGGGCGATCAGGTGGTCTTAGAATGGCCCGAAGGGGAAAAGCTACGGGTCAGCCAGCAAATTGGGTTTGACCGCCTCAAGCTCAATATTAAGCGTCAAAAAGATTGGTTTGCTGCCAGTGGTGAGATCCAGATCGATGATGCCCACGTCATGGATATGCAGCGCCTGATGGAGCTAATGGCCGACAGTCCAGGGCGTTTTGTAGCCCTGGGGGATGGTCAGTTTTTAGCCCTGACTAAGTCCTTTCGCAAGCGGCTCAAGGAGCTGAGTGCGCTCTCAGAGACCCAGGGCAAAGACACCCGATTTCATCCCCTGGCGGCCCTGGCGCTAGAAGACTTTATTGATGAGGCGGGCAGCGTCAAAGCAGATAAACATTGGAAAGCCCATCTAAAGCGACTCAAAGAAGTCCAAACCCTGCAGCCCGAGCTGCCCTCTACCCTCAAGGCTGAGCTGCGAGACTATCAGATAGAGGGGTTTGAGTGGATGTCTCGCCTGGCCCACTGGGGAGTAGGTGCGTGTCTGGCCGACGACATGGGGTTGGGCAAAACCTTGCAGGCGTTGGCGGTGATTCTCACCCGTGCGCCGCAGGGGCCGACCCTGGTGATTGCCCCCACTTCGGTGGGGATGAACTGGCTCGATGAGGCCGAGCGATTTGCCCCCACGCTGAACCCAATCAGCTTTGGCGGTGGCGATCGACAGCAGCTGTTAGACCAGCTAGAGCCGTTTGATCTGCTGGTGTGCAGCTATGGGCTACTGCAACAAACGGAGGTGGCTGAGATGCTGGCCCAAGTGCAGTGGCAAACCATTGTCTTAGACGAGGCCCAGGCGATTAAAAATATGGCCACCAAACGCTCCCAGGCAGCGATGAAGCTCCAGGCTGGTTTCAAGCTGCTCACCACCGGCACCCCCATCGAAAATCATCTGGGAGAGTTGTGGAATTTATTCCGCTTTATCAATCCGGGGCTGCTGGGGTCGCTGGAGAAATTTAACCAGAAGTTTGCTACTCCGATCGAGCGCTACCAGGATAAGCAATCCCGCCAGGCCCTCAAAAAACTGATCCAACCCTTCTTGCTGCGGCGCACCAAGCAGCAGGTGCTCTCAGAGCTGCCGTCCCGTACTGAAATTGTGCTCCATGTTGAGTTGAGCAAACCCGAGATGGCGTTTTATGAGGCGCTGAGACGGGATGCGATCGCAAAACTCACCGACAGTGATGTCACGGCGGGTGCCAAACATTTGAAAGTGCTGGCCGAAATCATGAAGCTACGCCGCGCCTGCTGCAACGCCAAACTGGTGTCCCCCGACACGCCCCTCCCCAGCGCTAAACTCGACGTGTTTAGCGAAGCCCTGGAAGAACTCCTGGAAAACCGCCACAAGGCGCTGGTGTTTAGCCAGTTTGTCGATCATCTTCGGATCATTCGAGAATACCTTGATCAGCAAAAAATTCCCTATCAGTACCTGGACGGCAGCACCCCTGCTAAAGAGCGTAAAAAACGGGTCGATGCCTTCCAGGCTGGGGAGGGGGAAGTCTTTTTAATCAGCCTCAAGGCGGGCGGCACCGGCCTCAATCTCACCGCCGCCGACTATGTTATCCATATGGACCCCTGGTGGAACCCAGCGGTGGAAGATCAGGCCTCTGATCGTGCCCACCGCATTGGCCAGCAGCGCCCGGTGACGATCTATCGTCTGGTCACTAAAGGTACCATCGAAGAAAAAATTGTCGAACTCCACCAGAAAAAGCGAGACCTGGCCGATAGTTTGTTGGAGGGGGCGGATATGAGTGGGAAGATCTCCACCGATGAGTTGCTGCGGTTGATCAGTGAAGGGTAGTGGTTAATGGGGAGTGGATTGGTTTCTGTTGTCTCCGTGTCCCCGTGTCCCTCTGCTTCCCTCATCTCCCCCGTCTCCCCTGCTCTCCTCACCCTCCACCCGCTACCCTCCACCCACTACCCATTCCCCTTCTCTCTCAGCGTTAACTTAAACGCTGCCCAGGTAACGCTTAGATTACTGCACCATGCTGGTAACTGTAGACCACGATAGACCTCGCTACACGGTCTGGAGGTTAACTGATGAAACGTCTATTATTCGCTACACTGAGTATCTTTGCGATCGCCGCCGCCCGTCCAGCCCAGGCTGAGACCCCGACGGCTCATGTCTGGACCCCATTTGAACTGTCCTTCTTGGCCTATCGAAACGGCCTTTACGATCAGGGAATTCCGGGATACGGCCAGCTGGGATTGGCCTATCACCTTGGTCAGGTAACCCCTCAAGATGTTGTAGAGGCAGCGGTTGAAGCCGACTATTTGAATGCAACAGCACTGGGGGACAGCGGCTACATTTCTGCGGTTGGAACCCAGCTGGAGGGTTTTATCAATACCTATTAGTCGGATGGGGCACCACGTCTAGCCACTGACACCCAACCCGTAAGACTCAACACCTCGTTTAATGGGCCACCTGTGCCTGCAGCCAACTCAGATAGGGAGCGGAGCCGGTGGTGATTGCGATCGCAACTATCTCCGGGACCTCATAGCTATGCAACTCTCTGACACGAGCTTCCAGGGTTGAGAAATGTGTCAAATCAGTCTTGATCACCAGTTGAAACTCTGAGTCATGGTGGATTTCACCCTGCCATCGATACACTGATTGCACCGGGAACATAGTCACACAGGCCGCTAACTTTATCTCAACTAGCGCCGACGCAATCAACTTTGCCTCGGCTTCAGAACTGGTGGTGACTAAGACAAGACCCAACTGATCCATGCGACTCAATAAGTCTCAATTCTGAATTTTACTCTGAATGGCTAAATACTGAGCGTTTTCTTGGGAAGGTGAGGTGGGGAGATGGGGAGGTAAGTTTATTCACCCATTCACCAGCACAGCACACTCACCACCTCACCAACTCCCTAAGCACTAATCGGCTGATCCACCGTGCTCAGGTTATCCACTGCATTGATTAACCGAGCCCCCGACAAGATGGCATTGTCTAAGATCGTGTCGATCAGGTTGGCTGCAGTCAGATCAGAACGACTCAGATCGGCCTGTTGCAGGACGGCGCGCTTGAGCTGCGCCGAGGTCAAATTTGCCCCGGTGAGCTTAGCCCGAGTCAGGTTAGCATGTTGCAGATTAGCATCGGTAAAATTGGCGGCGGTGAGATTGCACCCAACCAAGTTGGCCCCCTTGAGACGCGCCTGGGAAAAATTAACGCCGCTGAGATCCATGCCACTAAAAGTGAGGCCGTTGAGAAATGCCCCAGACAGATTTACCTGGTTGAGTTGAGCCGCTGTGAGGCAGGCTCCATAGAGCCTTACCTCTGACAGATTGGCCCAGCCGAGATTGGCCCCACTGAGGTTGGCCTCCCGCAAGTTGGCTCCGTAAAGATTAACTCCACAAAGATTAGCCCTTGTTAAGTTACTCTGACGCAGATTAACATGCCCTAAGTTAGCACCGCTGAGCTTAGCCTCTGAGAGATCGCTGTGGATCCAAAATGCACCCATTCCTACGGTTTTAGTCAGATCGGCAGCAACTAACTGGCTTTCGCTCAGTTTTGTAAACTGCAAATTAGCCCGGTGTAAGTTAGCCTCTGTAAAGTTAGCTTTCGTTAAAAATGCCCGACTCAAATTGGTGTTCGTCAGGTTTGCACGGGATAAATTAATCCCCACCAGGATCCGATTGGACAAATCAATATTGCTGAGGTCAACCCCTGTAAAGTTTCGATATCCGGTTTCATACAACCGTAGGAAGTCTTTTGCGTGCATTTTTCAGGGAACCTCCAGATTGCGCCAACCCACATACCTTTCGAGCGATCACCCAAACGGTTTACCTAAAGGCAATCCGCGGATATGGATGGGGTAAGGATTGGTCTGCATTCATGCCTTACTCATTTCTTAAGGTAGACGTTTAGATTGGTAAATAGGCCTGTGCTTCATCTTGGTTGACATAGTCACTCAAAACTTAAGAAAATCTAAAAATCAGCAAATAAATGTTAAGAGCAAGAAGGATTGGCTGAGTCCTCTAGACATCACACCATGCATCCTCAGTGGGACAACATCCGAAAGAATTTAGGCGAGTGGCACGGCTCATTTACCCAGTATTCTCCTGAGGGTATCTGGGTCAAAGAAACCCCTAGCGTGCTGACCCTGAGAGAAGATCAGCCTGGTCAGCAGATGACACTGGTGCTCGATCGTACCCCACCCAGCGGCATCACTGACACTACAGTGAGAAAATTTAGCTACCCCGGTCCAGCCCCCTACGTGTACTTTTTTGAGACAGGGGCTTTTTCCCAGGGGGGCCTGCAATACTCCTCTAGTCAGTTTGGCGCTGAGCTGGCGCTGACCCAGGACAATCAGCGACGACGGTGTGTGCAAATGTATGCGGGTAACGCAGACCATACCAGTCATCTCACCTATATCACCCTGATCCAAGAGCAGCAAGGCGAGCCCGCCGCAGAGCGTTTGCCAGCATTGACCCTGGCAAATCTGCAGGGTAGATGGGTGGGTAAAGCCAAAGTGGTTTTAGCTCGAACCGCATCTGAGGGTTTATCCATTTCAGCGCCTTCTGAGCCGAGTGCTTGGCATTTAAGCGGGAGTACTCCCTCGATGGCAGACTCGACGACAGACTCGATTGAGCATCCGGTTAGATACAAAACCACTATCGGTGAGATTTATCATCAGGCCGTTGTCGCCACCCTTCAGGGCCAGCGGCTTGTTGCCCAGGACGATCTTCCCTGGCAAATGTTACTGTTGCCGGACTCAACCTATTGCATACTGCCTCAGCAGATTTACCCAGGTAGGCCGTTTACACTGGAGATGGGCTGGTTGATCACCCCTTGCCAGTGTCAACGTTTGCTCCGCTGCTACAACGCCCAGGGAGAGTGGACCCATCTCATCTTTGCCATCGACGAAAAAATTGCTTGATAGATACCCCTGATAGATCAATCTAACGAATTAGAATGCCTCACCCAGTACTCTCCCAAATTCCCGGTGCTCCGTTACAGGGGCTAGCCGCCGCCGATCGGCTGTGGCGGACCTATCGAGCGGGAGATATTCCTATCCCCCAGGCTGTCACAACAGCCACAGAACGACTCCCCACGGCTGACTTTGACGTACTGATTTGCGGCGGTACCCTGGGAATCTTACTTGGAGCCACCTTGGCAAAGGCAGGTTGGCAAGTCGCTCTGTTAGAGCGCGACTCGCTGCGAGGACGTGACCAGGAATGGAACATTTCGAGACAAGAGCTCCAGACCTTTGTTGAACTTGGAATACTCAGTCAAACCGAACTTGAGGTCGCCATCGCCACCGAGTATAACCCGGCTCGAATTGGTTTTTCTGGGGGGCAAGCTGTCTGGGTCAACGACGTCCTGAATATCGGTGTAGACCCGGTTTACTTGCTAGAGCAGCTTAAACAAACCTTTTTAGCAGCGGGTGGGCAGCTGTATGAGAAAACAGCTTTCCAGTCCGCGGTGGTGCATCCCAATGGGGTGGTGGTCACCGCTGGCGAACAGCGATTTACCACTCGATTGCTAATCGATGCTATGGGCCACTTTTCTCCGATAGCTCAGCAGGCTCGGCGGGGTGAGCGTCCCGACTCGGTTTGCTTGGTGGTGGGCACCTGTGCTGAGGGCTATCCAGACAACAAAACCGGCGATTTACTGGTCTCCTTCACCCCCATCCGCAACCAGTGCCAATATTTTTGGGAAGCCTTTCCTGCCAAGGATGGGCGCACGACCTATTTGTTTACCTATCTAGATGCCCACCCATCCCGGCCTAGCTTAACTGATTTATTTGATGACTATTTTGCGCTACTGCCTGACTATCAAAACATCTCACTAGGACAATTGTTCTTTAAGCGGGCCTTGTTTGGGTTCTTTCCGGCCTATCGCCACAGTCCCCTCCGATATCCGTGGGGGCGTACTCTGGCCGTGGGTGACAGCAGCGGGAATCAGTCGCCGCTCAGTTTTGGAGGGTTTGGGGCGATGGTGCGTCATCTCGACAGGCTGAGTCAGGGGATCTCCGATGCCCTCCAACAAGATTTGCTCAACGCCAGTGCGCTGGGGTGTCTGCATCCTTATCAACCTAATTTGTCGGTCACCTGGCTGTTTCAAAAAGCAATGAGCGTTGGGGTTAATCAAACCCTCTCCCCCGATCACATCAATGGCTTGCTCAACACGATTTTTGCAGATATGGCTGCCCTTGGGGACGACGTGCTCAGGCCCTTTTTGCAAGATGTGGTGCAGTTTGCCCCCCTGGCTAAGACCCTCTTGCGGACCTCGCTTTATCATCCTGCCCTGGTGGCTAAAATCTTGCCCCAGGTGGGGGTGAGCGCCATTGCTAATTGGTCGGGGCACTATGGGGGGCTAGCTGTCTACAGTTTGCTCAATCGGGTGGTTGGCAGCGCTGCTTTAAAGGCTTTGCCGCAGTCCTTATCGGTCACCCAGCGCTATTATTATCAGCGTTGGCAAGAGGCCCTACGGTATGGCTCGGGGGGCGATCACTCAAGGGGCGATCATCCATGAATTTTTCACTGGCACGACAGCGGTTTTATCGAGAAATTTCGCAGCCCGATGACCAGATCGATCTCGCGATCGCAGCTCTCTATATCGCTCAAGAAGACTACCCCACACTCAACCCAGCGGCTTATCTAGCCACGCTAGATACCCTGGCCATCGAGGTCAAAAAGCGATTGCCCGCAACGCGCTATCCCTTAAAAATCATTCAAGCTCTCAATGACTATCTCTTTGATGAACTAGGGTTTACGGGGAATCAACAGGATTATTACGACCCTCGTAATAGCTACCTTAACGAGGTGATTGACCGGCGTATGGGGATTCCCATCACCCTGTCACTGCTGTATCTAGAGATTGCCAAGCGGATTGATTTTCCCATGGTGGGGGTAGGGTTGCCGGGGCATTTTTTGGTGCGCCCCACCATCGATCAGATGGCGGTGTTTGTGGATCCTTTTGATGGGGGAGAGGTGATGTTTGAGGCCGACTGTGAAGCTAAATTTCACCAGCTTTATGGCCCTAACGCCCAATGGCATCCTGATTTTCTCAGCCCGGTTTTGCCAAAGCCCTTTTTGGTACGGATGCTCACAAATCTCAAGATGATTTATCTCAATCGACGTCAGTTTGACCGAGCCATCGCAACGCTTGATCGGCTGCTGTTACTCAACCCAGAGAGTGTCTATGAATATCGCGATCGCGGCCTGATCCACTACCACCTCAAGCAGTACACCGCCGCCAAGCAAGATCTCCGGCAATATCTCCAGGGATCGACAAACCCATCAGACACCGCAAAAATTGAATTACTCCTGGCCCAAATTGAACAGGAGTCGTCCGGCTGAGAGACACCTCGTTCGTGACTCCACAAATCGCTATACTCCACAAATCGCTATACAATGAGAGCCCTGTCAGTCATGGGTCTGCTATGGATGTGATTCCTGCTATCGATTTGCTTGGAGGTCGCTGTGTGCGGCTCTATCAAGGCGACTATGAACAATCTCAAGTATTTGACGAAGACCCGGTTGCCGTTGCCCAGCGTTGGGTGGATGAAGGGGCGACTCGATTACATCTGGTCGATCTCGATGGAGCCAAAGCAGGTAAGCCGGAAAACTGGCAGGCAATTAAAGCGATTGTTGATGCGGTTAGTGTGCCTGTGCAGGTGGGGGGCGGTCTACGGGATCAAGATCGCGTTTCTGGTCTGTTTGATCTCGGCGTACAATACGCCATTCTGGGCACTGTCGCGGTTGAGAGTCCTGAGTTAGTGGGCGAGCTCAGCCAACGCTTTCCAGGGCGTATCTTTGTGGGGATTGATGCCCGCGAGGGCAAAGTCGCCACCCGTGGTTGGCTCGAGACTTCTGAGGTGATGGCGATCGATCTAGCTCAGCGAATGGGGACACTGGGAGCCGCCGCTATTATTTACACCGACATTAAACGAGACGGGACTTTGCAAGGACCTAACCTGAATGCGCTCAGGGAGCTTGCCAGTGTCATCGATACCCCGGTGATTGCGTCGGGAGGCGTTAGCTCGCTGAGCGATCTGCTCAGCCTGTTAGGTGTTGCGCCTTTGGGGGTGACGGGTGTGATCGTGGGTAAGGCACTTTACACGGGTGATGTCTCCCTCAAGCGGGCGCTCCAAGCAATTGGGCCAGGGCGACTGCAAGATGTGCCGCCGGATTTAGGTGGCTCATCTTGGGCATAATCTTGGGCATCGTGTTTGACTGCATCCGTCATTGAGTTGTCTTAGTCTCAATCCAAGTCAATTCCCAAGTCAATTCCCAAGTCAATTCCCAAGTCAATTCAATGACGGGGAGGTTGTTCTATCCTGCACAACAGTTTGTTTGTACTACAAAAGAGACTTGCTCACCATCAGGTCATTTGCAAAGAACCTCTAAAAAGGCTGCGTAAAGTGACTCATTTAAAGCCGATATGTCTCAGATATGTCTCAATGGGGATGGTCAATTGTGTCTACTTTGTCCCCATTTGTTGAAGAACATTGACAAAATTATTTGCCGAGCAGATTAGCTAATCTCCCTGATTTAAGCAGGGTTGTTTTTGGTAAGTGTTCTTGAAAGATGCTCCAAAGCACCGTTAGCAAAGGGTTTTTGAATAAAAGAAAAAAACAAGCTGGTCTCGATTTAGTGTCCTGAATAGGGCAGGCAGGGACTGTAGAGAGAGTAGCACCACAAGAAAATTGTTCGAGAGTGGTGTGAATTTAACAAAAATAGGGTATTTTGGTGCTATGAAAAGACTGTTGAATTAGTGCTACACCTTTTCTCGAGATTTAGCACCCATATCGCAGCCGACGCCAAACAGCATTTCACACGATATTTCACACAATTAGTGCACATTCGCGAGGTTAATCAAGACTATGAGTGACGCTGTTCTTTCTCAATTAGTAGAAGCTGAGGCCCAGTTGGCTTCTCAAGAAACCCAGTTGATGGAAAAAATCTCCGCTCTCCAAGGCCAGCGCCAAGGATTGCAAACTGTGATTGATATGTTTCAATCACCGGCTAATAGCAATGGGTCTGCTATTTCCCTAGATACCCTTGACGAGGTTGTAACGGTTGCCAAGACGGCCACCAAGACAGCTCCTAAGAAAACGACCAGAAAGGCAAAAGCGCCTACCCAAGCTAAGAAGACGACAACTAAGCGCGCCACCAAGGCTCCAGCGGCTAAGGCAAAAGCGACTGCTACAAAGACAAAGGCTGCTGCAAAGGCTACTAAGGAAAAGGCTCCTCGGAAAGCACCGGCTGCTCGCAAAGCAAAGCCAGGTAAAGCCCCTAACTGGCAGCGCTATGTCCAAGAGCCTTTTCGCAAGTCAGCGCTGCCGGATGTCGTTGCAAATATTTTAAATGCGCAACCCGAGCAAGTCTTCAAGATTGCAGAGATCATGGAAGCGATCTTCAAGAGCGATATGCCTAAGGCCACTTTCCTCAAGGCGCGTAATCGGGTTTCTAACATTCTCTCAGCGGGTGCTCGCAATGGTGATTGGGGCCGTGGCCGCGGTGGCACCTACAGCATGTCGAAGTCAGCTCTGCCTAAGTAAGCTGTTAGGCTGATTTGTACGTCCAAATCAAAAAAGCGTCCGCTAAATTTAGCGGACGCTTTTTTGTTGGGGCACCCTCGGAGCAAGGGGCATGACGCCTAAGACTACAAAATGCCTGACCTGTAGCGGTCGGGTGGCTAAGACTTGGGTGCTTGACCTTTGCTCAGATACTGCTTGAGTAGATAATCTTTGAGGATCGCCTCAATGTCTGGAGAGGGCTGAGTTTGGGAGCTATTCGAC
>JBCBQD010000169.1:0-12601 GCA_039820425.1 Cyanobacteria bacterium J06635_1
ATCCAGGCGGAGGTGGCTGTTCTCAATGGCTCTCGCGATGGGGCGCTGGCGGATGATATGGGGCTTCATTACAGTGATGCGGCGGAGATTCTCTTTTTGATTGAGAGAGTGGGGGAGGTAGTGGGTAGTGGGTAGTGGGTAGTGGGTAGTGGGTAGTGGGTGATGGGTAGGGGCTGGCCTTGTGCCTGAGCGTTCAGGAGATTATGGGGGAAGGGGGAAAGGGTGGTGGGTGGAGGGATTCGGAGATGGGGGAGATGGGGGAGATGGGGGAGGTGAGGGAGATGGGGGAGGTGAGATTTTGATTGTTTTAGGTCGTGATGTAGAGATGTGGGAAGCCTTTAAAGGTCTGTAGGGTGGGTTACGGATGGCCTGGACCTTTTGAAAATACCGATCACGCTAAACCCACCATCTCGATCAATGCTTGGAAACCCAAAACCTTGCAAGACAAATCTCCCCTCCTTGGGAGGGGTGCCCGCAGGGCGGGGTGGGTTAACCGTTAAAGCATGTGCGATCGAGACCCACCCCGTTGCCCCTCCGAGGAGGGGATTTAGTATCGGTCTTTGGCTCAGCCACAGGTCGTCGAGCCATGATGACTGTCTACCGACCCGAGAAAGCCTCTCAATAAAAAAGAGCTCTCTAGCTGCACAAAACAACAGGAAAACTCTCTTGTTCAATTTAATTTAATTACCCGCGAGTATAGCTTAGGTACTCGCAGGTATGGCTGATTAAGCCAGGGGTAGCCCGTAGGCTACACAACTTACTTAGACTGGTCGTTAGTGTCTAGATAATCCAGACGGGTTGCCTGGATGTCTTCAACACTCTTGCTCTGGTCGTTGGTGTCTAGTTGATCCAGACGACGCGCTTGAATACCTTTGCCGCCCGCAACATCCTTAGGAGCGTCTTCAGCTAGCTCAACGCCTTGATCAACGATCTTTTTAATTTGCTCTTCCATTTGTAATTGCCTCAGTAGAAAACAATTTGGCCTGAGCTAACGGACTCCTTAGAGCCCGTAGGGTGGTGAGTCAGAGCCCTATTCGCTGAGATGCATTTGTTTGGGTTGTGCGGTTGAGATTGCCCAGCGCTGCGGCAATACTCTGGTTATTTTTGACCTCTGTATCTGCTGCTCTGCCGAGCAATCTCAAAGAAAGCTACTACGCCTGAGAATCGGGCTGCGCTCTGATTATCGTTACGTCAGGCCACCCTAACAACAAAGTTTAGCGCTATCTTTTCACCTTCGACCGGCATGTAAATGTCTTTCTGAGTGTCTTCGGGAAGGGATGTGATTGCCATCTTCAAGCTGTCCCTGGTAGTAAAACAGTGATCTAAAGCTTGCATATGCACTGCTACAATAGCTGCATCTGGATTATTCTGCTTAGCTAGCTGAAAGAATTTTACTGCCTGGGCTTCGTCCATCATTAAAGGATCAGGCGCGATAGAGTTGATAACGGCTCCGCCTGTGTGTGCAATCACAATATCCGGTTGATACTTTCTCAAGATAGCTTCAACGTGACCGTCTTCATCAAGTATTGTGTCGCTTGTCCAATAGATAGTTGGCTGGTTCTGCGCTTGCAAAATGATACCGTTCACTCCACCCATCATCTGACCCAACTTACCGATTCCATGCTGACCAAACTCCTGCGTCATCAAGACGCCTTCAAAGCTACAGTCATCAGGAGCCATCGTTGTTACATTAGTAAAGCCCATCTCTGTCAGTCGAGCTAAAAACGTTTTACCTGAATGAAGCGGGTTTGAAAGGTCAGTTGGCGCTTGATTATCGGGCGTAAAGATAGGCACGTCTTTAGGTAGCTTGTCTGCTGCCGCTGAATCGAAATGATCAACATGCATGTGGCTCACTAGTACCGCATCAATGTCTTCTAAAATGCTTTCTACACTGACAGGCAGATCGATTGTAGGATTCTTGGCAATGCCTGCGAAAGAAGGCAGTGCCCCCTTCTTTGACAGCATTGGATCTAGTAGTAGAGTCAGACCGTTATAAGAGAGCTTTGCCGTTACGTTACGGAAGAATTCATATGAGACAGAAGGCATCTTAAAAGATTGAAAGACATCAAATTCATTGTAGAGAGATCACAGAATGCCAATCTTGGTACACAGGTAAAAATTTCTTAGAAGATTCTGAGAGCAACCTTTCTTTGTTGAACTTATGTCTTCTTGGAGCTAGCCTTTCTGAAAGATCAGGCTGATGCTTTTGGAGCTGTGCAATTGCAATAAACGTCATTTAAATCCCCTAGGAGAGCGAAAAAGGTGGGGGAAAGCTTGAAAACTTGTTCAGTAGAACAGACGCTTTCATCAGGTTTCCTGCTGCCTATCAGTTGAGATAATGGGTTGTGAGCACAGATTTAATGCTCGGTCCATTGCGTGGCGATCGCATGTAATAAGTAGGTGGGCAAAATTAGTTTCAGTATGGCTTTCTTACCAGAATCCCACCAGCCCCCCTTGATAAGGCTACGGTGTACACACAAGTGCTGAGAACTAGCGTTTGCGGTTGCCTCACCCCCTCTAAATCCCCCTTACCAATGGGGAGGACTCGGATCTCCCCCCTTACCAAGGGGGATTAAGGGGGGTAATGCAGGATTTTGAGCCCCCTTCCGAGATCTGTGTACACGGTAGCTTGATAAGGGGGGGCGCAGTCGGGGGGATCTCTCGAAGAGGTGACATTAGGTGTTAGGTGTTAGCTGTTAGGGAGACAGGCTGAAATGCTAGAGTTAGAGAACAAGCTAGGAGCGGTGAAATTTCGATTAATTCTCTCGTCCCTGTCACATTCATAGTGTTTGAAGCATAGTGTTCGAAGCATTTGGAGGGAAACACCCAGTTCGTTCATACGAATTCGCTCATACAAAAGGATTTTCCCGCCGTTGGTCACAACGAGAAAACCCCTTGTAAAATCGATTTCAAATACTCTTGCGAGTATAGTCTACTGAGCCGTTAGCCTAGTGGCCACGAAACTTACTTAGACTGATCGTTGGTGTCTAGATGATCCAGACGGGTTGCTTGAATGTCGTCAACACTCTTGCTTTGGTCGTTGGTGTCTAGTTGATCTAGACGACGCTCTTGAATACCTTTGCCGCCTGCAACTTCTTTAAGAGCGTCTTCAGCTAGCTCAACGCCCTGATCGACGATCTTTTTAATCTGCTCTTCCATTTGAAATTGCCTCGATAGAAAACAAGTCAACCTTACACTTAGCTGCTTAAAGCTAGCTGAGTATTGTGATTTTCATTGGCGTGCCAATGTCCAAAACTAATGTTAGCATCCCCTCTTTGGATGCAACAGCAAGTTTAGGTATTCTCTGATACCTTTCTGAGTAAAATTAACATTTCAGGAGAAAAAAATGACGAGAGAATCTACCTTTTGCCATGAAAGCTTAAGAATTCATGATAATTTAATTGGAGTTTTTGCGAAAAACAAAGTTGGTTAAGAGAAATTACGCCTTGCCATGAAAGCTTAGAAGTTTATGAGAATTTAATTGGAGTTTTTGTAAAAAGCAGGGGCAATTCTAAATTTTGTTCGTACAAAAGGTGGGTTAGGGCTTGAGGGCGCTATGCTTTGAGCGTGGTTAACCCAGCTGCGGAGCAATGGCTATTTGTTTTTGTTGCTGTCACCCCTATTTAGGTCTGTCAATAGAGTTAAGTGATGTCAGATATTTTGCTCCGAGAGTTGAGTAACCCCGATATTGACTGGTTAGTGACCCATGGGCAGCGTCAACCTCTGACGGCGGCTGATGTGTTGATTAAGCCGGGTCAGGTATTGGATGCTTTGTATTTGTTGTTAGAGGGCAACTTGACGGTGTATGCCCCCGGTGATGGGGGTGAAATTACCCAGCTATCGCGGGGGGAGCTGATCGGTGAGGGTTGGTTATTTGATGCCAGGCCGGTGGTGTCTGTAAAGGCGACCAACGCTGCCCTGGTGTTGGCGGTTCCCAAAGTTGATTTGTCTAATAAGTTGCGCCAAGACGTTGGGTTTGCCGCTCATTTTTATCGCGCCCTGGCGCTAATTATGTCGGAGCGGATTCGGCTGCTGTTTGAGCAGTCTGAACTGCTGCGATATCGGTCAGGGCAAATGGTCAAAGAGGCGTTATTTGTCTTTGGGGAGCTGCACGATAGCGATCTGGGCTGGATGATGAGCGCGGGGCGGGTCGAGAAACTTGCTGCTGACCGGGTCTTGCTCCACGCGGGGCGTCCGGTGGATGCGCTGTATACGGTGTTGGATGGTGAGCTTGCGATCGCAACCACCGATCGTCCCTGTGATCCGCTCTCGTTGTGTTTT
This sequence comes from Cyanobacteria bacterium J06635_1, assembly GCA_039820425.1. GTDB lineage: Bacteria > Cyanobacteriota > Cyanobacteriia > Phormidesmidales > Phormidesmidaceae > SIO4C1. The sequence continues at coordinate 4,282 of JBCBQD010000169.1, forward strand.
CAAGGGTTAGAAAAACACGGCGCAACCCAAGACTTTAAGCCGATGGCCTATATCTCTCGCGGCGGCCTGCCGGGGATCATCTCTTTTTTAGATTTTCAACCCCTGCCAGTGCGGATTCATGCGGTGCGTGATTCGTTGTTGTTGGCAATCCCCCGGCAGCAGGTGGCAATCAAACTGCAAGAAGATCTGGCCTTTGCAGCTCGATTTTATCGCGTGATTGCTACCCAGATGGCGAATTTGTTGACGGCGGTTGTCTCGGTGGGCGAAGGGCCAGACCGGGGCTCGATCTCGGTGCAGCTCGATGACGAACTCGATTTGGATGAGCTACAGCGCGTCTCGGAAGGGGGCACAAAATTTGACTGGATGCTAAAGCAGCTGGGGGTTGGATGTCGATGAGGGGTTGGAATATGATGAGGCAGCCTGATGGGTGATAACAGTATTTTTCGTAAAGAAGCCCTGGAGCGGCTGTCTTCGCCGGAGCAGCTAGACCAGCTGATGCAGATTGTTACCCCGCGTAGCTGGTTACCGCTGGCGGCGTTGGGGGGCTTGTTTGCCTTTGGGTTGATTTGGAGTCTGGTCGGGCGCATCCCGGTGACCACTACGGGGCGAGGGGTGATCGTCTATGGTGACTCCCCCGAGGCCGGGTTGCAGGGGGTGGCTTATTTTAGTGCTGGCGAGATTGCCCAGATTTACCCAGGCATGGAGGTTCTGCTGATCCCAGATGTGGAGGGGGCGCAGGTGGCGGGCGGGCTGCTGGGACGCGTCGAATCGGTCTCTGAGCCGCCGATTACCACCATCGAAGCGGCGCGGGAAAACGGATTTGAGCAAGCCTATGTGGAGGTGGTCACCGTCCCTGAGCGCGACGAAAATGGCGATTTTTACTGGTCAACCGGCACCAGCGACATGGCCCCCATGGCCGGGATGCCTGCGATCGCACGGGTCACCCTTGAGGAAAAAGCGCCAATTGCCTTCGTTTTACCTTTTTTAGACTAAACCTCGTCCACATCCAGACCTGTCGTTTGCCCTAAGGCAAAAACTCAAGTAACCGGATGTGGTTTAGCTGGCTTAGCCGGTTTTGGGCGTAAACGTGTTTTGGAGTAAGCAGCATGGCTCGGGTCAAGACCCCCACGGTCCTCCAGATGGAAGCGGTCGAATGTGGTGCCGCCGCCCTCAGTATGGTGCTGGGCCACTACGGTCGTCATGTGCCCCTGGCGGAGCTGCGCCAGGGCTGTGGGGTGTCCCGCGATGGGGTGACCGCCGCCAATGTGCTCAAAGCTGCCCGTAACTATGGTCTGGTGGCGAAGGGCTTCAAGAAAAGTATCGAAAGCCTCCGACAGCTGCCCCCGCCTTTTATCGTGTTTTGGAATTTCAACCACTTTTTAGTGGTCGATGGCTTTGACGAGAAGCAGGTTTATCTGAACGATCCCGCGGTCGGGCCCCGCAAAGTTACCCCTGACGACTTTGACCAAGGTTATACCGGCGTGACCCTCACCTTTGAGCCCAGTGAAACGTTTCAACCGGGGGGGCATCGGGCCACGGCCCTGCGCGGCCTCAAGCACCGGTTGCAAGGATCGGTGGGGGCCCTGGCCTTTTGCACCCTGGCGGGGTTTTTGCTGGTGTTGCCTACCCTGGCTCTGCCCGCGTTTAGTCGAGTCTTTATCGACAATGTGCTCCTGGCAAAGCGACTCGACTGGCTGCCCTACGTCCTGCTCGGGATGGCGTTGACGGTGGTCTTGCAAGTGGTGCTCACGGGTCTACAGCTGCGCTACCTGCGCGCCCTCAAGATCAAACTCTCGGTGGGCATGGCGAGTCGGTTTGTGTGGCATGTACTGCGCCTGCCGGTGGGGTTTTACGCCCAGCGATTTGCTGGGGAGATTAGCGATCGCATCGATCTTAATGACGGTGTTGCCAGCGTCCTCTCGGGTCGGCTGACCACCACGGCAATCAGTATGGTGATGATCGTGTTTTATGCGATCGCCATGCTGCAATACGACATCCCCCTTACCCTGATCGTGGTCGCCTTTGCCGCGACCAACGTGATTGTGCTGCAGTGGGTCTCGCGCCAGCGCGTTGACGCCAACCGTCGCCTCATCCAAGAATATGGAAAAGCCTCGGGGGTGGGCATTGCTGGACTGCAAAGTATCGAAACCCTTAAAGCTTCGGGCCTGGAGTCCGACTTTTTTGCCCGCTGGGCGGGGTATTACACCAAAGCCATTAACGCTCAGCAAGAACTGGGCCTGACCAACCGCTTGCTAGGCTTGTTGCCCTCCTTACTCTCTACCCTGGCTGCCCTCTCTCTGCTGATCATCGGTGGTTGGCGTGTCGTCCATGGCAGTCTCTCCATCGGAATGCTGGTCGCCTTTCAGCTGCTGATGGGGAGTTTTCAAGGTCCGGTCAATAATCTCGTTCGGTTTGCCAATACCCTCCAGACCCTCCAGGGGAGTTTAGAGCGACTGGATGATGTGTTGGAGAATTCGGTTGATGTGGTGTTTGGGGAAGGAGCAGGGGAGCAGGGGAGCAGGGGAGCAGGGGAAGCAGAGGAGGCAGGAAGAGAAAGACGTAGGGATGGGGAGATGCGGGGACGCGGAGACAGAACCACTCACCCCTCACCCCCTCACCCCCTCACCCCCTCACCCCTCACTACCCACCACCCACTACCCACTACCTCCCCAACCTTCCGTCTCTCCGGTGCCATCGACATTCAAAACCTCTCCTTTGCCTATAGCCCCCTGGATGCGCCCCTGATCGAAGACTTTAATCTGTCGATCAAGCCGGGGCAGCGGGTGGCGTTTGTGGGCGGTAGTGGGTCGGGTAAGTCTACCCTGGTGAGGGTGATTGCAGGATTGTATCAGCCGCGCTCGGGGGAGATTCGGTTTGACGGCAAGCTTAACCGAGAGATTTCTCGGGCGGTGTTGACCAACTCCATTGCGATGGTGGAGCAAGAGATTTTGCTGTTTGCGGGGTCGATTCGTGACAACTTGACGCTGTGGGATGAGACGATGCCGGAGTCGCGGCTGCGGCAGGCGTGTCAGGATGCTGAAATTGAGGAGGCGGTTTTATCGATGCCCTATGGCTATGATGCGGAGCTGCTAGAAGGGGGGCAAAACCTCAGTGGGGGGCAGCGACAGCGGTTAGAGATTGCCCGAGCGTTGGTCAACAATCCGTCGATTTTGATTATGGATGAGGCCACCAGCGCCCTGGATTCTGAAACGGAGAAAATCATCGATCAAAATCTGCGGCGGCGGGGCTGCACCTGTCTGATTGTGGCCCACCGGCTGAGTACGATTCGGGATGCGGACGAAATTATTGTGCTCGACCGGGGCAAGGTGGTGCAGCGAGGCACCCATGATCAGCTCTGGCAGCAGGAGGGGCATTACGCCAGTTTGATTCGGAGCTCGGGGACGGCGTTGTGATGGATAGAGGGGGCGGGGGAGATGGGGAGATGGGGAGATGGGGAAGATCGTAGGGTGGGTTACGGGTTGCTGATTTCTCTAACACTCACCTAACAACTTAAATCCACCATCTCGAGTTAAACTCACCTCCATTTATTTCGGCAAAACCGACAAGTCAGAACAAATCATTGAGGGCAAATCGTGGTTTCAATTCAACCATCCATCGTGAGCAATACCCCTTGCACCCTGGCGGGTAATGAAACCCTATGGCTGGATCAGCCCGATCAGATCTGGCAGGTGCAATCTGGATCGGTGGGGATTTTTTGCGTGGCCTGGGACCAGGGTGAACCCACCGGAGCACGACGTTATTTGTTTACCGTGGTGGCGGGTGAGGTCTTGTTTGGGGTTGTGCCGGATGTTTACGGGTGGGTTGCGATCGCATTCGAGCCCACTGAGCTAGTGCCCATCACCTGGCAGCAAATGGGCCTAACTCCCTGTGAGAATGGGCATGGGAATGACCCGGCAAACGGTCAAGCGAACGCTCCAAACAAACTGCTACAGACTCAAGCTGCCCTCTGGTTTAACCATTTTGGAGAAATCGAAGGCTTTCCCACGCCAGTGTCGACGATTGAAGCGCTCTCCTCGCTCTATATTTCGCTCAATGATGGCGCGCGCTATAGCGCCGGGGACCATATGGTGTGGTGCCAACTTAAATCTGGGGAAGCGCAATGGCTCGATGCTGCCGATGCTGTGCTGACCCCAGACTCAGGATTGTTCCCCTTGGGAGCAGGCACCTGGCTGCAAGCAAGTGGCCCTGTGGAGCTACAAGCCTATGGGCCAGAAGCCGCCAATGATGTTGAGAAAATGGCCCAGGGGACCGAACAATTTCATCGATATTGTCTCAAAACCATTGCGGAGATTATTGCAGCTCAGACCCAAACTGACTTCAGACAGTTTCAACAGCGGCAGCAGCTCAACCAGCAAACTACCCAGCACGCCCTTCAGGGACTGGCCTCCCTACTCAAGCCCAAGGATGACAGTTTTCTAACTGCTGAGACGCCTTTATTGGTGGCGGCTGGGGCGGTGGGTCATGTGTTGGGGGTGCCCGTCTCCCCCCCCAGCCGCTCTGAGAATTTTCAACAGGTGAAAGAGCCCTTAGAGGCGATTGCTCGCGCGTCCCAACTGAGGCTGCGGCAGATTTTACTGCGGGGCCAGTGGTGGACCCAGGATAGCGGTCCAATGGTGGCCTACACCCGAGATGACCGTTTGCCGATGGCACTGCTGCCGGTCAAAAACAGCCGCTACGAATTGTTGGACCCGGTCACGTTGCAGCGCACACCTGTGGATGAATTGGTTGCCAATCGCCTCGACCCGGTGGCCTTTATCTTTTATCGACCGCTGCCCAGCGGCAAGCTGAATGCAGCAACGCTCCTCCAGTTTGCATTTCACGGTCGTCAGCGAGATATTGGGATGATCTTGTTGACGGGGGTAGTCACGAGCCTGTTGGGCATGGCGATTCCCCAGGCGACGGCGGTGCTGATCGACGATGCGATTCCCTATGGCAGTACGGGGATTTTGATCCAAATTGGTCTGGCGCTGTTGGCGGTGGCCTTTGGGCGAGCCTGTTTTCAATTTGCCCAGGCAATTGCCTCGATGCGGATTGAGACGGGGTCAGATGCCACCTTACAAGCGGCGGTTTGGGATCGCTTACTGAAGCTGCACACGTCTTTTTTTCGCGACTACTCCACGGGGGATTTGCAATCCCGTGTCTCTAGTATCACCGCGATTCGTCGTAAGCTGAGCGGCACGGCCCTGGATGCGATTCTCTCCGGGGCGTTTGCGCTGTTAAATTTGGGGTTGTTGTTTTACTACAGTGCAAAACTGGCGGTGTTGGCGTTATTTGTTGCCTTACTGGTGGTCAGCGTCACCGGTATCTCGGGGGCAATTTTGCTGAAAAAGCAGCGCCCCCTGCTGGAGCTAGACGGTGAGTTGTACGGCCTGATGGTGCAGCTGATCAACGGGGTGTCTAAGCTGCGAATTGCTGGGGCAGAGCCCCGGGCTTTTGCCCAGTGGGGTGAGAAATATCGCCAGCAGCTTACCCTCGAAATGAGCACCCAGCGCTTAGAGGATGCGGTCAGTATTTTTAATACCGCCATGCCGACGCTGACGTCCATTGGCTTGTTTTGGTTGGCCAGTACCCTGGTCAACCCGATGCAAGGCACGGGCTTCTCGACCGGAACTTTTCTGGCGTTTAATGCAGCCTTTGCGATTTTTATTAGCGGGGTGACGAATCTGAGCCGAACCCTGATTGATGTGTTGGATGTGATTCCGCTATGGATGCGATCACAGCCTATTCTCAGCGCCGAACCCGAAGTCGATATCGAAAAGGCCGACCCTGGTCGCCTGACCGGGCGCATCTGCCTGGATCACGTTACTTTCCGCTATCGCGAAGACGGCCCGCTGATTTTGAATGATGTCACCGTCGAGGCCTATCCCGGTGAATTTATTGCCCTGGTGGGACCCTCTGGGTCAGGCAAGTCTACGGTGCTGCGGCTGCTGCTCGGGTTTGAAACCCCCCAGTCAGGTACGGTCTACTATGACAGTCAGGATGTGGCCGGTTTAGATATCTCAGCAGTGCGTCGCCAACTCGGTGTGGTGCTCCAAAACGGGCGCATCAATGCCGGGTCCATCTTTGAGAATATCTCCGGCGGTGCCCTGATCACCCTAGATGACGCCTGGCGGGCAGCCGAGATGGCAGGCTTTGGTGACGATGTGCGCAGCTTCCCAATGCAGATGCACACGGTGATCAGCGAAGGCGGCGGCAATCTCTCCGGCGGGCAGCGGCAGCGGCTGGTGATTGCCCGTGCCCTGGCGCTCAATCCCAAGATTCTCTTACTCGATGAGGCCACCAGCGCCCTAGATAACCGTACCCAGGCCATTGTCAGTGAGAGTTTAGATCGACTGAATGTGACCCGCATTGTGGTCGCCCACCGGCTCAGCACCATTCGCAATGCGGATCGTATCTATGTGATTAAGGCGGGTCGTGTGGTGCAGCAGGGCAATTTTGACGAGTTGGCGGCCCAAGAGGGGGTGTTTGCCCAATTGATTAAGCGCCAGGTGGCGTAACCGAAATCTTCCCCACCCGACGACGGTAGGGGCATTGCCTGTGCAATGCCCCTACGAGATGGGAATGACCATGCCGATGATGGTTATCCAAGGATGCCAATGTCATGGGATGGGGATTATTTGGGTGCGATCGCAACGATATCCATACAAAACCAAAAATCCCCAGGCGACCCCACCCCTGTTACCCGGTAGGGGTATTGCATGCAATGCCCCTACCGGGGGTGTTCCACGGAATGACCGATGTTTCTACGGGGAAATAATGCCTATGAGATGATGATTGTCTTCATCCTATGGCAGGGCAAGAAATTACAAGACCGTGACTCGATGCTTCGGTAGAGTGGCTAAGCTGCTTAGCCTGATGTCATGTCAAAGCGTCTATTGAGTCTAATCCTGATTTGTCTGGCTGCGATTTCCTGGGGAACCACGGGCACTGCGATGGTCTTGATGAATCAAACACTGTCCATGGGAACCTCTATAAATCCTTGGGTGGTGAGTTTTTGGCGAATGGCGCTGGCGTCGCCATGGCTGCTGATCATGGCGGGTCGCCAGCCCCACTTTTGGCGCTGGCCGTCGCGTCAAACGGGGCTGGCCCATCTGGGCATGGGGGCGTGTATTGCAATGTATCAAGTTTGCTACTTTTGTGCCGTGCCGCTGGCGGGGGTTGCCGTCACGGCGCTGGTAGCGATTTGCTCGTCGCCTTTGCTAATTGCCCTACTGGCAGCCTGGCGGCTAGGCGAACGGCTGACCTCACGCATGTATGGTTCACTTTTTTTAGGCATGATTGGAACTGCGCTGCTGGTGGTGAGGCCAGATGCGATCGCAACCCGCCCTGGTTTTCTCCTCGGTGTCTTGCTCGCGTTTGGGTCAGCCCTGGCCTATGCCAGCTATGCCGTGATCGCTAAGGCCCAGGTGGTTCACGTAGCCCCGCTCACGATCGCCGCCTATGGGTTCACCACGGCCACCCTATTTTTGCTGCCTGCTCTGGTGTGGCAGCCGCCGCTGGCTGATTGGCTTAAAGTCCTACCCTGGCTGCTGTATCTGGGTATTGTCACGACCGCGATTGCCTATGCCATCTATATGCTGGGGCTTCGGCATATATCGGCGACGGCGTCTGGCATTGTGGTCTTACTCGAACCGCTGACGGCCACTCTGATTGGCGTCTTTTTCTTTCGGGAGTCAATGCCGCTCATGGGGGTGATGGGGGCTATTTTATTATTGAGTGCGATCGCGCTGCTAACCCTTCAACCTAAACCCGCATGACCGAAAACTGGCATCCTCAAACGGATAGTGAGCAGGCAAAGGCGTGGCGGACGGATGTCATGCAAAATTTAGAGGTGCTCCACGCCACCTACCGCAGCCATACCTTTCCGCGTCATTTGCACGAAGAGTTTTGCATTGGCGTGATTACCCAGGGGGCCGAAAAGGTGGGCTATCGGGGAACAACCTATCTGGCCCCCGCAGGCAGTCTGGTGGTGATTCCGCCGGAGGCCGTCCACAGCAACGTTGCCGCTGATGAAACTGGCTGGAGCTTTCGGGTCTGCTATCCCAATCCGATACTGTTTACCCAGCTGGGGGTTGGTAAATCGATCCCGCTCTTTGATCAGCCCATTATTGCAGATCGGCGGTTGGCCCAAACGTTTATCCGGTTTCATCAACTGTTGTCGCAGGCCAGCCCCCAAAATGCACTAGAGACCGAATCTGTTTTGCTATCTGCGCTGTCTAATCTGGTCAAACGGCACGGCAAGCCGGGGCTAGCTGACCGGGGCGGCTGTCAACAAGAATCTAATGCAGTGCGCCAGATT
>JBCBQD010000170.1:0-12481 GCA_039820425.1 Cyanobacteria bacterium J06635_1
CCACTCAAATCCCTAATGAATCGACTCCAACATCGCCTCAGCCGCATCTGCTTCTTCAGTCATGCCATATTCCTGATAAATCGCCTGGGCCGCTTTGAGGTGACTGATGGCTCCGCCGGGCTGGTTGTGATCGATCCACAGTGATCCCAACGCCTTGTGAATATTCGCAATGCGCACGGGGGAGTGGGCCTGCCCGATGCGATTGAGCACCGTTTGAAAGAGACGAATCCCGGCGGTGTATTGCTGATAAACCGCCATCGTTTGGGCAACCGCCTCATCGACGAGAAAGGCAATGTCTTCGCTATGCTGAGCCAGGTTGATCAAGTAGGTGCTGGCCTGGGCCAACTCGCCTGCGATCGCAAGCAGCACAATCCGTCGGGTGTGCGCGTTGTAATCGCTAGGGTATTTGGCAATCACCTGGTCATAGATCGCTGCTGCTGCTTTGTAGTGGCCTTTGGCAAACAGCGCATTGGCATAGCTGCGGTAAAAAAATCGGTTTTGCACCTTGACGATTCGCATCGCATCTTCAAAGGTGGCGATGGCCTCGTCGTAACGCTGTTGGTCAATCAAAAAGTCTCCCAGGGCAATGTAGGGGCCATCTTCGTCGGGAAAGGTTTTGATGGCTTCCTGGTAAAGTGCGATCGCAGCCTCAATATCCCCGGCTGCCGCACAATTTATAGCGTCTTCATAATAACGATTGAGGGAGTCAATCAAGTCACCCTCATGACGATTGGCCATGTTAAATAAATTATTTTTCTTAAGGGGATCAGTCATTTTGTATCGGGTTGGGGAGTTCTTGATGTCGAGTTTTGAGTTTTAGGTTGAACCCTCACCCCATCCAGGCCTGTCGTTTGCCCTCTAGGAATTACCCAACCTGTTTGCCTGTTGGCAAAACCTCAAGGCTTCAAACTGGATGTGGTCTAGCGCCCCAACTCAAAACTCAAAACTCAGAACTGCTTTACGCCTAGGCCGGACGCATCAAAACTTCCCAGGTTGTATCCTGATCGGTCTCCGTAGATGATGTGGACGAATCAGATGAACCCCTACTTGGTTTAGATGTCGGTTGCGAATTGGATTGATTGCCACTATTGCTGGCAGCACTGTCCGTGACAGGCTCGTGTAAAGTCTGTATTGAATAATTCATGGGCTGGGGGTTACTCCAATGCCAACGATTCGACGTTTATCGTTACTGTATAAAAGGGAACGGTGAAACCGCTGGCAACTGCCAGGGGGTGACTCACTCAGCATCATTACCTACAGAAAGCGATGGACGGATGTGAAATCCGGATAAAGACTAAGAGTTTATGTCAATGATCGACGTCAACAATCTAGGAAAAGTCTATCCGGTAGCGGTCAAAGAGCCCGGATTCAAAGGGACGATGGCCCATTTTTTGCGCCGTCAATATCGCAACGTAGAGGCGGTCAAGCAGGTTTCATTCCAAATTGAGCCGGGGGAGGTGGTCGGCTTTTTAGGGCCAAATGGCGCAGGCAAGACCACTACCCTCAAAATGCTCACTGGGTTGATCCACCCGTCATCAGGGCAGGTACAGGTCGCTGGTTATACCCCGTTTAAGCGTGAGCCCAGGTTTTTACAAAAAATCACCCTGGTGATGGGGCAAAAGCAGCAGCTGATTTGGGACCTGCCCACCCTCGACTCGCTGCGCATCAATGCGGCGATCTATGGCCTCACGATCAAAGAGCTACGCTATCGCGTGGACGAACTGGCCGACATGCTCAGCCTTAAGGACAAGCTGACCCAGCCAGTGCGAAAACTTTCCCTCGGAGAACGAATGAAGGCAGAAATGCTGGCGGCCCTGCTCCACCGTCCTCAGGTGCTGTTTTTAGATGAGCCCACCCTGGGTCTGGATGTCAACGCCCAGGTAGCAGTGCGCGAATTTCTGCAAGAATATAACCAGCGTTACCAGGCGACGGTTTTGCTGACCAGTCACTACATGGCGGATATTACAGCCCTTTGCGATCGCGTTCTTCTGATCCACCAGGGTCAGCTGATTTATGATGGTCTGCTAGACGGTCTGCTCGATCGCTTTGCCCCCTATCGCGAAGTGACCGTCGAGTTTGATTGCAGCCTACCACCTGAGCAACTCAGCCAGTATGGCGAGCTCAGCACCCTCGAAGGCTGCAAAGCTGTTTTTATCGTGCGCCGAGATAATCTCACCCAAACCGTCTCACGAATTCTCGCTGACCTGGACGTGAAAGATCTCACGGTGGCCGATCCCCCCGTTGAAGCGGTCATTGGTCGCGTCTTTGAAACTGGAGCAGTTGTATAACCCATGGCAAACCCAATAGAAGAATTTGAAGATCAGCTAAAACAACTGACTGAGCAGCATGGCTGCACCGCAGTCTTATTTGCCATGGGCGAACTCATGCGCAACCTGCCCGACTCCGAAGCAAATCGCCAGATTTCTGCTGCGGCCAGTCATTTAGATAACGCCTGTTTAGAAACAGCGGTTGCTGAAGACAAAGTCGAGGAGCTTAACGATTGGGTCACCGGGCTCACCCCTGAAGCCTTTGCAGACATTGATGATTTTATGTGATCCCCGATCATCCCCTCCGGGGAGGCTACCGTGTACACACAAGTGATTGAAAATAGCGCTTACGGTTGCCTGACCCCCTCTAACTCCCCCTTGGTAAGGGGGAGGACCGGAATTTCCCCCCTTACCAAGGGGGGAGTAAGGGGGGTAATGCAGGATTTTGAGCATCCTTCCGAGATGTGTTTCCGAGATGTGTATACACGGTAGGCCCCGGAGGCGGGAGCGCAGGGCGGCGCAGAAATGTTTTATTCCCCTGACCATCCCTCAATCGCGGCGACCGCTACATTCACATAGACGTTATCCAACAGTTCAGCCAGCGCTGTTTTGCCGCCCTGCTTGAGGGCCTTCACCAATCGCTGTTTTGTGGTGGGGGGCAGGGCCGCACCCACAAAGGCTTTTTGGTCGGTCTCGGTAGCCGTGGGGTTACTTTGTGCCAGCTGTTTTAACAACTGTTGGATTTGGGCCGCAGCGTCTGCCAGGGATTGTCCCGGGGCATAGACAGTTTGGTCACCCTGCACGTTACCGGCAACACCGCTGACCGGCCCTTGAAAGGTTTGATTGACAGTAGGGGGACTTATGGGGGGATTGGACATGGTACCTCCTTGGTTTTGATAGTTTTTTGCGTAGATACCTGAGCGGTTGACCGCCGTGCTGACCATGCTGGCAAGCAGGGTTGTCTGGCTTTCTTTTTCCATCAAAATGGCTACCAGGGTTTGGGGTGGGAGCGCCAACAGTTCTCGGTAGCGATCAAAATATTGGGCATGCAGCTCGGCCAGATTGGTATGAGGGTGAGCTTCAGCCCGTAACAAAAACTTGTCCCGGCGTTTGCCCCGGCGCTCCATGGAGATGATTTCTAAGTTGCTGTCAGGATTGTTTTCTCGCAGCTCATTAAAGGCCACCGCAACAATGCGGGGGTCTACGGTTTGATTGTGATACAGATCAAGGGTGTCGATCAGAGGTGTGATGAAATCGATGAATTCGCCGGGTTCAAAGTTAGTGTCCCAGGCGTCGGGCTTACGGTGTGGGTTGGCATCCGGGTCATCGTCGCGGGGCAAGCGCATAAACACATAGTCACATTGGATGCCATTGAGCTGGGTAGCAGTGGTGATGCCCCAGTCTTCGATAGTGGCCCCAGTCAGGCAAGCACCAGCCAGGTTGGCCTCGTGGAGCTGGGTCTGCACCAGCTTAGCCCGAGCAAAATCGGCATCTTGCAAGTTAACCCGATTGAGATTGGCCAGTGTGAAGGTCGCATCAGCCAACCTGGCTCCTTGTAAGGTCCCATCCTTGAGAATCGCGCCAGTAAAATTGGCATTCACCAAATTGGCCCCGGCCAGGTTAATCCCTTGCAGGTTGAGGGGGTATTGGTGAAACACCAGATCCTTGCCCTGTCCGGTGATCACCAAATCTCTAATCACCGGAGATTGTAAGTAGCTATCACCCACACGGGCCAGACCGAGGGCCTGGGTTCCTCGCCATCGGGTGCGGGTCAGTTGGGCCTGTCGGAAGTCGGTGTTCCTAAGCAGGGCCTGGGTAAAGTCGGCATCGGTTAAATTTGCCCGTCGAAAGCAGGTGCCACCGATCGCAGCCAGGGTGACCGCCACGGACTGAATTGGGCGATGGGTGGGCAGACCTGTTAGGGTCCGCCCACCCAAATAGGTGCTCAGGCCAATCGCCCCCATCGCGATGGAAATCGCCACCGCAGGCTGTACGGTCACCGTCAGCGCCATCGCCACCGCAAACACCGCACCGCTTGCCACTACCACCGCTGTTGAGATTGCCACCACCACCGCAGCAGCCCCCGCCACTATCGAAGCCAGGACCACCGCCACCGCCAGAATAAACGCAACGGCAACGGTGAGCGAGGCTGCGATCGCAAATGAAAACACCACATAAAACGCTTCAGGAAATAGGCTCGAAACATCCCCCATCGCAGCCAGTACTAAAGCCGCCGCAATGGTCGCTGTAATTGAAACCGCCAGGGCCACCGCCACCGTCTTAAACCCAACGGTGATGCTGCGGTACAGTGCGATCGCAAAAAATACCCCCTGCACAAATAAACTCACCCATCCCGCAGCTACACTGTCAAGGCGATCAGACACCAGCAGCAGCGCCACTAGGTCGCCCACGTAACCAGCCAGAAACCCAGCGACCGCCGCTAGCAAACAAGCCATGCCGACCCAGATAATCACCCACCCCAACCCCAACCCAGCCTTGGCCGATTGCAAGTTAGCCCCCGTCAGGTCGGCCCCACTAAAATTAGCCCCCCGAATATCAGCCCCCCGCAGGTCAATGCCGGTCAGATTTTGTCCTTTAAATGACTGACCTTGTAACTGTTCTCCACTAAAATTCCTGCGTCCGCTGGCATACAGCTGCAGTAGCTTGCTTCCCTTCATCCTGCGAGCCCGATTGAGTAGAAATGAAATGGGTGGTATCGACTTAAGGTGGTAGATGATTTTGATGGGCGGTGAGAATTGGGTAGTAGGAGGTGAGTGGTGGGTCACCAAGGGTAAAACAAATTAATCTAAAGAAATTACCTTTGTCTAACTCTCTATCCCCTATCCTCTACCCTCTACCCCTCTGCCCAGCCAAAACTTGCCAGCTTAAGTCGGTACCCAGTAATGCTAAACCTGATCCCACTGTTGCCCCAAAGTTGCCCCCAAAGGTGGACCTGGGTGACAGCCATCAAAAGCCTCTTACCGTTTGTGCAGCAAGGCTTCCAAAAGTGGAAAGACTGCCAAAATTGTCTTAACTTCTGTCTCCCTTTTAGGTCATTTATCCAGTTTTCTTAACGCGGATTGTGCCAGCAGATCCAACTGGTTGATAGGCTGATGTGGGCGAGTAATTTTTCCTTGTAGACGGGGTATCTCAATGCGACAGATTGCCAGAGCACTGAATATTGCCAGGGTACTGATCTCGGTTTACTACGCCTACATGGTGGAATACCGGGCTGAGCTGATGTTTTGGGTGCTGTCTGGGTCGCTGCCCATCATTCTCATGGGGATCTGGACCCAAGCAGCTGAGAGTGGCCAGTTTGGCCTGTCTCCCGTCGAGTTTGTCCGCTATTTTCTAGCTGTGTTTATCGTGCGGCAGTTTACCGTCGTCTGGGTAATCTGGGATTTTGAACGAGAGGTATTGCAGGGCAAACTGTCGCCCCTGCTATTACAACCCCTTGATCCCGGCTGGCGACATTTTCTCAGCCATTTTGCTGAGCGGTTTGCCCGACTGCCATTTGCAGCGGTGCTAGTGGTGTTCTTTTTTGTGCTCTATCCCGATGCGTTGTGGGTGCCGACCCCCTATGGTCTGTTCTGGGGATTTATCGGCATTTTACTGTCGTTTTGCCTGCGCTTTTTGATGCAGTACACCTATGCCATGGGAGCTTTTTGGGTAGAGCGCGCCACCGCAATCGAGCAGTTTTCCTTTCTGTTTTATATCTTCTTCTCAGGCATGATTGCACCGCTCTCGTTGTTCCCCGAAGCGGTGCGTACCGTAGCGCTGTGGACCCCGTTTCCCTATTTGATTTATTTTCCAGCCAGTTTGTTCGTGGGTCTCCCCGTTGACTTAGGTCGAGGCCTCTTGACAATGCTAGGTTGGAGTATTCTATTTGGGTGTCTAAATCGGTGGCTCTGGCGACGGGGGCTCAAACAGTATTCGGGCATGGGCGCATAGGTAAATCCCCCTCGATAAAGCTCATTTGAAGCTAACCATCCCTTTTTGTTAAATTTTCATCCTCTTTCTGGAAAGGGTCCGTATTTTTACGGTTCTAAATAGTCTCTAAGTTTTACCTTTATATTTTAATCTCCTTAAAACACAGTCTCTTCAAGAAGCGTCATCCGCGACATGGCGGATGTGACAGATACGTATTTTTTACTACTTTTGTTTCAGAGAAGAATAAGTATTTCCCCTGAGCAACCCCCGCTTGCCTTACTGCCCTTCGCCTCAATGCGCAAATTGTATTCAATAAGCTAATTATGACTGTTGCTCAAGCATCTCACCGTCAATCTAGAACTTTTGTTGCTCGCCCTGCGCCACACCGGACAGTAACGCTTGCAAAGAAAATCTCAGCTCAGGTCTGCGCTTCTGAGGTTTATGCTTCAGGACAGTCTCTAGAAGCGCTAAACACTGCTGTGGCTAGCGAGCCCGTCGTTCGAAATTTAAGACAGCTATCAGATGTTGAGTTAGTTTGTTGTTGTCAGAGCCAGTCTCCTGACAAGGTCGCATTTACAGAACTCATGCGACGCTATCAACCCCACGTAGACAAGCTACTCTATCACTTCTCGCTGGAGTTCTCAGATCGAGCTGATCTCAGTCAAGAGGTTTGGATTCGGGTCTATCGATATATTCCTCGCCTCAAGGAGCCCAATCGGTTTAAACCCTGGCTTAGTCGCATCACCACCAATCTGTTTTACGATACCCTGCGCAAGCGTAAGCGGTTTTCAGGCATGGTCTCCCTAGACGCATCACGGCGAACCGACGAGGGTCATCTTGATTGGGAGGTGGCCTCTGAGGGGCCCAGTCCAGTTGATCTGATGATGACGCAAGAGTTTTACGAGCGACTGCAAGCGGCCATTGCGCAGCTGCCCGATATTTTCCAAGAAACCATCAGACTCAGAGAGATTCAAGGGCTCCCCTATGATGAAATCGCAAAGATTACCGGCGTCTCTCTCGGCACAGTTAAATCTCGCATCGCCCGAGCCCGCTATCGTTTGCAAGATGAGTTGGAAGAGTATTTGGGGTGAATGGGTGATGGGTAGTGGGTGATGGGTAATGGGTAATGGGTAGTGAGTCTCTGCCGAAGGACTCCCGTATACTTTAAAGCGTCCTCTATTTAACTTTGCCCCTCCTTCTATGGGACGCTACTGGCGTGTACTCAAATTGTTTTGGAGCGTTGCGATCGCAGCCGAGCTAGAATATCGTCTCAATTTTGTGATTGCCGCCATTAGCAGCCTAGCTGCCCTGTTTGGCAATATCTTTGGGTTATTCCTGTTCTATCGCACCGGCTACGAGTTTCAGGACTGGTCCTGGGCCGAGTCGCTAGTGGTGCTGGGAATTTTCACCATGCTCCAGGGGTTTTCGGCGACGTTTTTGACGCCTAACCTCAACCGTATCGTCAACCACGTCCAGGAAGGCACCCTCGATTTTGTCTTGCTAAAGCCAATCAGCTCTCAGTTTTGGCTGTCAACGCGCACAATTTCCCCCTGGGGGATTCCGGATATTGTCTTCGGGCTGGGGATTTTATTCTACGCAGGCCATCAGCTTGGGCTATCGCCAGTGAGCTACCTGCTGGGCATTCCCCCACTGCTGTTCGGATTACTCAGTCTGTATAGCCTTTGGTTCATGCTGGGGGCCACCAGCATCTGGTTTGTCAAAATCTACAATGTGACTGAGGTGCTGCGGGGCCTACTCGACGCGGGGCGCTATCCGATTGTGGCGTTTCCCGCCGCGTATCGATTTTTCTTCACTTTCATCATCCCGGTCGCTTTTTTAACGACGGTGCCCGCCCAGACTATTTTGAATCGCACCGAGGGCTCTTGGTTACTGGGGTCGGTGGTGCTGGCGGCAGTGCTGTTGCAAATCTCCCGCGGCTTCTGGCGATTTGCACTGAGGTTTTATACCAGCGCATCGAGCTGATCTATCACTCTGAAGGGCGGTAAGCGCAGCCATGCCTGAAAGGCTTTGCAGCCGCATCGCCCCTACCCTATCTCACCCACTACCCTCTATCCTCTACTCTCCAACCTTTCTCCTCCAAACCATTTCTGATAAATCTCGTCATATCGTCCGTTCTCTCGAATCATGGCCAGGGCCTGATTTATCGCCACCAGGGCCTCTGGTTTCTTATTGGGCACGGCAATCCCAAAGGGTTCCTCGGTGAGGCGTTTGCTGGTGAGTTTGATGCCGGTGATTTGCTCGGATGCGATCGCACTCAGTATCAGTGGCAGGTCCGTAATCGCAGCCTCTGCGGCCCCATCCGCCACCGCCTGCAAGGCCGAGAAAGCGGAATTGTAGGTTTTGATTTCAGAGCCTGAGATATCCACCGCGGCTTGTGCGCCCGCCGTGCCAAGTTGGACGGCAATCGTTTTGTCTTCTAGGGTTTTGAAGTTTTTGATATCGTCTCGACCGGGGACCGTCGCAATGGCTAACCCAGAAACAAAATAAGGGGCTGAGAAGCTTACCAGCTTGGCCCGGTCTTCGGTAATTGCGATCGCACCAATCGCCACATCCGCTCGTCCCCCCTGCAAAAGCGGGATCAGACTGTCAAAGGCCTGCTTTTTCCATTGCAGCTCGACCCCTGCAATGGTTGCGATCTCATTCAGTAGATCCACGTCAAACCCTTCAAACTGATCGGGTTGAGGCTGCTGCACAAATGGGTAATAGCCCGTCGTGGTCGCCACCTTCCACGTTTCTCCTAAGGGGAAGGCGGCTTCAGCCACAACTTCAACGGCAGGTTCAGCTGGATCCTCAGACGAACTTGTCGGCAAGGGCAATTTAGATGTGATCTCACCCAGCCGAGCACAGGCGGGCAAAATCGAAGCCCCCAAACCCAAACCCAAATATCGCAGCAAAACCGAACGCTTCATCACCCCAACTCCCAACTATCTCTATCACTTTAAGCCCCTTTGAGCTAGAGATTATGCCAGATTTGAGTTGAAGCAGCCTTACCCGCTTCAGTGAGCAGTCTATCAAGGCCGGACAAGGGAGGGGTTGCTGCGCTGGGTGAGTTCGCTTGCGCTGGGTGAGTTCGCTGCGCTGGTGAGTTCGCTACGCTTGGGGGGGGGCTGCGCTCTTTCAATCTTTGACTGTGCAACTAATTTCACCTCCTCACCTCCTCACCTCCTCACCTCCTCACCTCTTCACCTCCTCACCCACTCACCTCCCCCACCTCCCCCGATGTAGCCAAGATTTAAGAATCACAAACGGATTGTTAAGAAAGGCTCCCCTGTTAGGACAGTGCGTCACACTAGGTCTACAACACCTTGAGGATGCTAGATGCCATGAGTGAGTTTTCTGATTTTCTGAAACATAAACAAGCCTACGTTGCCATTGGTGAGTTTAAACCAGGGCGCTTTTCTGAAGCCCGTCAGCTCTACGAAAAAGCAGTCTCTGCGTACAAAAACAGCTGCGGATTTAAAGGGGCTTATTTGCTGCAAGAACCTGGCACTGACTGCGGCATTGCCGTTATTTTGTGGGATAACATTGGCGACATGGATGACTGCCAGGATGCTGACTACAAAGCCGCACTTAAAGAAATTTCAAGCTTATTTGTAAAGCCACCCCAGATCAAGTTTTACGAAGTTTGTAGCGAAATTGGCCTGGTTGGAATGATGCAAGCAATGTCAGGCGCTGCCGCATAGAGGATTCAGTTTTAAGCACTGAGAACTCTGTTTTGTCCGCCGTCCTCATTTTATAATGGGGCTTCTAACTAACGTCACAAGCGAAGATGGCAAAACCCACCCAGGCACACATCACCAAAATGATCCCCAAAGGTCAGTCTGAGTTCTTTAAGCAGCGCACGTTTACTCAGACGGAATATTACATGGGGGCCAAACTGATCGAAGTCGGGGTAAACCCCAAAATTGCCATCTATCGTTGGACAAGCGAAGACAAGGGGACTAAAGAAGCCTGGACCTATAGTGCCTACTGGGGCGAATCGCGAGAAAAGGTAGAAAAGGAAGAAGGCCAAGCAGGGTGAGACGCTTCGCTTGGTGAGGTAGTGAGATGGTGAGGTAGTGAGGCAAGGTATTTACCCATTCACCAGCGCAGCGCACTCACCAGCGCACTCACCATCTCACCAGCGCAGCGCACTACCAGCACCAAGCACATTCATTGCAAGATGTCTGCGGTTTCTTCTCGACTCAGCGCTAACGCATCTTCAAACGGCTCGTTAAAGATCACCATCGTCGTCGTCTGATTTTCTTTGAAGCCGATCCGCTCATAAAATCGCTGCTGATTTGTCGTCATCAGATAAACCCGATCAACCCGGCTCACGTGGGGATGGCTCAGCACCGTCTGCACCAGCTTACGGCCCAGCCCGGCCCCCTGATAGTCATCATCAATGACGACATCCCAGATCGTGGCTCGATAGACACCATCTGAGGTGGCTCGAGCAAAGCCGATCATCTGCTCATCGTCCCAGGCGATCACAACTGGGTGACTGTTTGCGATCGCAACCTGCAAATCATCATCCCGCCGTTCCCTTGCCCAAAAAGCAGCCTTATCAAACAGTTGCCGTAGCTTGACTAACTCATCAGCAGAGAAGGTCTCAGTGTAGCGAAACTGAATATGCCGAAAATCCATCAACATGCTTTCCTTGGAATGGGAGTGTCTGGTCTCTGACCAAGATGATTTCTAGCATAATCTGCCACAATCAGAATCGACATCGGGAAACCCTACCCAAAACAAACAACATCCTAAGATTTCATGACAACCATGATTAAGCGCTTTTTGCCATCAACCCACCGTCATACCTGGTTTAGATCATTGCTGATAGGGTTAGCAATCGTTTGTTTTTTAGGGATGGGTACCGGGTTATCTCAAGCCCTGGCCTCCGAACCGTTGGTCCAAACACCAGCTGCCGACGCAGGCCCAGAAGGGGCCTTTGAGCCCGTCACCCCCGAATTTCAGCTAGGCCAAGACTTTTATCTAGAAAGCTGTGGGGCCTGTCATATTGCGGTGCCCCCTGCGGTCTTACCCCAGCAGACCTGGCGGGTCTTACTTACAGACTCCGACCACTACGGCCTCCAGCTAGAGCCTTTGCCCCGGTTTAATGCCCGCCTGGTGATCGATTACCTGTCCATTTATTCACGCCCTCGACACAACCAGCGGGTGCTCCCCTTCCGACTCAGCGAGTCAGCCTATTTTCAGGCCTTACACCCCGACGTTGAATTCCCCCAAACGCCAACTCTAACCACCTGCATTAGCTGTCACCCCAGCGCAGAGGCCTTTAACTTTCGAGACTGGACAGAAGGTATTTAGAGTCTAGTGGTCTGTCAGGCTTGAATTTTTGAGTAAGACCGACGCGGCGACGCGGGGAAAGGGTGACACGGGGATCGCTCATGGCTTAAACTCACCGCGCCCCCCCTTCGCCTTTCCCCTTGTCCCCTTCCCCCTCCCACGGGTGATACCATTGAAAGGCTATACCTAAAGGTGGGGTAAACCGTCCCCCAAAACGCCTCCCCAGGGTCACGCCCCTTGTATACGATTATTAAAGATATACGATAGGGCATATTAAGACCCTGCATTACCGCTGTACTGTTAGCCCAACATGCTGAAACAACTCTTTGGCGATCCCAACACCCGTAAGCTCAAAAGATATCAACCCGATGTCAAAGAAGTCGGCCTGTTTGAAGAAGATGTCCAGGCCCTCTCAGACGAGGCGCTGTCGGGTAAAACCGTCGAGTTTAGAGAGCGGTTAGAAAAGGGCGAAACCTTAGATGACTTGCTGCCCGAGGCGTTTGCTGTCGTGCGTGAGGCCTCTAAGCGGGTTTTGGGGCTACGCCACTACGACGTGCAGCTAATTGGGGGCATGGTGCTCCACGATGGTCAGATCGCTGAGATGAAAACCGGGGAAGGTAAAACCCTGGTAGCGACGCTGCCGTCTTATCTAAATGCGCTTTCGGGGAAAGGGGTTCACATCGTCACGGTGAACGATTACCTGGCCCGCCGTGATGCGGAGTGGATGGGGCAGGTGCATCGCTTTATGGGGCTGAGTGTCGGGCTAATTCAACAGGGTATGGCACCCGCCGACCGCAAAAAAAACTACGCCTGCGATATCACCTATGGCACCAACAGCGAGTTTGGCTTTGACTACCTGCGGGACAACATGGCGACGGCTGCGGCAGACGTGGTGCAACAGCCCTTTAATTTCTGCATTATTGACGAAGTTGACTCTATTTTGATCGACGAGGCCCGCACTCCGCTGATTATCTCAGGCC
>JBCBQD010000171.1:0-12407 GCA_039820425.1 Cyanobacteria bacterium J06635_1
TAATCGATCCTTGGCGGCTTGAAGATATCGCTGCTCATCCACCTCTGGGAGTTTTTGAGTCTGCACATAGCGGGCGATGGTTGCCCCCGTTTTGCGTCCATAGACGACGCATTCCAGCAGCGAATTGCTCCCCAGTCGATTGGCCCCGTGTACGGAGACACAGGCGCATTCCCCGGCGGCGAAAAAATTGTCGATCAGCCCCTCGGTGCCACTCCGGACCTGACCCTCAATATTGACTGGAATTCCACCCATGGAGTAGTGGGCCGTAGGCCGAACGGGGATAGGCTCATCCACCGCATCTACCCCCGCCAGGCGGTGGGCTTCTTCCCAACAAAAGGGCACCCGACTCATAATCTTTTCGCGGCCCATGTGGCGCAGGTCCAGATGGACAAAGGGGCCGCCCGCTTGTCCATCGAGCTGAATGCCTCGGCCAGCGCGAAGCTCTGTGGTGATGGCGCGCGAAGTGATGTCGCGGGGAGCCAGTTCCATTTGTTTGGGCGCATAGGTGGCCATGAAGCGATCGCCCTCGCTATTAATCAAATAGGCCCCCTCCCCTCGCACCGCCTCAGAAATCAAAACTCCGGCCGGATACAAGCCGGTGGGGTGAAATTGGACAAATTCCATATCTTCCAGGGGGACACCTTCCCTCGCCGCCAGGGATAATCCATCCCCGGTCGAGGCAAAGTCATTGGAGGTGGTATTAAACACCCGACCGTAGCCCCCCGTTGCAAACATAACGGCCTTCGCCCGCAGCACTTGTAGCTCGCCATCGAGCAGGTGATACATCACCACCCCTTTGGCCTGATTATCTTCTAGGATGAGGCGCAGGACATACCACTCGTCATAAATGGTCACCCCGTACTGGAGGATGTTGTTGTATAGCTCATGCAAAATGGCGTGCCCGGTTTTGTCTGCTGCATAACAGGTGCGTTTGTGGCTATGGCCCCCAAACGCCCGCTGCGCAACACGACCGTCTTCGAGCCTGGAAAACAAAACACCCAGATGCTCTAAATCAATGACGACTTCCGGTGCTTCTCGAGTGAGTATTTCGACGGCGTCTTGATCCGCCAGGTAGTCAGACCCCTTGACCGTATCAAAGGCGTGGGCTTCCCAGCTGTCCTGGTCATCGACATTCTTGAGAGTGGCGGCGATGCCGCCCTGGGCCGCCACGGAGTGAGAGCGAATCGGATGGGTTTTGGCCACCATCGCCAGATTTAGGCCAGGGTCGGTACGGGCAATCTCTAGGGCGG
This sequence comes from Cyanobacteria bacterium J06635_1, assembly GCA_039820425.1. Taxonomy (GTDB): domain Bacteria; phylum Cyanobacteriota; class Cyanobacteriia; order Phormidesmidales; family Phormidesmidaceae; genus SIO4C1. The sequence continues at coordinate 1,251 of JBCBQD010000171.1, forward strand.
CTCGACAGCCAGCAAGTCCACCCCCAACAATGACAACATCATGCTCTAACATGGCTCAGTTTTAGGCTAATCCCAATTTTTCTAAAACAGGACGGGTCGAAACCACATGTCGCTCTAACCCCAGCTTTTTGGGCGCAATGCCCAAAGCGAGACCCACCAATTGGGGCAGATGCAGCACGGGTAGGCCCAAGGTTTCACCCAGGGTTTTCTCCACTTCGGGTTGGCGGGAATCTAAGTTGAGGTGACAGAGGGGACACGGGGTGACCAAACAATCGGCACCCGCTGCAAGCGCCTCTTGAATACGACCACCCGCCATTTGGAAAGATGCCTGGGTGGCGTAACTGGCGATGGGCCAGCCACAGCACTGGGTCCGGCCCCGATAATAGATCGGGGTCGCGCCGATCGCCGAGAACAAATTTTCCATGGAGGCGGGATGGTGGGGATCGTCAAAGGGTAAAGATTTTTGGGCGCGCAGGAGGTAACAGCCATAGAAGGCCGCGCACTTTAAACCCTCAAGTTTGTGGCGTACTTGCTGGGTCAGGGACTCAAGGCCATAATCACCCACCAAGGCCCATAGGAGATGCTTGACTTCGCTACTGCCCTGGTAGGGGGAACAGTGTTGCTTTTCTAGAAGCTGGTTAATTTGTCCCAGATAGTCAGGGTCGCTGGTCTGGGCTGCTTTGAGACGCTCATCTACGTGGCCGATCACCCCCTGGCAGGTGCTGCAATGGGTTAACAAGGGTAGATTGAGCTGTTCTGCCAGGGCGATGTTGCGGGCGTTAACGGTATCTTCTAGAAACTGAGACTCTTCCTTAAAAGTTCCAGAGCCACAGCAAGCAGCCTGTTTGAGCTCAATCAACTCAATACCCAGTGCTTGGGTGATTTCATGGGTGGATTGGTATAGCTCTCGACAGGCCCCTTGGGCAACGCAACCTGGAAAGTAGGCATATTTGAGGGGGGTGGCCATAGGGGAAATAAAAAGTGCTAGGAATAAAACCGCATGGTTCCATCCTAGTGCGATCGCAAGATAAAGGGCAGATTTCGCAACACTTATCGATATTCCCCCTTCCGACTGCTCGGCTTAAGGCTCAAACCAAAGCCCACCACCGCTTAGCTGGCTTCGATGGTGAGCTCACCGGACCGAGCGCTCGCGCCGAAGCCCATTAACCCTCTTCAATCTTCACTGATACAATTTTATCTCCCTGAGCAATAGCATTGACCACATCCATATCGTCAGTTTTGCCAAACACCGTATGCACCCCGTCCAGATGGGGCTGAGGCCCATGGCAGATAAAGAACTGACTTCCCCCCGTATTGGGACCTCGGTGCGCCATCGATAGACTGCCTGCCAGGTGCTTATTTGAGTTGATTTCACAGTCAATGGTGTAGCCAGGCCCCCCGGTTCCCGTGCCTTGGGGGCAACCGCCCTGGATCATAAAATTCTTAATCACTCGATGAAAGCTTAAACCATCATAGAATCCGTCCTTTGAAAGCTTAGTGAAATTAGCCACCGTGCCGGGCGCATCTTGATCAAAAAGCTCAAGTGTGATCGTGCCCTTGTTCGTTTCCATTACAGCTTTGGTCATCTCAATCAATGCCTCAATCTTTAAAGTTTTGAGTTTTGAGTTTTGAATTTCAAGTTTCCAGGGTTAGTTTAAGCGCCCAGCTATCGCCCCCCTCCCCGCCCTTTCCAAGATTGCGACCGTGTACACACATTTCGGACTAAAGTCCAAAATGCTGCATTGCCCCCCCTTTGTCCTCCCAATTCTGGAGGGAACCTCAATTCAAAGTTCCCCAGAATTAGGGAATTTAGGGGGCACTCAGCACCGCAAGCGATTTTACGATGACTTGTGTATACACCGTAGCTCCCAGATTGGGAGAGGGCTGGGGAGAGGGCCTTCGAGAACTAGGAAATGGGCAAATTATTTAATTTTCATGCCTTAGAACTTAAAATGAAGAACTCAAAACCACCTCATTATCTGTTCTTAGGTAGCTTTTTCTTCACAAATTTTGTATTCTTTGCAGGTTGTTTCTTGATGCCCTTAAAGCGGTTAAGTCCTGCATTTGCCGCTGCAACAACATCTCTGTTGACGTCTCGCAGGGCCTGTCTCAGAAAAGGAATCGCCTTAATACTACCGGTTTTACCCAGAGCTTGGATGGCAGCTAGTCGCACAGTTGGATCGGCATCTTTGCTGAGCTTGGCGAGTTTGGGTAAGGCTTGCAAACTTGCTTTGGGGCTTGCAGCGACGGCTTTGCCCAAGGCGATCGCAGCGTCACGGCGACTGTCTACATCAGGCTGATGACTCTGCCCAACCGAGGGAGCCTTTTGGGGGGTGACTTTAGGCGGCTGAGCAGCGGTTGTCTGGGTGGATAGCGGCGTCGAAGTGTTCGTCACATCAATTGAGGCAACCTCAGTCGAGGGCATCACTGCCGAGGTCACCGGGCTGTCATCCCACGGATCTGGAATCAGCGGCAACGTGGCCACAGCAGCGGATGACGCCATCACTGCCCTAACCGAAAAATCATCGCCTTCCCCAGGAGAACTGTCCGACTCTAAGCCCGAATCGGGTGATTCAGCGCCTGCTGAAGGACTTGATGGCAGCGCCTCCTCAACCTCTGGCATAGGCAGGCCCGACCCCATGGACATACTATTAACTACATCCATGGAACCGGGCTCAGGCTCCCCCACGGGGACGGCCTCCCCTTCTCCGCCAGCGTCGAAATCTTCAAAGCCGCCTAAAACGGCCATCCGAGCTTCGTATTCGGCTTCTAGCGATTCTACCTTCTGCTCAAAATCATCTTGGTAACGCTCAACCTTTTCGGCAAACAACTGCTCATAGCGTTCTTGCAGCTGACGCTTTTCTTCCCTCAATTTCTGCTTATGAGAGGCCTCAAGATGACTAAACTGTTCACGGTTGTGGTGCAGTTCTTGCTCGCGCTGATTGAGCTGTTCGCTTTTCTGCTGTAGCAAACTTTGCGAGCGCTGCAGCTTAGACTGCATTAATAAGTAAACAATGATTGCCCCAATCAAAATGCCAATAACCAGCGCAATGCCAGGAACCATAACTGACGCCTCCTTTGCAGTGTGGACTTAGGACCTTTGAAAATTATTCCCTAACACATTTGATTACAGGGTAACCCCCTTGGAAACTTAATAGCTTAAGAATACTTATTGGTTACCCATGGGCAGCGTCAAGACATCCAGCAATAGAAGTCAGCATCCAGAATCCAGAATCCAACCACGCTGACTGCTCATTCCTGACGCCTAACGTCTAATGCTTTTTCCAGCTAGACAGACTGAAAACTTGATCTAAAATATGCCTATATCGCTTAGTCGTAAGTCTGCAAAACTCTAAAACCCCCTCTAAGCAAGGTATCTATGGCAATTTACACCCACATTTTTTGGAGGATTCATATCTTTGGCTGATCTACTTAGAGTCAACGCTTCAACGCCTTCTGAGGCAATCGATGGGTCCGGTTTAACCGACGAACAAGCCAAAGCCCTGGCAATCACGATTGCTGATGCAGCCGACGACCGCAAAGCAGCCGACATCAAGATTTTACAAGTAGGAGACGTGTCATACCTGGCTGATTATTTCGTGATTGTCACTGGTTTTTCGAATGTGCAAGTGCGTGCGATCGCACGCACCATCGAAGCGGCAGTCCAGGAACACTGGCAACGCAACCCCTTGAATACTGAGGGCATCACCGAAGGCCGCTGGGTGCTGCAAGACTATGGCGAGGTGATCGTACACATTTTTCAACCGCGCGAGCGGGAGTTCTACGATCTAGACGCCTTTTGGGGACACGCCGAGCAGCTTAGCTACACCCCCAAGCTTGCCGAGGCTTGAGGCGCAACTCACAGACTAAAAACGCACTACAATAAGCAGGTGAACTACATCCAGTTTGAAAGCTTGAGTTTTGCCCGCAGGGCAAGCAACAGGTTTGGATGTGGCCAAGATTTAAATTAGCCCGAACGTGTCCTAAGTTCTTTTTATGAAGACCACTGTGTCGCGATGCCCAGTCCCAGCCGATCAAGTTCCCATTCGGGAATATGAAGAAATGCGAGATTCTTGGTTTTATAGCTGGGGAACTCAGGACTTGCGCGGTTATTTAAAGCCAATCGTTATCATTTGGGTCGCGAGCTGGCTAGTAACGGCTCCAGTTTCGGCGGCTAGTTTTGTGCCCACTCAGCAGGGGTTTCAGTTTTTAGCCAGTGCGGCGTTGGGAGGATTGATTTTACCCACCCTCGCCCTTTTGCAGCTGTATATTGGCTGGGTTCACGTGGGTAATCGCCTACGCAATCAAAAAGTACCCTACGAAGAGTCAGGTTGGTATGACGGGCAAGTTTGGGTTAAACCCGAGGATATCTCTAACCGAGACCGGCTGATCGTTGATTATCAAGTCAAACCGATTCTACGCAGGCTACAAAAAACCTTCGCCGCCATGATAAGTTTGGTGCTGCTAGCCAGTGGGCTCTGGCAGTTTCTCTAGGTTTGAGTCTTCGGGCCTAAAGATTTAGAGCTAACAGCGCACTGGAATATCACAGGGGCTTAGTCATGACCCGGCCAAATCGTCACTCATCTGCCGAGCTACAGGTACAGCTACTGCGCGAAGGCATTGTCGAATCGATGCATCAGGTCCACGCAGTGGTGACCGATAACCGTGGGCGGTTACTGACCCTGGCGGGGGATGCCGATACAGCCTGTTTTATTCGCTCGGCCCTCAAACCCGTGCAAGCTTTAGCCGTTACAGCCACAGGCACGCTGGAGAGCTTCCATCTAACCGACAAAGACCTGGCCATCATTTGCAGCTCGCACCAGGGCAGCATCGAGCAAGGTCGTCAGGTCTTCAACATTCTATGGCGAGCCAATGTCGAGTCCACTGCGCTTCAGTGCCCAATTCCCGAGGGCAAAACCAGTGCGTTAGAGCATAACTGCTCTGGCAAACATGCGGGCATGTTAGCTGTGTGCAAACAGCGTAACTGGGAACTCAACAGCTATCTACAGCGCAATCATCCCGTGCAGCAGTTGATTATCAAAAAACTGTCAGAGCTATTGGGGATGCCCGCCGATGAGTTTATTTGCGCCCACGATGACTGTGGTGCCCCGACTTACTTTATGCAGCTGCGCCAGATGGCAACCCTGTTTGCCAAACTCGCCTCCGGCGAAAACTTAGAAATGGAGCGCATTGTCCGCGCCATGACCAGCCACCCGATGATGATTTCTGGCCCCAATGGCTTTGACAGTCAACTCATGCAGCTCACCCAGGGAGAACTGGTCAGCAAAGCTGGGGCCGAAGGCATCCAATGCGTCGGTCGCGTGGGTGAAGGGCTGGGTCTGGCGATTAAGGTAGTCGATGGCTCTCGACGCGCCAAGTATGCAGCCGCACTCCACGTTTTGCGACAGCTAGGTTGGGTATCCCCGACCATCGCCGATGAGTTGGCTGAAACCTATATGAATTTGAGTGACTACAAACGTCTCGATGTCTTAGGAGAATTGTCGATGGTGTAGTGGGTTAGGCTTGGATGTCGATTAAATCTGCTTGCAAACTGTGATTTAAATTTCTTCTCCAGAAAGGTTGCCGTTTTAGCAATCAGGTCGCTATAGTGATTAAGCACGCAACGCGGGGTAGAGCAGTCTGGTAGCTCGTCGGGCTCATAACCCGAAGGTCGTTGGTTCAAATCCAGCCCCCGCCACCAAACCAATAAAAGCGTCTAGATATTTTTCTAGGCGCTTTTGTTTTAGTGTGTATGATTGATTTTTCAGAATCTTGAGCACCCAGTTAAAGGGTGACATTGCAGAACAGCCAACCATCTTACATGCGCTTAGGCGACTGCAGCAGCGCACTCACCAGCGCAGCGCACTCACCATCTCACCGATTTCATACAGCAGGGGCACCAGCAGCAGCGCTGGCAAAAAAGACGCCACCCGAATTTTGGCGACTCCAATTAAATTGAACCCGAGACCCAAAATCATAATGCCGCCGACGCCGGTGATCATCAAAATGCGCGGGTCACTGGCTGGATCAACAATCAAACTGGCAAAACTGCTGGCAAGCAGTGATAGCCCCCCCTGGTAAATCAGCACCGACAAAATCGAGAACCCCACTCCGATGCCATAGCTGCCGGTCAGCGCGATGGAGACCAAACCATCCATGGTGCCTTTGATGACCAGAATCGTGCCATCCCCGGTCAAACCGTTGTTAAGGCTACCCAGAATGGTCATGGGGCCAATACAAAATAGCAGGCTTGCGGCGACAAACCCCTCGGTAAATTTGCCGCCCCCGCGAAATTGGGCTTTGAGAGCATCGCCAAGGGCAATCAGGCGTTTCTCGATTTGCCACCATTCCCCGATCAAGCCGCCAAAGACCAGGGCGAGTAGGCCAAGAATGATGCCTGCGATCGCACCTGCCTCCACCTCATTTAAAGGTTGGGCCATGCTGATACCGATAAAAAGAGTTGTCAGCCCTACCGCCTGGGTAATCACCGTCTGCATTGACTTCGGCAACCGATTCCGCAGCAGCAGCCCGCAGCCGGTCCCGAGTAAAACCAGGGCAATATTGATCCAGGTACCGCTCGTTTTGGCCCATAAGCTCAGCATAGTGGTAAAGGAATGTTTGCGATTTCTTAGCGTCGGCTTCAAAATGGGAGAAACCCGTCTGCGATTGTACCCCTATGTCATCCGTGAGTCTGCCATCCGTCAGTCTGCTTCGAGCCAGGACCTATCAACCTGAGGCACTACGTCAGCATTTAGAAACCCTCCTAGCCCCACTGGGTGGCATTGAGCATTTTGTTAAACCTGGTCATCGAGTCTTGCTCAAACCCAATTTATTGACAGGGTCTCGCCCGACAAAAGAATGCACCACCCGGCCCGAAATAGTGTATTGCGTCGCCCAAATGGTCAAGGCAGCCGGCGGTAACCCCTTCCTGGGAGACAGCCCCGCTTTTGGCAGTGCGCGGGGGGTTGCTGAAGCCAATGGATTATTAAAATGGGCCAATAAACTCGACCTGCCCATTGTAGAACTTCACGGCAAGCGCTATCCAACCCCCCAAGATACTACTGTAGAAGGGAGTGACCGCAAAGACTTTGAGCAACTGCTACTGTCAAAAGAAGCGATGGATGCGGATGTGATTATTAACCTACCCAAGGTCAAATCTCACATGCAGCTAACCATCACCCTGGGGGTCAAAAACTTGTTTGGCTGTGTGCCCGGCAAAATGAAAGCCTGGTGGCACATGGAAGCGGGTAAAGACCGGCAGCGCTTTGGCACTATGCTAGTCAAAACAGCTCAGACCCTGGCCCCAGACCTGACCATCATCGATGGCATCATCGGCCACGAAGGCAATGGACCCAGTGGAGGAGAGCCTAAAGATCTGGGGGTGCTGGGTGCTTCTAGCAACGTCTTTGCCCTTGATCGAGCCCTGCTGGAGGTGCTTCAGGTTTCCCCAGAGGATGTGCCAACGATTGTGCAGTCACAGCGACTGGGACTATGCCCTAGGCTCACAAACATCAGTTACCCCCTGGCAACCCCAGATGAACTACAAATTGAAGACTGGCAATTGCCGACCAACCTCATGCCCATCGACTTTGGGATGCCACGGGTGATCAAATCAACCTTCAAACATCTCTATATTCGATTTATTAAAGAACCCATGACCGCTTATGCAGGTCGATAAAAACAGCCCCAACTTCCCCCTTAGCGGCGCATCCCTTTAGCCATATCCTTGAAAGGAGATAAGCTCGGACCTGGACGACGTCGCCCTGACCCAGAAGGTAACACCAGGTAATCGGTTGCAAAGTTGCCTTCGGTCACTGCACCATTGTCACCACCAGAAGCCGTCCCACTATTGGACAGCGCGGCCCGAATAAGTTCCAACGGATCAGTGACCGAAACCTGCGGCACAGGCGCTGCAGTCTCGACCTGAGCAACTTCTGAGACGTCAGGAGAGGGAGAGGACACAGCAGCCTCCTCCGCCACAGAGGGAGAAGACACAGCAGCCTCCTGCACCACAGGAGATTCCGCTGGAGCCACCTGAGCAGTAGTCGTTTTTTTAGCCTTAGTTTTTTTAGCTGGAGCCGATTTAGGCGTAGCCTCCACCGACGGAGTTGCAACCGCAGCCTGGGTTGGAGAAGCACTCTGCTCGCTACCCTCTTCGACTAACTCAAGGTAGTAACCCGATTTTTTAAAACCAAAGAGTTTACCAATCACACCAAACAAGCTCCCAAACAGTGAAAAAATTGCGCCAAAGACCTTACCCATACCAGCCAATACCTTACGTCAGCTCCATTATCAAATTTGGGTGTTTACTAAAGCAAGAAAGCGTTATGTCTATTTACAAAACTTTATAAAATCTCTCATATAAAAGGGGTGATGCAGCTATGACAAACCGCCCTGACACAGGCGCATCTGTCTAAATGCATCACCCCTGATTGATTGAACCCTATCTACTAAAAGGCTTCTAAGGATTCAACCGGCTATTCAGCACCCTGGGGTAACAGCTCTCGCTTTTCTTCTTGGGAGGAAGAGACAACCACCTTGCCGTTTTCATCAACATCAACAACGGCGGTATCGCCATCCTTGAGCCGACTAGACAGAATTTCTTCGGCCAGACTATCCTCCAGTAGCCGCATGATTGCGCGGCGCAAGGGTCGAGCCCCGTAGCTGGGATTGTATCCCTCCTCTACCAGGCGATCTTTGAACTTCTCGGTAACCTGCAAAGTAATTCCCTGCTCAGTCAAACGGGCAAAGACTTCCTTAAGCAGAATATCGGAGATATCCTTGACCTCGTCTTTGGTGAGTTGGCGGAAGACAATAATCTCATCAAGCCGGTTCAAGAACTCTGGGCGGAAGTACTGCTTGAGTTCTTCGTTGACCAAAGAGCGAATGCGGTTATATTGCGACTCGGCTTGGTCAGCTTCAAGTTCGAAGCCAAGGCCACCGCCCCCTTTCTCAATCACCTTAGAACCAATGTTTGAGGTCAAGATGATCAGAGTGTTTTTAAAGTCAACGGTACGACCTTTAGCATCGGTCAGACGACCGTCCTCAAGAATTTGCAGCAACATGTTAAAGACATCCTGGTGCGCTTTCTCGATCTCATCAAACAGGATGACGGTGTAGGGGCGACGGCGCACAGCCTCAGTAAGCTGACCGCCTTCGCTATAGCCAACGTAGCCGGGAGGCGAGCCAATCAGCTTAGATACCGTATGGCGCTCCATAAACTCGGACATATCCAACCGGATCATGGCTTCTTCGGAGCCGAAGAAATAACCAGCCAGGGACTTGGCAAGTTCGGTTTTACCCACCCCAGTCGGCCCCGAGAAGACAAAACTGGCAATGGGTCGGTTGGGGTTTTTAAGGCCCACTCGAGCTCGGCGAATAGCGCGAGAAATTGCTTTCACGGCTTCATCCTGACCGATGACACGCTGATGGAGCGTGTCTTCCATGTGCAGCAGTTTTTCGGACTCAGACTCGGTGAGTTTATTGACGGGCACCCCTGTCCAAGAAGCCACAATGTGAGCGATATCTTCTTCGGTCACCTCAGGTGAATCATCACCCTTAGCTTCGTCATTCCGCTTGTTTTGAGCGATGGCCCGGATCTCAGCCTTGATCTCCATTTCGCGATCGCGCAGCTCACCCGCCCGGTCAAAGTCCTGGGATCGAACCGCATTGTCCTTATCTTTGAGAACCTGGCGCAGCTCTTTATCCAGCTCTTTGGCTGCCGGGGGCAACTGGGAGTTGATCAAGCGCACGCGGGAACCGGCTTCGTCAATCAGGTCAATGGCCTTATCGGGCAGATAGCGATCTGAGATGTACCGATCGGATAGCTTGGCAGCAGCATCTAAAGCCTCATCCAAGATTTTGAGCTTATGGTGTTGCTCATAGCGGTCGCGCAGCCCGTGCAAAATCTCAATGGTTTCGTCTACGCTGGGCTCACCCACCATTACCGGTTGGAAACGGCGCTCTAGGGCTGCATCACGCTCGATGTGCTTGCGATATTCATCCAGGGTGGTGGCCCCAATGCACTGCAGCTCACCCCGAGCCAACGCTGGCTTGAGGATATTGGCGGCGTCAATTGCGCCCTCAGCCGCGCCAGCCCCAATTAAAGTGTGAACCTCGTCGATCACCAGAATGACATTCGCTGCGGAGCGAATTTCGTCCATGATTTTCTTCAAGCGTTCTTCAAACTCACCGCGATACTTGGTACCCGCGACTAGCAGGCCAATATCCAAGGTAACGACGCGCTTTTCTTCGAGGATGTCAGGAATATCGCCATTGGCAATGCGCTGGGCCAAGCCCTCTGCGATCGCAGTCTTACCGACACCTGGCTCACCGATCAACACCGGATTGTTTTTGGTGCGTCGACCCAGTATCTGAATAACGCGCTCAATCTCCTTTTGGCGACCCACAACGGGGTCAAGCTTACCCTCGCCGGCCATCTGGGTCAGGTTAGACCCAAACTCATCAAGGGTAGGTGTTTTAGTCCTTCCCTGACTCCCGCCAGTGGAGACTTCGGCAGTCTCCCCTAGCATCCGAATCACCTGGGTGCGAACCTTAGAAAGGTCAACGCCCAAATTTTCCAAAACGCGGGCAGCAACGCCCTCGCCTTCGCGAATCAGGCCCAAGAGCAAGTGCTCTGTGCCGATGTAGTTGTGGCCGAGCTGACGGGCCTCTTCCAGCGATAGTTCTAAAACCCGCTTGGCGCGGGGGGTAAAGGGGATTTCTACGGCGACAAACCCTGATCCTCTACCGATGATCTTCTCTACTTCAATCCGAGCATCTTTCAGATTGACCCCCATGGATTTCAGCACCTTGGCGGCTACGCCTGTCCCCTCGCCGATGAGGCCGAGAAGAATTTGCTCAGTGCCCACAAAGTTATGACCCAAGCGGCGGGCCTCCTCCTGGGCAAGCATGATCACCTTAATGGCTTTTTCTGTAAAGCGTTCAAACATGGCGGTTATCCATCACCTGCTGCGTGCTGGTTACGCTGATTCTAACACAGTAATTTTTCTCAAAACCGTGCCGGTATTCACGACTTGCAATGGTTTCAAGTGTTACAGACACGGCTACCGAATAGATGCTGACAAGAAATTGCCCTGTATCTTAAAGCCTTGCATTTTGTTAAAAAATGCAATCTAGACTGTCTCCAGCTTAAAC
>JBCBQD010000172.1:0-12374 GCA_039820425.1 Cyanobacteria bacterium J06635_1
AGTCCTATCGCTCTGGCTAGCCATAGGATTGGGAGCCAATGCCATCCTCTGGCTGGGTGCGATCGCATGGGTCTTAGCCCAGCGAAAGTTATTTATCAGATCCCTACAAAGCGATCTCGACCAGCTCAACATACAATTCAGTCTGGCGGATATCGGGATTCTGTTAATCAGTGCCCTCCTAATTTTTCAGTCATCGGTGGGGCCGTTTAATTATGACACCGGCCTTTATCATCTACAGGCCACAAAGTGGATCGAGCAGTATGGGGTGGTGCCTGGCCTGGGAAATCTACATACCCGCCTGGCCTTTGGCTCGATTTGGTTCCCGCTGGCGGCGCTGTTCAGTTTTTCCGAGATCTTGCCCCAGCCGCTGCATTCGGTGAATGGCTTTTTGTTGTTGCTGTGTCTTCTGTTTGCATTCTCAAGCATCAAGGCCCTGATAGCTGGCAACATCACCCCAGCTAAAGTCGTGCAACTGTTAGCAGCAATTCCTTTGATTCATCTCATCTATGACCCACTGCGCTTCTCGGTAGAGGTTTCTTCTTTATCAACCGACATGCCAGTCGCAGCTATTATCCTTGTCATTTTAATCGTGGCTGTACAGCTCCGAGACGGAGAGGTTGAAGCATCAGCCATGCCAATTTATTTGGCCACTGTGGCCTCTTTGACTTTGATTGTGATCGCAATCAAAGTCAGCGCGTTTCCAATTGCGCTAGTCACAGGTTATTTATTCATTGTTTATCGTCATTATCTCTCATTCAGATTGTTGCTGATTCTGGGTAGCCTGGGTTTAGTCGTCTTCATCCCCTTTTTAATCAGAAATGTGATCTCATCGGGTTACTTGATCTATCCCTTCTATCAGTTAGATCTCTTTTCTGTCGATTGGAAGATTCCTGTCGAAATCGCCAGGGACGATCGCCTCTCCATTGGCACCTGGGTAAAAGCGCCTGGCAAAAGTGCAGCTGAGCTAGCAGCAGGGGGTTGGCGCAGTTGGCTACCCGGCTGGTGGGGGCGGGTCAGCCGAGATTTAGTGCTTAGGGTCTGGCCGGTTGCGATCGCAGTTGCCCTGGTTGCCGGACTCGTTGGGAAATCAGCTGTCCGAGCGATTATCCACCGATGGCAATGGCTCTATGGATTACTTGCGTTGAGTATTGTTCTATGGTTTTTCAACAGTCCCGATATCCGGTTGGGCTACGGTTTTCTCACGGGGCTTCCCTTACTGCTGATCGCTCCTGGCATCACCCAGCTACTCAAAACCACCTCAACTCAAGGTACAACTGCTATTCTGACAAGCTATGCCTATGGATGTCTGTTGTTGTCTATCTTCAAGTTCAATTTTTACTCGACCGATATTGAATTTTTGACCCTGCCGATGGACTACCCCCCCGCCCAGGTCCAAAGCGCGATGGTTCATGATATTGAAGTATATTGGCCCCTGGATAAAGACCAATGTTGGAATGCCGACTTACCCTGTCTGCACCGTTTTTCAGACCGTTGGCAGCTGCGTGGAACAACCTTAAAAGCAGGATTTCGTAATGAATGATCTTTACATACCCGCGTCTGACAGTTGGCAAAACTGGGTCACAGCCCTTGGCTATTTGGGGTTCACCTTGTTTATCATTTGGCAAATTGTTAAACCACGGGAAAAGTAAGCCTGGGTAAAGCGTAACGGGTAGTGGGGGGTGGGTCAAATCGGAGTAGTTTTTCCTTACCCCATAACCAATTCCCCCTGCCTTAGCCAAAATTGTGGCCACATCGTTACTTAAAATAAGCCACCCCACGATAGCGCAACATATGCTTGGGAGGTTGATCAGGGGTCTCGTTTTGGTGTAACCGATACTGAGCACCGCGATAGGTCATCGCAGTATTGGTTTCAGTCACGTTTAAGTTAGGGAAGTTAGCGGCGTACCGGGTACCACGATAGTTGAGTTGCATAGGATGTCTCCTTGAGATTGGTTAAGAGATTGGATGAATTAGATCACTGCGATCAGAACAAACTGTTTGCCTAACGATGGGCGGGGGTCCGACGGTCGGGAAGCACCCACCAAAGAATGGGACCTAAAATAGCAACGGCAACAGAAATCGTTGCAACATCGAGCAAACCTTGGAAGATTTCAGAAGTCATGACGCTATCTCTCTCGGTGGTTGTGTTTGGGCTGTTGGGTTTAACCATAGAAACCAACCGAGAAGATATTGGGTAAAGGCATCGAGAAGATGGGGAGAAGAGGTAGATTGACACGGGCCTAATTGTCTAACTGTCGGGCTCGCTTGCGTTGTCTGCGGAGCCGGGCCAGACGACGTAAACAATAAATCACCAGAAAGATCACAAGCACAAAGGCTAGAAACGGCACCAAGATTGCCAGCACTGATAAAATGATAGAGGAGAGCATCTCGGCCAGCGAAACGGCGGGGGTGCCCACCCCCGCCGTTAAACCAGCGGTCGCAAAACGGGCTAACACAGAGGCTCCCTCAATAACCTCAGCGGTACCGCCACCGGCAATCGCAGCGACAACCCAGGTCATGACGGGGTTAAACTCACCCGCCATCGATAGGGTGGAGGCTGTCAAAAAAGTGCCTACCACTGGGGCCGCAAAGACCTCAATGGAGTCCAGGGCATTGTTCACCCAGGGGACAAAATAGGCGAGGACTTCGATCACCGTTGCGATCGCAAACACTGTCACTGCTGGATAAGACCCCACCCACTGCCAATCGGGCGATAGCTCAACCGTCCCGTTGAGCGCCGCCAGACTGAGGGCAAAGGGGGGAATAAAGATACGAAATCCACAGGCAGCACTCAGCCCAATGCCTAAAAAGAGGGCCATTGCAATATTGACGGTATCCATCATTGATTTTTTATCCCTAGCCGGTTAAACGCCATATCCAGTTGAGCCGATCACTCAAAACAGCCTACAGCCCTGGATACAGCAAAGGTTCACCCTAGAATTTTACTGGGTTAGCTAGCTTTGAAGACTTACAATTTGCAAAAGATTATCCACCAAGACTGCTACTGTTCTTTGCTATTTTTTGGCAATCAAAAGCCCCCCCAACCCAGTCAGCAAAATGAGTTCTGTGCTGATCAGACCATTTAAGGTCTGTGCCTGGTCTGGGGTCTCGATAAAATAGGGGCGAAACAGGGTGTAGGGGATCAGCTGCAAGGTTACGATCCCCAAGACAAGAAAGATAACAGCCCAGGGTTGACGTAGCCACAGACCGACGGCTGCAATCGCATTAAACGACAGCAGCACGACATCCATAATTCGCCAGTGTAAGGGCGTCTGTAGCCAGGGCGTGCCTGACCAGCCCAGCATATTGCCAACGTGGATGAGTGCACCATAGGCCAGGAGCAAGGCCACGGCACGCAGGTAGATCCCGGTCCATTTTAGGGTGACAGCTGTGTCAAGAAAGGTGAGCATAGCAATCCTGTGGGCTAAGGTCCTTGACAAAAACTTGTGAAGGCGCATGTCTTATCCGTAATTTTACTGAACAAAATTAGCCACAGTTTCCATTGCTTTGTTAACCTGTGTAACTAGGCGTTCACTCTGTAGATAGCTATGAACTTTGCGGTTATTCAATCGACATCATCAGCTCCCACCGTCACCAAGGAGCGAGATCAACAGACTGTCCGCAAAACCTATCCTAATTACAAAATCATTGTGCTCAACGATGACTTCAATACGTTTGAGCACGTGGCCAAGACCCTGGTGAAATACCTGCCCAATATGAATCCTGATCAAGCCTGGAAGCTGACAAACCAGATCCATTTTGAAGGCCAGGCGGTGGTTTGGGTCGGTCCATTAGAGCAGGCAGAGCTTTATCACAGCCAATTGACTCGGGCCGGTCTGACGATGGCTCCCCTGGAAAAAGCATAGTCGCGAATGGGTGGGGGCGCTGCGCTGGTGAGTTCGCTGGCGCTTGGTGAGTTCGCTGCGCTGGTGAGTATTGTTTTTACCTCCCCTGCTCCCCACCTTCCCACCTTCCCACCTCCACACCTTTCACACCAAAATTGGACGCTTGATTCAGCAATATTCAGGCTGGGTACGCTAGGCTCAGGAGCTAGCTTGTTTTAGGCTAGAGTCTATGCCATTCGTAGGGACCGCTTGCTAAAGCGATACAGACATGGGAGATCGCCCAAAAGGTCGGGTCGTACTGACCCACTCAACCCACATTCCAGGACTGATCTCAGTGCTAGACAAGCTGGCAGCGCTGCCCCAGGTGTCTACACTAACCCCGGCGGTGATCCGACAGTCGCGATCGCATGCGCCCCAATTTCGCCTCAAGGTGTCTGTGCCCATTCGCGGAGGGTATAAGCTGATTGCCCGCAAAGGTAAGACCGTCCAAGAAGTCTTTGCCATTACCGATTTAACCCAGCCCCAACTCGCGTCGGCCATTCAAGAGATCGTACGCAGACTCAAATTATGACAGCGACGGGACAGGTTACAGAGGGTAAGGCTAGCTTTCGTATCGATCAAGCCTTTTATCGACCTAAAAGTAAGCTAGGCCGAGATTTGGCGGTACTGGCTGCCACTGTTTATCGGCAGGAGCGGGGCCAGCTGCGAGTGTTGGACGCCATGACCGGCTGCGGGGTGCGACCGCTCCGCTACCAGCTTGAGGCCGGGGCAGACTGGGTCTGGGCCAACGAAGCTAATCCAGACCTGAGAACCGTACTCAACGATAACCTGACCGCTGGCATGCGCCCCCGCACTTACCGCATCACCCATCAAGATGCCAACCAACTATTTTTTAGCTGCCACCAGCAGCGCGACTTTTATGACCTGGTGGATGTCGATAGCTTTGGCAACCCGACCCCCTTTTTGAGCACTGCCCTGTGGGCCACCAAAATGGGGGGCCTGCTCTACCTGACCAGCACTGACGGGCGCACCACCAGCGGCCACGAGCCTGATAAAGGTCTACAGGTCTACGGGGCCTATGTGCGTAATCATCCGGCGGTGCACGAGCAGGGTTTACGCTTACTGCTCGGTGGGGTCGCCCAGCAGGCCGCCGCCAGAAATTTGACTATACAGCCCGTTTTTTCGTACTTCAACGGTCAAATCCATCGGGTGATGGTGCGCTTAGCCCCCCAATTTGTTTGGAACTCAGACCACTACGGGTTTATTGCCTACTGTCACGGCTGTGGCCAGTTTCAAACCGTAAACTGGCGTCACCTGGGGCGAGTACAGTGCAGCTGCCCATCAGATCACCCTCCTGTGGTCAGCGGCCCCCTGTGGCTTGGACCACTGCACGACCGCGCTTATATCGCAAAAATGATGCTGCTGTCCGATCGCTGGCGCTGGCAGCCGTGCTATCAGCTACTCCGCATAATGGATGCCGAAGCCACGATGCCTCCTTACTATTACCCCCTGGCTGAAATCGGGCGACGGGGACGAATGGATATCCCCCAACGGGATCAGCTGATGCAGGGGCTGTGCGATCGCAACTATCGCACCACCCGCACCCATTTGGACCCCCAGGCCATTAAAACCGATGCACCTCTGGCAGAATGTATTCAAGTCGCAAAAGCCATGCAAAAAATTTAAAGACCATGCTCGACACCAGGCAGCTTACGGGAAAACAGCGAGAATTTATTCAGCGTTTGCAATCCCAGCAGACGGTCGATAGTTTGCAAGCGTTTTGTCAAATCCATCGCCTGGACTTTAACTTTATCAAGGGTTTTTTACTCAGTGGTGCGCTCGATGACTATGTAAAATATCAGGATTTGACCGAAACCTGCTGGACGATCACCGAGAAAGGGGATCATTTGAAGGGAACGATCCCCGGCAGCGTGCTCTCGGAGAAACTACAGCGGGGTATCACCGAGGTAGAAACCCTACGACGGCTGTTGGGGAAAGACTTTAGTACCAACTATGGCGCACTGCGTAAAAGCCAGGCCGTCGATATGCAAGATCAAGACGGCACCAAAACCATTGTCGTGCTTGCCCCCTCAGCACTCGAGCACTATCAGCAACGACAAACCCTCTTTACCACCTTGGCCCAGGGTAAACCCTTAACCGACGAGACTCGCACCCATCTTGACTGGTTACAGCAAGAGGGCTACATCGCCCAAAAAAGCAAAGCTGACTATCAGATAACAGGATTACCTGCCCTCAAAGCCTTAGAGCTACAGCCACTGGTCACCACATTGACCAGTGAATTGCTGCTGTCGGGTCAGTGGCACAAAGTTGATTTAAAGCCCTACAACATCCACGACGAAGTGCCTGATGTTGCCTATGGTCGCCCTACCATTTTGACCCGGTGCATCCAGCTGATCCGCGACATTTTCTTAAACATGGGCTTTGATGAAATGTCAGGCCAGCTGGTTGAGACCGCCTTTTGGAACTTTGACGTGCTGTTTACCCCCCAGGACCACCCCGCCCGTGAAGTACAAGATACATTTTATCTGCACCATCCCCAACACTTGCCCCTGCCGGACGATGCTCAACTGATCGAGGATGTGAAACAAGTCCACGAACAAAACTATGGGGGTGAATGGACCCCTGACGAGGCCAGTCGCACCATTCTACGGGCCCATACCACCTCGTCAACCGCCCGCAAACTCTATGCATTACAGGGGCAAACAGGCAAATATTTCTCTATCGAAAAAGTTTTTCGTAACGAAACCATTGATCGAACCCACCTAGCCGAGTTTCACCAAATTGAAGGGGTGATTATCGGTGAGCTGCTCAATGTGCGAACCCTCAAAGGCTATCTCGCTTACTTTTATGAGCGCCTGGGTTTCAAAAATTTGAAATTCAAACCCACCTATAACCCTTATACAGAGCCCTCCCTGGAAGTCTACGCCTACCATCCCCCCAGCCAGCGCTATCTGGAGGTGGGCAATTCTGGCCTGTTTCGGCCCGAAATGTTGACCCCGTTAGGCTGTGGTAACAGAGCGACAATTGCCTGGGGCCTGGGCCTGGAGAGAATTGCCATGTTGTTATACGATGTCGAAAAACTCTCAGATTTAGTCGGCCCCGATATTGCGTTGAGATAGAAAGAGCCCACATTCTAGATTGGGCAACGCTTCGACAGTGCTCAGCCGAGTCCCTCTCCAATCTTCCCCATCTCCCCCATCCCCGCGTCTCCGTGTCCCCTCTCCCTCCCCTGCATCCCCTGCCCTCTTTCTCTCTACCCACTACCCACTACCCACTACCCCATGCCCACCGTCACCTTCCCCCTGGACTATCTCAGCCGGCTCACCCCAATGCCACCACAACAGCTAGAGCAACAAGCTTTTGACTATGGGCTCGATGCCACCCTAAGGGACAACATGCTCGACGTCGAGGTAACTGCCGAGCGCCCTGACTTGCTAGCAGCCGAAGGGTTTACCCGTGCCCTCAATATCTATAATGGTCATCCCCGAGAAGTGCCCACTGATTTAAGGACATCCAATCGAGTGGTAAAGGTCTCACCCACGGTACTCCCCCTGCGTCCTTACATTGCTGCACTGACGGTGGAAAACGTCAGTCTGGGGGCAGCGGGGCTGGACTCCTTGATCCAGTTTCAAGAAAAGGTCACCCAAACCTTTGGTCGACAGCGCAAAAAAATTGCCATTGGGATTTATGACCTGGATCAAATCGAGGGGGATATTCATTACACAACCGCAGATAAAGCAACCCTGTCATTTGTCCCCCTTGATGCTGACACTGCCTTGAGTGCCCAACAGATTCTCTCTGAGCATCCCAACGGGCTCCTCTACGGCAACACATTGCCCTCTGATGAACAGGTGCCAGTTCTCCAGGACAGTACGGGTAAGGTCTTATCACTGCCCCCGATTATTAATGCTGCAGAGGTCGGTGCCGTCAAAGCAGAGACCCAAAATCTGTTTATTGATGTCACAGGGATCTCACGGAAAACGGTGTTGGAGATGATCAATATTCTGGCCCACAATTTTCTGGATGCAGGGAGTCCTGTCAAAACTGTGGATATTCAACATCCCCAAGGCAGCTATGTCACCCCCAGCTTAGTGCGACAGCCTGTGCCCTTTTCAGCGAAGCGGTTGAATGAGGTGCTGGGGAGTGCGATCGCAAAAACCGATCTCAAAAAATATCTAACCCGAATGGATCTTCAGGTGAGTGGCACTGATGTCGTCTGGGTTCCAACCTATCGCACCGATATCTTTAGCGATACAGACATTGCCGGGGATTTGCTGGTTGCCATTGGCGTTGACAACCTCAGCCTGCAACCCACCGCAATCAAGTTTCACATGGGCACCCCCGATCCGCTCAAAGGCTATGTGCTCAAAATCAGCGATCTGGCCCAGCGAATGGAGTTGATGGAGGTGAAAAGCTTTACCCTCACTAACCCAGACTTGCTTACCCAGCTAGGCAACCATTTTGTCCAGGCTGACAATGCCAAAACCCAGACCTTTAGTGCCACCCGAAATACACTACAAGCTGGGCTACTCGAGATTTTGTCCCACAATATTAGCGCCCCCAAACCGATCAATATTTACGAGACGGGGGAGGTGGTCGCACTGACGGCGGAGGCGCAGATTATAGAAACCTTTTACTGGGGGTTCGCCAGCCTCGATGCCCGCGCCTCCTTTGCGACGGCCAAAGCCTATGTACAAACGTTGCTCAAAGCACTGAAAATTTCCTATCAGCTCACAATCTGTGACGACAGCCGCTATATCACTGGACGGGCGGCAACCGTTCTAGTAGGAGACAAACCGGCAGGACATTTTGGAGAAATCCATCCTAAGCTATTGAGCCATTTCTCTTTTCCAGAGCCAGTTTGCTCAGGGGAATTAGACGCACAGATATTGATGCAAGCCTCTAACCGCTAGAAGTTTAGGTCCTTTTAGCACTCAAACCAGCTCCTCAAATTTCAACCAAGAAATCGGGCTTCTGACGCTATTGTCCTAACCATTCACAATCCGTTTAATCTGCTTGAGTTGTTTGGGCGAATAGGGCGCATATCGCCAGTCCAAATCAAGCCAGAGGCCTTTTTTCAGTACACTCTTTTGATGGGAAAAGGTATCAAAGCTAGCTTTGCCGTGATAGCTCCCGATACCGCTGTTGCCAACCCCCCCAAAGGGCAAACTCGAAACAGCAACCTGCATGACCGTATCATTGATGCAAACACCGCCAGAGGAAGTTGCTCCCAGGATATAGTCTTGCCTTGTGCTATCTTTTGAAAAGAAATATAGCGCAAGCGGTTTCGGGCGGTCATTGATTTGCGCGATCGCATCTTCCAGCCTTTCATAGGTCAAGATCGGCAAAATCGGCCCAAAAATCTCTTCTTGCATCACCGGATCTTCCCAGCCAATATTGTCTAAAAGGGTGGGTGCAATGTAGCGATCCGCTGGATCAGTTTGCCCCCCGGCGATCACCATACCATTGTCTAAAAAGCCCGCCAGTCGAGAAAAGTGCCGTGGGCTGATAATCCGTCCATAGTCTGGGCTTGTGGCAGGATTATCGCCATAAAACGCTTGAATATTTTGCTTGAGGAGAGCCAGGAAAGGCTGCTTAATCCGCTGATCCACCAGGAGATAGTCTGGGGCGATGCAGGTTTGCCCTGCGTTGATAAATTTACCCCAAATAATCCGCTTAGCCGCTGTCTCGAGGTCCACATTGGCATCGACAATGCAAGGACTCTTGCCACCCAATTCCAGGGTGACGGGCGTCAGGTGCTGAGCCGCCGCCTGCATGATCACCTTGCCAATGGCCGTGCCCCCCGTGAAGAAAATATGGTCAAATTTCTCAGCCAGAAGCTGCTTGCTGGTTTCTGCATCCCCCTCAACCACGGCCACATAACTCGGGTCAAAGGCTGACTTAATCAGCTTGGCCACCACGCTGGAGGTAGCAGGGGCGTGTTCCGAAGGTTTTAGGATGGCACAGTTACCGGCTGCGATCGCACCCACCAGCGGCGACACCATCAGCTGAAACGGATAGTTCCACGGGCCAATAATTAACACCACCCCTAGCGGATCGGGCTGCACCCATGCAGAGGCCGGAAACTGATCGATGGAGGTTTTGACCCGCTGGGGTTTCACCCAGGACTTCAGCTTTTTGAGCGCCAGATTGACCTCGCCCAGGGTGGCAATTTCAAAATACGCCTCAAACGGCGGTCGCCCCAGATCGGCCTTGGCTGCTTCGACGATGGCGTCTTGATGGTCGAGGATGGCTTGCTTGAGACGCTGCAGTTGAGCTAGGCGGAACTCGAGGGGCTTGGTTTGTCCCGTTTGAAAAAAGGTTCTCTGCTGCTGAATCAGCGTCTGGATGGGAGATACGACCATCTGTGCAGTCATGACTAGGCTCTTGAATGTAGGACAGTTAGAAGGAATGAAAATTAAGGACTTATTTCTATTGTAGATTTTCCCTGAGTCTTCCCTAGAATTTCCCGATAGAAAAACGATCGCAGGGAGGCTGCGATCGCGAGTTGCATCACTATTGATCTGTTTGGAACGCTTTAGAAATGTATAGCGGCGATACCCCTAGGCCGCATCTGCGTCAGTAGAAACCGTCTGTACGCTGCTATCTTCAGTGGCGTTGAGCTTGACAGGGGTCAGCACGTCTTCCGAAGTATCAGCTGGGTGAGTTGCTGCCGAGAAGGTGGTTTTGATCGCCTTGAAGATAGCTCGGACTTCAGCCCGGAACCATTCCATCAGACTTTCTTCCTTAGAGCGGTTCGCCCAGACATCTTTAGCCTCTGCCACCGCTTCTTTGCTAGCCTCAGCAATCAGTTGAGAAACGGAATCTTTGAGGTCTTTAGCCGCCGGACTAACCGTCGTTGCCCCTTCTTTTAGCTCAGTGGCGCTTTCTACAAAAGCCGCTCGAAAGATCTGAGCAACCTTCTTAAATCGGACGCCGCCTTCGGCTTTGATTTGATTGAGATTGTCCGCAAGTTGCTGCTTATCAACATTGGTCTGAACAGTCGTATGAGTCATGGTGTAATCTCCTGAGAAAACTGAAAGTAGGTTTAGAACAGTGAAATTGAACAGTGGAATTGAACTGTGAAATCGAACCTTGGATAAACCAGGCGCTAACCAACGGTGACCGCTTTTACATCAATGACATCCGCATCGATGGCATCCGATATAATCACGTCCTCGGTTTGAAACGCGTTAGCGGCTTGAGTAGCGCGTCGCTTGTTGCGGCTCTGTAACTGTTCCACCATCAGTTGAGACATTTCGGTGACCAGGAGCGCCACAACGGCACCATCATCGAGCCAGCCCACAATCGGAAACACATCTGGCGAGATATCCAACGGGCTGAGCAAGTAAAAGAGCGTACCTAGAACAACCAACCAGCGATATTTAGAATGCTTGATGGCCTTGCGATACCAGCTTTGGACAACGTTGTTAAATGGTTTCTTCATTTTGGACTGACCCTTTAGGTGACAATCACATCATCGCAGTCAGGTCAGGGAAAATCAGGTGAGGATCTCCACCTGAGATAGTGTTGAAAATACGCCGAAACGACCGTATACGGTTCCCCAAGAAAAATGTCAAAATCTTCGAGTGCTTCACCTGACTTTAGTATCAAAGATGGAGTCAATCGTCATTCGGGGTGTCTGCTTGATGCAAGAGCTGCTCAAGCTGTTGAGTCAA
Source organism: Cyanobacteria bacterium J06635_1 (assembly GCA_039820425.1). Classification (GTDB taxonomy): domain Bacteria; phylum Cyanobacteriota; class Cyanobacteriia; order Phormidesmidales; family Phormidesmidaceae; genus SIO4C1. Next base: position 11,546 of record JBCBQD010000172.1, read on the forward strand.
TGGTTGCAAGCTGGCGGTGACAATTTCCCAAATGATATCGAGGTTGACATCAAAGTAGGCATGGGCCAAACGATCTCGGGTGCCCGCGATCTGCCGCCAGGGTATTTCAGGTGTGGCTTCCTGGATTTCGGGGGATACGTTTTTCGCAGCTTCGCCCAGGATTTCAATCAATCGCACGACGGCAAGGGCCAGCATTTCATCGGTGTCTAGATCTTGGCGAGAGCGACCCTGGGTAAAAGTGAGAACTTTTTGGGCAGCGTCGAGCATGTGCCGCAGACGGATGATGTCTTCAGGGCTTGGCATAAATCTCCTCAGCTTCGGCGAGAACCTGATCGCGAAAATAGCGGCTCAGGTCTTGGGGGGTGTTGAGGTCGATGGTGCGACCAATAATATCTGAGAGTTTGTCCTGGATGTCGATAAAGGCAAAGCCAGGGGTATGGCCAGGTTCAAACTCGACCAGGATATCGACATCGCTGTCGGGGCAAAAGTCATCACGCAGGACGGAACCAAATAGAGCGAGCCTACGGATGTGATACCGCTGGCACAGCGGCACAATTGCATCTCGGGGGATGGAAATTGGGAGTATGCGGTTTGGTTGAGCCATCATGGTCTGCTGCCTCTATGGTGTGCCTCCTAAAGTAACTTTAGCTGGCCCGTCTCTTTTTATCGAAACACCGCAGGGGGTAATTCCACATGTCTGCCCACTGCAGGATTATACCCGCATTGCCTGACCCCGAACCATCTCAAGCCAGGTGCATTACAATGAAAACCGGTGCCAGCGGTATCAACCTCATGTCTGAGCAAACGCAGTCTCCAAGAAGATCGGCCA
>JBCBQD010000173.1:0-12272 GCA_039820425.1 Cyanobacteria bacterium J06635_1
CTTGGGCGCTCGAGGGTTGGTGGGGGCAGGGGTTATTTTGTTGGCGACGTTGCTCGGTCAAAATGTAGGCAAAGGGCTCATCCGGCTCGTCGCTAAAGTTAGGATGGGAAGTGCGAACTGACGAGTCGTTGCAATGGCATAGCCTCTACCCTGGAAAATCGCAGAAGACAATTCTCAACCACTAAACTGCAACAGCTATCGACACCGCCTCAACAAAGTCAGTATGCTTAATGCGCGCCCCAGTTTGCAGATACTCCATTGCAGTGAGCGCTGCCCAATGGGCCTCCCAATCTGAGCCCGTGCAACAATCTTCAATCACGTGAAAGTGATAATCGTGCTGATGGGCGTCCACAGCGGTATAGTGAACACAGACATTGGTCATTGCCCCCATCAGTACCAGCGTATCGACTTTTAATCCGCGTAGCAAAATATCGAGGTCGGTGCCAAAGAAACCACTGTAGCGTCGTTTGACGATGGGAAATTCGCCATCAACAGGGGCTAGTTCAGGATAGTGCTGTGTACTAGGCCAGGTTTCTAAACAGTGAACCGGCTCCGCGCCGTCGAGTTCACGACCAAAGTCCACCATTTCTTTGCGATGGACTTCTTGTAGGTGAATGATGGGCAGCTTGGCAGCACGGGCAGCTGCTAGGGTCCTTTTGGCTTTGGGCAACACTTCATCAGCGCCGACATGGGGGAGATTGCCTTCGCCCGTAAAGATGCCGCTTTGGAAATCTACGCAGATGAGGGCGGTTTGATCTAGGGGGAGTTGGAGCATGGGGGGTAGTGGGTGGTGGGTAGTGGGTGGTGGACAGGTTGTTCAAGATGGTGTTCACCCTTTGGATGATTACCCTTGCGTCGAATCCACCCAGGGGGTGAGGGCTCGGGAGATCCATTTCAGCCCATAGTCAAGAACCAACCCGATCAACCCAATCATCGCAATACAAAACAACACCTTCTCGGTTTGCAGGAATCGCTGGGCTTGCACAATGGTGAAACCAAGACCAGACTGTGCCGCCACCAGTTCTGCAATCACCAGATAGTTCCACGCCCCTGAGATATTCACCCGCAGCGTATCGAGCACGCTGGGGAAGGTGGCCGGAATGATCACTCGAGTGAGCACTTCCCAACGGTTTGCCCCCAAGGTGTAGGCAACATTAATCATCTCGTTGGGAATAAATTTCACCGCGTCGGCCACCATGATGGCGTTGTAGAGCACCACCCCAAGAAAGATAATCAATAACTTAGACGGCTCACCCAACCCCACCCAGATGATAATCAGTGGCACAAACGCCATCACTGGCATATATCGCACGGTGCCGACAATCGGCGCGAACAAACTTTCCATGCTGTAAAAGGTGCCCATGGCGATTCCTATCGGGACGCCGACGATGCCCGCCAGAATAAAGCCACCTAACACCCGACCACAGCTCGCCAACACATCTATGACCAGATTGTCTTTGGCAAACATCTCTAACCCTGCATTTAGAACCGCCGTGGGGGTGGGTAAAAATATAGGGGCGACCCAACCAGCGTAGCTAAACAGTGCCCATAGGGATAGCGGCACTGCCAGCGACAGAGCAATCATCAGCACAGACAACCAGCGCGGAAATCCCTGACGAATGCTCCAGAAGACCGAGGGACGAAGATAGCGGTTCTCAGGTTTGTCGGGCCATAAAGCCAGCTGCGCGGGCTCACTGAAGCTAGATTGGGTCATGCGGTTTCCTCAGAACAGCTGCCCCCAGCATGACGCTGCCCCAAGGCGATCTCTGTATCTGAGGTGACATTCTGCCCCTCCGGCATCAGGTTAACTAGGGGAACGCCTTGGGACAAACTTTATGGTTAAAAGCTCAGCCAGCCTTGCCCAGCCTTCGTTAGCCACTCGTGTCGCGACTGATGCCAAGCTTGAAGTGCGCAACGTCAGTAAGGTCTTCGAAACCCGTGGCCGACGACTCAGCGTTCTCGAAAACATCAATTTAGCCTTACCGGCCAAAGAGTTTGCCTGTTTGGTGGGGGCGTCTGGCTGTGGCAAATCGACTCTGCTCAATATTGTGGCAGGGCTAACTGTCCCCACGACGGGCTCAATTTTGGTAGATGACCGCTTAGTTAAAGGGCCGGGTTCAGATCGGGGGATGGTTTTTCAGAGCTATACGCTCTACCCCTGGCTGACGGTCTCTAAGAATATTGCATTCGGGTTAAATTTGCGGAAACTCCCCAAGGCGCAACAGAAAGAGCGCATTCAGTACTACCTTGAAGTGGTTGGCCTAACTCGATTTGCCGATGCTTACCCCAAACAGCTCTCAGGTGGAATGAAACAGCGGGTTGCGATCGCACGCGCCCTGGCCGCTGAACCCGAAGTTCTATTGATGGATGAACCCTTCGGGGCTCTGGATGCCCAAACCAAAGAGCAAATGCAGCAGTTTTTGCTGGAACTCTGGAATCAAACCCACACCACGGTTTTAATGATCACCCACGATGTCGAAGAAGCGATTTTTCTCTCCCAACAAGTCTATGTGATGGGCACCCACCCAGGGACAATTCAACGGGAAATCGCCATCGACCTGCCCACAAGCCGTGATCTTGAGATGAAGCTCTCGACTCAGTTTTTAGACATCAAACGCGAAGTGATTCACTCGCTCAGGGGAGACTAGCGTTTCGGTGAGTCGCGATCGCATACAGTTGGTAGTGCTTGACTATCTTGAGCTGCCCGACAATGCCTGGCAACGTCTGCGCAACCTTACGGCGGTGATGACCTATGACACCGTGCCCCAAACCGAAGCAGAGATTTTAGCTCGGCTCAAGGATGCTGACGGTGTCGTGGTGACCAGTGTGACAACGCTCAATGCTGCAGTCCTCAGCCAGTCACCCCGGCTACGGTGCATTATTGTGCCAGGGGTGGGCATGGACCACATTGATCTAGCCGTTGCCCACGCCCAGGGGATCGCGGTGATCAACTGCCCCACCTATAACGCCAACGCCGTAGCTGAGTTTACGATTGGGTTGATGTTTGCGATCGCACGCCACCTCCCCCTTGCCCACCAAACCTTACAAAAAGGTCGGTGGCAGCCCCAAAAACTTCAAGGCATCGAACTCAGCAACCAACACCTGGTCATCATCGGTGCAGGCACTATCGGCCAAGCAGTTGCTCAAAAAGCGACGGCCTTGGGTATGCAGGTCAGCACCCTCAACTCAAAAACCAGCCCTGAGACACTGGATAGCCAGATCGCCGCCGCCGATTTCCTCAGTTTGCACTTGCCTCTGACCCAGGCCACCCACCACCTGATCAATGCCCGTCGGCTAGCCCTAATGAAACCCACCGCCTACTTGATCAACACCGCCCGTGGCGGGATCGTCGATAGCGCTGCCCTACTGGCGGCTTTGAAAACTCAACAGATTGCTGGCGCTGCCCTGGATGTCTTTGAAGACGAGCCCTCGACAGAGCAATCTAATGACATGATTCTGGCCCTAGCCAAGCAAAATAATGTGATTACCACACCCCACATTGCCTATAACACCCACGCCGCGATCCGGCGGTTAGGCCAGGAACTGATTAAGAAATTGGAGATTTGGCTAAAAGAATCTCAGGGATAAGGGCGAAAGGCAAAAGGCGAAAGACAATAAAGTGTTCCAGCAAGGTGCCAGTTGATTTCGGTCAATCCTGCATCTTGCGAACAAATAGGCACTGCCAAATCTCCCCCATCTCCGCGTCCCCGCGTCTCCCCTTCCCCCCCTCTCCTTCTTCCCAATCCGTAGTGTGCTTAACATCACATCGCTCCCAGATCCGCTTAAGTATCTACCAAGACACCCGTATCTACAAAAACCATCAAGCACTCAGGAGGCGTTATGGCTCAGTTTTCACCTTTATTTACCCGGCGTCGCGCCCTTTGGCTGATGGGAGGGATGACAGGCGGCTTAGCACTCCACGCCTGTACTCAGACGCCTGATGCAACCACTGATACAACGACTGAGACCCCTGACGCTGAAAGCCCCGATACCGCTGCAGCGCCAGGTGGGGTATCGGCAACCACCGGCAGCACGCTTTGGATTGGCTATGTCCCCCTGTTTGTAGCCTTAGAAAAAGGCTTTTTTAACGAGGGTGGTTTAGATCTTGATTACAAAGTCTTTAGTGGCAGCACTGAGGCCGACGCCGCCTACGGGGCAAAGAAGCTACAAGGCTTAAATAATGTGACCTCTGAAGCGGTTGCCTTGCTGTCTAAGGGGCAAGACTATCGCATCATTCAGGTGGCGGATACCTCCCTGGGGGGTGACGGCATTCTGGCGCGTAATAGCGTTACTGACATTGCCGACTTCAAAGGTAAAGAGGTGGCGGTAGAGCTGAGCGGAGTCAGCCACTTTTTCTTACTCCAGGTGCTGAAGGAAGCCGGTCTGAGTGAGACCGATATCAAGATCAATAACCTGACACCCGATGCTGCCGCCGCCGCTTATCAGGCTGGTCGAATTGATATTGCGGTCACTTACTCACCTTTCTTAAAACAGGCCAACGATGCCCAATCAGACGGTCGCATCATCTATGACACATCGCAGATGCCCACCGCCATTGTGGATGTGTTTATGTTTGATCCTGGGTTTGTTGCAAACAATCCCGATGCAGCGCAAGCCTATGTCACAGGCATCTTCAAAGGACGAGAGTTCATCGAGACCAACAAAGATGAAGCAATGGAAATCGGGGGTAAATGGTTAGAGCTAGAACCGGAAGACGTGGAAACTGAACTTCAAGGTGTTGATCTGACCAGCCCTGAAAACAACGTGAAAATGCTGGCGGACGAGTCCAGCGATCTTTATCTGCTGAGCCACATGATGGAGCTGAGTCAGTTTCTAAAGGATCAGGGGCAGATTCCGGAAGCCCATTCTGAGGAGACACTCAAAGCAGTATTAGACCCAACTTTTGTACAGGCTTATGGGTAAGGGTTAAAAAACCGTCAAAAATGAGACGCCGACTGCGCCATAAAACGACTCGGGGGTGGGTTGGCGGTTTTCGTCGGTGGCCTGCCCCTGACCTGAAAAAATGCGATGAATGCGGAAGCGGTGGTAGCTGGTTATCAACTGTGACAAGGGCATGTAATGTACTTCGTCGCCCTTAAACAAAGTGCGGTCAAGGGCTGGCAGATTGTGCCAGGGACATTTCATCACTTCGTGGTGGGCGTTGTGGTAGCCAAAGTTGAGCATCAGCAAATTGAGCCACCGATAGCGTGGGGAGATCAAAGTCGAAAAGGTATTGGCTTGCTCTTGTTCGCGCGATCGCACGGGCACTGGCGTCCCAAACGGAAACACCTCATAGGTATGCTGAAACGCATCCATCCAGCGCAGCAGGTTGACCATTCCGATATAGGCGATAAAGTAGAGCATCAGCGCCTTGGGGGCTAGCCAGCCCGTCAGCGTAAACAGGATGCCGCGAATCAGCAGCGTCAGCGTCACGCGCACACGCTGGTCGGGCTGCTGCCAGGTTTTGAGTACGCCGCGCCACTGCAGCCAAAATGAAATCACGGGAAAATAAAGCCATTCCAGCCCCAGCACCGCCCAGCGCACGGGCCTGGGGAGGGCTGCAAGGGTCTCGGCCAGGTTAAACCCTGAAAAATCAACTCGGTCCACGTGGTGGGAGATATGGCGTACCGCCAGGTCATCAAAATTGCCGTAGCAGGCTCCGTTGAGCCACAGCATCACCGTGCCCCAAACCGCATTCCAACGGCGACCGGCAAAAATGGTGCCGTGCATAAACTCATGGGATAGGTAGGCCGAGTAGACCAGGCTGTGGGTCAACATCAAGACGCCTAAAACGTTTAGCCAACTGCCCTGGAAAAGTAGGGCGAGGCCAGTTAGGTAGCCGAGGAGGGTGTATGCGATCGCACCTGCATTCCACAGCGGCTTGCGATCGCTGATGAAGGTCTGTGCTTGGGGTTTCTGGGTTTGCGCTCTATCAGAGAGGGCACTCATGGATTTGCACTCCAAAAGCAGGACTAAAAATAGGTTTGGACTAAAGGGGGGGATCCGATCGGTTTGACAGTTGAAAGACGGGCAAAGTAAATCCCCAAATGATGGCGGCCAATCTCAGGGCTGCCACTATTAACATACCGACCAAAGCAGCAGCAGACTGCTCGATACCAACGTTTTGCAGCAATAAGTAAAACCCAATCCCCACAATGGCTGCAGTGGCATAAATACGCCCCCGACGCAAAACCACGGGGATGTCGGCCAGTAAAATATCTCGCAAAATGCCGCCCGCTGTGCCTGTGATCGTGCCCATCACGATAATGATGATGCCCGCTAGCTGGGCCTGCTCTGCGACTTGGGCACCGCTGATCGAAAACAGCGCTAAACCTAGGGCGTCTGCGATCAGTAGCGACTTTTGAGGCGGCTTAAAAAAGCGGGTATACAGCACAGTGAGTAACGCTGACACCATAATAATGGTGATGTAAACGGGCTGCTCAATCCAGAAAACAGGGGAGCGATCGAGCAGGACGTCTCTGAGGGTGCCTCCGCCAATCGCGGTCACCAAAGCCGTCACCACAACGCCTAACAGATCTAAGCTTTTGCGGCCAGCTGCCAGTGCCCCACTCACAGCAAATACGGCGACTCCCAACAGTTCAAGTAGTTCTTTAAAAATCATTACGTTGTTAGGCTGCATACCTCAGCCCCAGACCCACCTATGCAGCTGACTGTAGCAGCTTACCCCCTGGGCAAGTGTCAAATCTTTACAGAGAAAGGGTGCCTATCGCGGTGCTTAGGCTAATATTGGGGTACTGCAAATTTAGCCGTTTCGTTTATCAATTTTTCGGAGGACAAGACTTATCGCACAGAAGCATTTTAAAAACCGGCAAATCAAAGCACCTCAGGTTCGTTTGATTGACCATGAAGGCACCAATCACGGCATCGTCGATACCCAAGAAGCGCTACAACTTGCACAAGACGCGGGGCTAGATTTAGTCCTGGTTTCGCAAAGTAAAGACGCACCTGTGGCCAAGGTTTTAGACTACGGCAAATTTAAATATCAGCAAGAAAAACGCAATCGCCAAGCCTCCCACAAGACCAGCCTCAAAGAGGTGAAGCTGCGCCCCAATGTGGGGGATTCTGACTATAGGCGTCGCATTAGTAATGCGATGGAATGGCTGGAAAAAGGGGACACCGTTCAATTTCGCATTCGCTTGCGGGGCCGAGAGCACCAGCATCGAGATCGCGCCGTTGAACTGCTCAGCCAAATCGTTGAAGACCTCAAAGAATGCGGTAAGGTTCAGTCTTTTGACAGACGCGCCCTGGTGCTACAGGTGACTCCCGGATAAGGGGTCTAGTCGCAAACGTATTAACCGAATCATGAATGCTTGAGGGGTTTGGGATTTGCCAAACCCCTTTAATTTTTGATGGGCTTAGATCAATGCCCTTAGATCAATGCCCTGAATAACTGTGCCCAATCAATCTTTTCAGGGCGCTTCCCAGTATTGACAATCTCAAAAATCATATTCTCTGACTCAGGGTAGGCCAAACACACGACACAGGCCGCCGCCACGTCAATACGACTGGTTTCACCATTGAGCTGATCCCCAGTGCCGAGGACGACTCCTCGTTTACCGTCGGTTTTGGCTTGGAGCAAGGTATTCAAGTCGTAGGACGTATAGGGTCCATCCACTAGCCGGGCGGGGCGGATGATCGTGTAGGGTAGCGCCGATTGCTGGATTGCTTGTTCTCCTTTTGCTTTAGCATCGAGCACGCCAAAGGCATTGAGCAGGTTAAACGGAAACTGCCCCTTGCGCTCTACGCCACAGGAAGACACAAACACAAAGCGCTGAAGGTTGGCTGGGGCAGCGTTGACTAGATTGGCAACCCCGACGGCATCGACCGCATTGGGGTTATTTTGCGATCGCTGCTCTCGATAGTCCGCATCTACGAAAATCCGGCCCCAGCTGAGAGCCGCCTCAAGTGGATTTGTCTCAGGCAGGTCAAACTGCCACCGCTCAGAGGGAAACGCGGTCGTCCCGGTGCAGCAGATAATGGCATCCACATTCTGGATAGCCCCCGTCAACGTGGCAGGCTGGCGAATATCACCCGTAGCAATTTCGATGCGATCGCCAAACAGGCCCTGCGCTTTTTCTATACTGCGTGATAGAGCCCTGACTTTGTAGGCTGACCCTAATAGCTTGGCCACCACAAGTTGCCCCACCCCCCCCGTCGCCCCAGCGACCAACACTCGATTAATCGGCTCACCTGTTGATTGACTGTCACCCATCGCCTACTGACCTTTGCACACTACCCCTTACCCTATTACCTATCGCATAAAATTACCTATCGTATAAACAGGACGAATGACATCTTCTACCACCGCTACTCCCCAACGCCTCCCTAATGTTGCAACCTGATACCTTTGACTGGATTTTCTTTGACTGCTTTAACACCTTGATTGATGATTTTGACGAAACGGGTGACGAGTCAGGGCTGGCTCCGATGTACCATGTCCCCGTCAAAGCAGGGCTCTATGACACTCTGGAGGAATTTCGCCAGGATTATCATCGCTGGCGCAAGGCCCATCTATCAGGTAAGGCCAAAGAATATACCCTGCAAGAACGAATGCAGCATATTCTGGCAGCCTATCGCCCCCAGGCCGATCCTGAGTTGGTGCAACAAGTCATCCAGACGATGGCCACTCAATTTGCGACCGCGTATCCCAAAACCCTACGGCTGCCCACTGGCGTACAAGCTATGCTCGACTACTGGCATGGCAAGGTCCAAATGGGAGTCGTTTCTAATTATTTCCTGGCCGATTGGCCCGATAAATTTTTAACGGCATATGGGTTTCGGCCCTACTTTGATTTTGTGCTCGACAGTGCCGCCTGCGGCTGGCGGAAACCCGGCACTGAAATTTATCAGGCGGCCATCAAACTAGCAGATGTGCAAGATTTCTCACGGGTTCTCTTTATTGGCGATCACCTTAGAAATGATGTCATGGCCCCCACCCAACTAGGCATGCAGGCAATTCACTTTGATCGCGCTGGCGAACGCCCCAACGCCACCCCCACGCCGTCAGAGATTCCGTCTATTACCCATTGGGATCAGTTTAGGCTGTAGCAGCAAGAGGAAGGATGTGATGGCGTTAGTATCTAGAGACTTTCCAGGGGGCTGTCCCTGTCAGAGTCAACAACCCTATCGAGAGTGTTGTAAACCCTACCTATTAGGCCATACACCTGCACCGACGGCTGAGGTGCTGATGCGATCGCGATTTACCGCTTTTTGCAAGGGCAATCTCGACTATCTCATCGCCACCCATCATCCCTCAAAGCGTAAATTTGACGAGCGTTTGCAGCTACGCCAAACCATTAAAAATACCCGCTGGGTAAATCTCGTCATCGTCAGCACAAGCCAGGGACGTCCCCAGGATGACACCGGCACGGTAGAATTTGTCGCTGTTTATCGCGACCCCGAGCTGGGCCAGCTGCACGAACGTTCTCGGTTTGTCAAACCAGAAGGCCAATGGTTCTATCTAGACGGCAATCGGTTGCCACCGTGGCAGCCAAAACGCCATCAGCCCTGCTGGTGCGGCAGCGGAAAGAAATTTAAACAGTGCCACGCTGAGAAGTAACCTTCTGGAAAAAATGGGCCGGACAGTGTAGATGCTCTGCAAAGCGGTGCATCAAAACGCTCTTGGCAAAAACATAAACACCCGCCTATAGAACGCCTATCCGCCCCAAGCACTCCCATGAATCTGTATTTAAACCAATAGCCAGAGCAGTTGTGCTACTGGCTGTCGTCACCATCTCCAATGGCTGTATGATTCAAAAGTCCCAGGCATTATTGCCAGAGCCCTCGACAACTGTAACAGCACCACGACAGCTCCCTGACCCAGATACCCTCTTTGCAGCAGCCCTTCAGATTGCAGAGACTCTCCCTGATCCATATGGTAAGGCAGAGGCCCTATCAGCCATTGCCCTACTGCTAATGGATGCTGGCCACCCTGAACAAGCCGATGCGGTTTTCGCCGATGCTGTGGAGATCGCAGTTGCCTACGACAACCATAAGACTGAGCGCAGTGAGGCGGTTGCCCTTAACCTGGCAAAGGCTGGCAAATTTGATCAAGCTCTACAGCGGGCAGAGCAGATAAATGTCACCGTCTTAAAGCCTAAAACCCAGGCCAGCATTGCAGTTGAGATGGCCGCAGCGGGTCAGGCACAGCCCGCTAAAGCACTCCTCATCAAGACTCTAGAACAAGCCCAATCACTCACAGGTAGCGATCAAAGCGTGGGTGGCTGCTATCTAGAAAAAGCAGACGCCCTTGGGGTCATCGCAGGTCATCTGGCCCAGGTCGGTGAATTCCAAACTGCGCTGACGGCAGCTGCACAAAGCCCGAACCGTAGTGATACCACTGGCGAAGTTTATCTTGATAATCGATCAGAGGCTTATACCTAAATTATTCGCCAACTTGACGGTCTAGATGAGTTACAGACTGTTTATCAAGCCTTGCCCACCCCAGATACCGAGACGGGGGATTACTATAAAGCACACGCTGCGATCTCAACCCTTGCCGCTCAACTTGAAAATACTTCCCTTTGAGAAAGACCTCTTACAGTTTTAGGTTTTGCTCCCAGGTGACCTGATTATAGGAATTTTTCTGGCTGTCAGAGGTATAGCTCCGATGTTCGCGAACGCGGCTACCGGTGAGATTGATTCCCTGTGGACCCCCAATCATCTGCAAAATGTGATCGGGTTGTTGGCTGGGAAACCCATCGACCTCAATTTTAACAAACTCCCAAGGCACGAGCTCACGGGCCTTGTCATCAGGATTGCGATCAACATAGTTCATTTGAATTTTGCGAGTTTCCTGAACGGTGGGCACGTTGAAAGTCGCGGCAAACTGTTGATCGTCTACCTCAACTCGCTGAATCTCATAGTAAGTAGAGCTGCCGCAGGTGCCATAGCTAAATGTTTCAGAGCTGGCCTCGTCTAGTTTGACTAACATCCGGCAAACACCAATCTGCATAACAAAGTCATTGGGCAAAGTTGTCTCACCCCTAACCCGCAGCAGGTTAGGCTCTGGTTGAGTCGTGTCGACCTGCAAGGTTACCTCAATCGGATGAGTCGCATTGGGGAGGTCTTGAGCTTGGGGGCCTGATACCTGACTGTTGCAAGCGGAGAGCGCAAAGGGAACGAGACTTAGCGCAATGGCGGATCTGATTTTCATAGGGTTGCCGAGTGATCTCCTGAGTCATCTACCGGGGGTGACATCCCCATAAAGAAAGTATTGCCGCTGGATTTTTCTAAGGCTTGCAACAATCTCAGCTTAAGCAGGGTGGGGTTGTCGTTAGCAAAAACAGTGATGCGCATCGCTCATAGATAGGAGGGCTCCCCTGTTACCAATCCAGGCAAATTAGCGGAGGTCTAAACCTACAAAGCCAGTTAGCCCGTGGATAGACCCACAAAAGAGGAGCGGTGGATTTGGGGTTGAACCAAAGGTGTTAACCACTCCAGGTGAAGACTGGCCATAGGCAACACTCAGCCAATGGATATTAGCCCGAGCGGCGAACCAGCCTGACCATTTTCAGTATTCCCACTCAGGTCAAGCAATTCCGAATATTAAGCAAATTCACACATCCAGACCTGTCGTTTGTCCTGGAGGCAACACCCAAGCTTTAAGCTAGATGGGGTTTTGATGACCCACTGCCAACTGCGACCAGTTCTCTAGGAGCGTCTACAGCAGCATCTACAGAAGCGTCTACAGCAGCATCTGCAGATTGCGGAGCGGGGGCTGTCTCTTGCCACGTAAACATGAAGGGAGTTGCGGGCAGCGTTGATTGACGGCGACCATACCGAGTTAGTAAGCGACGCAGGATCGGTCTGCAGATCGTCATGGTTAACTCTGGAAACCAGAGCGGGCTGAGCCCCTCACCCACCCCTAACGCTCGGGTCTCGCAGTAAGACCCATTGAAAATATCGCGAAACACGTAAAGCTGCTGACGTCTGATATCAAAAACCCAGTAGTCTGGGATGCCGGCTTCGGCATACTCAATCGCTTTGAGATAGTTATCTAGCACTAAGTCACCCTCGGTGACCTCAATGATCAGGGCAATCTCTACCGGGGTAGGTGTGTGATGCTCATATCGCGCATCCCCACCCAGGACAATGGCAATATCAGGCTTGGGCTCTGAGTCTGTGCCGAGCAAGACCGGCTGCTGCGATCGCACCAAGACACGACTCCCCAATTCATGCCTTAAGCCCAAGCTCAACTGCTGCACAACAGCCTGATATTGCCATTGTCCTGGGTGGGGATGCGCGATATG
>JBCBQD010000174.1:0-12265 GCA_039820425.1 Cyanobacteria bacterium J06635_1
CGCTCAGCGTTAGTGACAAAGACGCATGACTGAGGCCTAAACTATAGGCTGCCACTCCGTGGGTGCGACGATTGCGCTTGAGAATCAAAACCTGATGGCGTAGCTCTAACCTGAACGACGACACTAACCACCAGTCATATTTCAGAAAGGTGCGCAAAATACTCGGCAAGAGCGTCAGCGTATAGAGCACCAGCGAGAGCAGCGCCAACATGTCGTTCAAGCTGCTGGGGGCACTTACCACCAATGCCAACGTCATGGCCAGGCTGTGGAGCGAAAAAATCAGGATCAGGAACCATAGCACTTGCTGACGCACAACAGCCCGATGGCGCATAGCGTATTTTCACACCTCTGGAAATCTAGAGGTAGATTTGGCCCTTACTTCCTTTTCACGATCCAAAAAACCTTTATCCGGACACTGAACATCCCATCTTTTGAAACTGTTTAAAACCCCAAAAGGCTGACTTATTGAGACTTAACATGGGGGCATACTGATGATGTTGAGGTTTAACGTAGGCTAGACAGTATCTAAATTGGCCCACGGGTAATCTTCAGAAATACCTGGCGCTAGCAGTGAAGCTCTAACTAACAGCTTATCGGCCAGCGTCGCTATGTTCCCCCAATGTTCATCCTCCCCACTGCCCACAATGCAAAGTGAACTCCCAGATCCCAATCGAGGTCAGCGCGCTCTGGCCGCAATTGTGGTGACCGATGCCGTGGGGTTTAGCGCTCGTATGTCGGTGGATGAAGAAAATACGCTACGCATTATCCATCGCGATCTAAAGTTGATGGCCCAGTGCTGCAAAAAGTTTGAGGGGCGGGTGCTCAAATCGACCGGTGATGGGCTGCTCATGTATTTTGTTAGCGCCGTCCAAGCAGTTAGCTGTACCCTGGCCATTCAGCGATATCTAGCCCGGACCAATGCCCAGTCAGCGCACCCCCTGCTGCATCGGATAGGGGTGCATTTAGGAGATGTCTTTTTTAGCCAAACCGATGTGATGGGCAACGGGGTCAACATTGCCGCTCGGCTGCAAACCCAGGCCAGACCCGGGGGCATTTGCCTATCGCAGGTTGTCTATGACGTGGTGCGATCGCGCCTTACCCTCAACGCCACAGCCACCGGTCCGCTACAGCTCAAAAATATTCAAGATCCGATTTCGGCTTACCATGTATCCCCAGCGGCGGCGCTGCCAAAAGCCAAGCTCCCAGCTGCAAAGCCCAATCCTCAGCCAGTTGCAACCCCTACACCCCCACCGGCTGCTCCATCCCACCCTAAGGCGGCCCCTGCCAATCCAGAGGTGCCTCTGCCCCTTGAGACCAAAATAGCCGGACGCTACACCATCAAAAAAATTCTGGGTCAGGGCGGGTTTGGCATCTCCTACCTGGCCGAAGATAGCCAGCGCTTTGACGAGCACTGCGTCCTCAAGGAGTTCAAACCGGTCAGAAACAGTGGTAAGGCTCTCCACAAGGCGATTAACCTTTTCAAACGAGAAGCCAAAACCCTGTACAAAATTAACCACCCCCAGATTCCTAAGTTTTTAGCCTGCTTTACCCAGGCCCAGCGCCTTTTCATTGGCATCGAATACATCGACGGGGTCAACTATCTCAATCTGCTCCAGCAGCGTAAGCAAGCAGGTAAACGCTTTTCAGAAGCCGAGATGATCCCCTGGCTGATGCAAATGCTGCAGGTGGTCGATCATTTGCACAGCCTCAACATCATGCATCGAGATATCTCCCCTGAGAACGTGATGTACTCTCAAAAGCTGCAGCTGCCCGTGCTGATTGACTTTGGCCTGGTAAATAATGCCGTTGCCGACCTGCTCGACGACGACGGTGGCGCAACTGAGCATTCCGCCACCGTCGCCGGTAAGTTTGGCTATTCGCCCCCTGAGCAAATGCGCCTGGGCAAATGCTTCCCGAGTAGCGATCTCTATGCCCTCGGCGTGACTGTCATTGTCCTCATGACCGGCAAACATCCCCGCGACCTGATGGACCGCGACTCCTTAGAATGGCGTTGGCAAGCTGAGCTCAACGCAAATCCAGCCTTGCTCAGCATTTTAGAAAAACTGACCCAGCAAATTCCAAAGCATCGCTACCAGTCAGCCCAGGAAGTTATTTCCGCCTTGGAAACAGCCTTTCCGAAACAGGTTAATGAACGTCGAGCACTACAACTAGCCTCCATAGACACTCCCCAAAGTGCATCCACCTCACGGGAGCACGATGCCACATTTATGCAGCAATGCCGCGAAGAGCTGAGCCGCCGCATTGGCCCCATGGCCGACATCGTGATTCAAGAAACCCTTGAACAACATCCCCAGGCCACCCCTCGAGAACTCGTACAGCTCCTCGCCGCCCAACTGTCCCAGGCCGACCAGGCCGAAAGCTTTATCAACCAGATCCAACTGCCTGCGTCCGCGTCAGGGAAAACCATGGTTCAGATTGACGGCATGAGCAGCGCCTCAACCGCCTTGCAATCAGGGGACAATACAACCACCGCCCCCGATGAAGCCGCCCTCAGCCCAGAATTTTTACAACGCGCTCAGCAAGCCTTGACCCGCTGCATTGGCCCCATGGCTGACCTGATCATCGAAGAAACCCTGGATGCCTATCCCCATCTGGCCCCCGTCGCTCTGGTGCAACAATTAGCCGCCGAGATCCCAGATGCCAAGCAAGCTCAGACGTTTCGGCAGGAGATGCAGGAGTAGTGGGTAGTGGAACGTAGTGGGTAGTGGGTAGTGGGTAGTGGGTAGTGGGCGAGAAAAAGGAGCAGGGAAGGCAGGGGGAGCAGGGGAAGCAGAGGGAGCAGGGGAAGCATTTTGGCTCGGGATTTTGTAGCAATTCACGGAGCACTCGTAGGGGCGGGACCCCCCGTGTCCGTCCATTCAGAATGAGTTGCAATTAACCGATCACCCCGTAGGGGCAATGCGGCTGCTTGCCCAGTGCAAAATTAAAGCCTCAAGACAGCCCGCCCGATTTACGTTTATCACCGCGATTACGTTCAAGCCGCTGCATCGCCATCTGTAAACTCATCCGCATCCGATTAAACGACTCGGTCAGCTTGCCCACCTCATCCTTCGACGTCTGCACAAACTCGGCTTTAGTATCCCCCATGCTGACCGCCTCTGCGGTCATGGCCATGCGATTGATAGGGCGCACCACATGACGCTTAAGCCACAGGTTCACCAAGAAAGTTGCCACTGCAAAAATGATAATGAACGTGCCCAAAATTAAAACCAGGGACTGACGCGCATTCTTAAGCACCCGCTCTGCCGGTACCGAGATCACCTGAGCCCCCACGATTTCATCCAGCTGCCAGCCAAATCCATTATTCGCACCATACCGCTCCACCATACTTTTAGGAGCCTGAGCCACCGTTCCGTGGCACTCTAAGCAACTTTGCTGAGTAATTTTGATCGGTCGAGCAATGTAATACAAATCGTCTCCCGAGCTGGTGCGAAACCCACTGACCTCTCCAGGATTTTGCTGCCGACGAAACGCTGCTATCAGATCTGACTCAAACGTGTCGGCCCTATCTTGGGGGTTCGTCGGATTGAGAACCGCTTCTTTATAGTAAAAATCTGAATAAGCTGACGACTGCCGCAGCGTCTCAAAGACCGTATGGGCAGAGTAAGCGGGCACTGTTTCAGGTAAAAACTCTGTCTCCAGACGATCCGCTAGCTGTGGTTTAACCTCGGTGCTGGTGTAGCTCCGCACTGAATTCATGGTCTCCATCAACATCAGCGCCTTATTGGTAAGCTCAGCCTGGGTACTGCGATTGAGTAAATAAGATAGCGATAAACCGCTCACCAAGATGCCGCTTAAAAACACAACCATCAGCATCAGCGTAAACTTTTGGCCCAATCTCAAGTTATTCAGCTGCTGCATCGCATTCAAACCTCGCACACTAAGTGAACCATTTCAGGAAAACCGGTCTAAACCCAAATAAACCCGAGCTTAGGCTACCCAAATATTGGGAATTTCTCGGGAAGATCTGCCGGAGGGTAACCAACTCAGGACGCTTAGCATAAAATATCGAGTGCCTTTGGAAGATCCTGCTGAGGAACCTCCTGTGGCACAATAAGAGGCGGACATTTCAAATCATTAACCTATAAGAAGCCCTGTGACTACTGCCACTGCACCCCGTCGAGCTGTTTTTCCATTTACTGCGGTCATCGGTCAGGATGATATGAAACTGGCACTGATCTTAAATGTGATCGATCCCAAGATCGGTGGCGTCATGATCATGGGGGATCGCGGCACGGGCAAGTCAACCACGATTCGAGCGCTGGCAGATTTACTACCAGAAATTGACGTCGTTGCAGACGATCCCTTCAACCGGGCTCCAAATGACCCCGATGTGCGGCAAGCGCGAGAGGGCGATATCCCGATCGCGCAGAAAAAAGTGCCGATGATCGATCTGCCTCTCGGAGCCACCGAAGACCGGGTCTGCGGCACCATCGATATCGAAAAAGCTCTCTCAGAAGGGGTAAAAGCCTTTGAACCAGGGTTGTTAGCTAAAGCCAACCGGGGCCTGCTCTACGTCGATGAAGTCAATCTGCTAGACGATCACTTGGTCGATGTGTTGCTTGACTCAGCCGCCTCCGGTTGGAATACGGTGGAGCGCGAAGGCATCTCCATTCGTCACCCGGCCCAGTTTGTCTTGATTGGCTCTGGCAACCCCGAAGAAGGTGAGCTGCGCCCCCAACTGCTTGACCGCTTTGGCATGCACGCTGAGATTCGCACGGTCAAAGACCCGGCGCAGCGGGTACAGATCGTAGAAGAGCGCTCCGAGTTTGATCAGGACCCCGAGGCCTATCTGGCTAATCACCAGGCCCCACAAAAAGAGCTGCAAGCCAAGATTGTGAGCGCCCAGCAGCGGCTTAAGACAGTCACCATGGATCATGAATATCGGGTCAAGATATCCCAGGTTTGCTCAGAGCTAGATGTGGATGGCCTGCGGGGTGATATTGTCAGTAACCGAGCGGCCAAAGCCCTGGCTGCCTATGAAGGTCGTACTGAGGTGACGGTAGAGGATATTCAAAAGGTGATCGCCCTGTGTCTGCGCCATCGGCTGCGCAAAGATCCCCTAGAGTCCATCGACTCAGGCTATAAGGTTGAGAAAACCTTCGGTCAAACGTTTGGTGTCCAGATGCCGGAGGCGGCTACAAACGGTCGTCAGCCCGTTGGGGCGCGGTAATCGCAAATTCATATGCGTAAACGCATTCTCGGCCTCGATCCGGGTCTGGCTATTCTAGGGTTTGGCATTATTGAATATGACCCGGCCACCGCTCGAGATCTGACGCCTGACATAGACGTCATTGATTTTGGCGTCATTCAAACCCCGGCAGGCACAGAGGTGGGCTCTCGCCTCTGCACGATTCACGACGACCTGCACAGCGTCATCAAGACCTATCACCCGGATTCGGTTTCGATTGAAAAACTTTTCTTTTATCGCATGGGCAACACAATTCTGGTGGCCCAGGCACGGGGTGTGGTGATGTTGGTCTTGGCTCAGCATCAGCTCCCGTTTGTGGAGTTTACCCCAGCCCAAATTAAGCAAGCGCTGACCGGCTATGGCAATGCCGATAAAACCGCTGTGCAAGAGGCAGTTGCCCGTGAGCTCAATCTAGATAAGATTCCTAAACCCGATGATGCCGCCGATGCCCTGGCCGTGGCACTCACGGCCTGGTTTAATCAGCTATAACCACTCTATGTGACTCAGCTGTAGGGCAGGTCTTGCTGCTTGGTGCGATACATGTCTTGGTCAGCCTGATTTAATAAATCGCTCAGCATGCGGCCATCTTGGGGACAGCACGCAACGCCAATACTGGCACTAATATATAGGGTGAGCTCTCGCACATGCAGGGGTTGTGTCAAGGCAGCTAACATGCGACGACGGGTGTTTAAGGCAACGGCCCGATTAGCATGCAAGAGCAGCACCACAAACTCATCCCCGCCCATTCGCGCTGTGATATCCCCTTGTCGAACGCTATGTTTCAATCGATTGGCCACCTGCACCAAAACGGCGTCGCCGATTTCATGGCCATGGGTATCGTTAATTGGCTTAAATTTGTTCAAATCTATATACAGCAAAGCGATGGGTAAGTTGGTTTCATCTTGCAGGGCTGCTTGGGCACGTAACTCAAACTGTCGTCGGTTATAGAGGCCAGTCAGACTATCAAAATAAGCAAATTTCTCGAGCTGGGCTTGCTGTTGTCGCTCTAGGGTAATGTCACGAATGATGATCAACGACCCTACCTGTCGCTTGCCCTGACTCAGTAGCGATCGCACCTTAACCTCCTTAAAGGCCGGGGGCTGTTGATTAAGTTCTACCGTTTGCGTGGTTTCTTTGTCAGGCAACGGTTGGAAAATTTTGTAATAGTGTGGAAAAGCAGCTTCAAAATGAACCCCTAAGGCTCGGGGAAGGCTACTTTCCTGGAGGGCACTGGGGTTGAGATCCACAATACGCCCTCTGAGATCCAAAATAATGACGGCCTCAGCACTGTTGAGAAAAACCGTGCGGTAGGAAATCGGAGATACCTCAAACAGCTTGCTTTGAAACAGGCCCAGCTGAAGCAATGTACTGCTAATGGCAAAGCCAACCGGGGTTAGATCCAGCCCATATAGCTTGACATCTGCAACGATGTAAAGCACGTTGCACATGAAAGAGATCATGGCGGCTGTGAGCAGATTTAAAGCTTGCCGCTGGTAAACATGGCTACTGCCCAAAAAAGATTTGAGCAAAACTCCAATCCCAACGATCACCAGCAAATAGTTATAGGGTGCCATCACGTGGTTAAACCACCAGCCGTGCTCAATGATTAAATCTGGATAGGGCTCAGCCCTCCATGCGGTCGAGCGCCAAATCAGCCCATGCCAGGGATCTGTGATCGCTAAGATCAGACTCACGCTAGGCACTACCATCAGCGCAGCCACACTACGTTTGTTTAGCCAACGATCACTTTGGGTATATTGCAGCGTAAAGATCAGCCAAAAGACTGGAAAGCTGGTGATACCAAAATATTCAAGCTTGCCAAAGAGAGCCCGGCTACTGGCCGTCGTGCTGAGAAACTCAAATACGGCAAAAAAAGACCAGATAAAAACACTGCTGGCAAATAGGCTAAAAACCTTTGCCCCAGGTAACTCTCGTCGCTGCCAGGCAAAGATCGTAATGCTGCCAGCTGTGAAGGCGGCGATCGCAGGTAGCAGGGCAAAAACGAGGTAAAGACGCATGCTGCACAGGCTCAGCAACGATGTTAATTTACCAGCTTGCTGTAACCACTGTCGCAGTCACGATTTCATCCCGCCCCTATCTAACGCACAGAGAACGTCACTCGCAGTGCTCGCGTGAGTGTAATTTCGGGGGGAGAAAACGCCTGCAGCTCAAATAAGTCGTAGCCGTAACCCCCGCCATACCCGTCAGGAGCCGCGGCCCCGACCTCACACTGAGGTTGAAAATATCCATACTCATTGCCAGGCTCTGCCACAGAGGGGACTGCTTCTAGCTCGACTCCCAAGGCTTCAGCAATCACATCTGCTCGTTTGCGGGCATCGCTGACCGCCGATGCATAGGCATCCTGCTCGAGCCGGTCGCATTGCTCGGTGCTGTATTGGGCACGGCGCTCGACTAAGAAAATGTCAGACTCGTTTGAGATCGCAACATCAATCGACTCAGACAATTTCTCCAAGCTTTCAACGGTGGGCTTTTGCAGCTGAAATGCAACACTCGCCCCTTTAATATTCGCCACGGGGCCAGCTGCCCAAACGTCATGTTCGAGGTTCAGCTCAAGCTGATCTGAGTCAATCCCTGCAGCGGTCAGTGCATCCAGCACAGGTTGCAAATCCGCTTCGGTAATCTCGTCAAGATCGTCCAGAGACATATTGATGCTGCCCAAGATAGAAGTAATTTCCCCCGCTTCGACCGCTTCTTCGTAGGTTTCCATCAGCTCAGCAAAGAGCTCATCGAGGTCAGAGGTCAAAAAGACCAGCGTGACTTGGGCTTGATCGGCTGTGATCGTCGCGTTGCCCTGGCCGTTGACTTCGATCACTTGCGGTAAGGCACTGGCGATTTGTACAGCATTTGACTGGGGGCTATCTTCGATCGCCCCCGCTGTTGACAGCAAACTATCACCAAGAAACGTGGTCGCTAGCCCCAAACTAAGGAAACAGCAAAATTTAGTAAACATAATGGTAGGGAAAGGTCAGGTATCAGGGAGGTCTAGCCGCCTGTCATCGCTTTAATGGGATCCTGTTAACGCGGAACAACGCACAGATCGACAGCGAAGCTCTAAGCGGCCATCGGGTCGTGTAGATGCTGATAGAGATGACTTCAGCTAGCTAAACCTCGATTCCAGACACAATCACCCCAGCCCAACCGTGGCAAAATAGAGGTCTCATCTAGTTTCTCAACACATGTAATGCCTCGATTTGCCCACGACCTGGCTCAGCAGCAAGCCCAGATTTTAATGCAGCCTGCCCTGATTCGCGTGATCGACAACATTCGGAAACAGTTAGACACCTCGCAATGGCAGGGTAACTACGAAGACCAGATGATCTGGCCAGAGGACACCACCGAAAATCAGCGGCAAATGTACATACAGTTGCAGCAACAAATGGAAGATGCAGACCCAGACAGTTATGACCGGCTCCAGTCTCAGCTAAACCAGTTACCTCAACCTCAGCATGTTTACACCCTCTGTCTCAGCAAGGGTGAGCACGAGCAAAGAATCGATCTGTGGCAGCTTTGCTACCAGGTTTGCTGCACAAACTACGACGCCACCCAGGTAGAAACCCCTTTAGAAATCGACACGGCCCTGTTTGACGAAGAGATCAACGATATCGATTGGGTCAAGCTTGATGTTAAGGCAAAACAGCTGGTTAAGAAGGCGTTCGAGCAGTTTTAGCAACATGGCTTCCGGGGTTTAAATCCCCGGCTTCTCGGCAAAACTCAAAATCTAGGTTGAGCCCGCAAAAGAAGCCAGGGATCTGACGGTCAGCCAAACCTTTCAACTGCTTTCATTTTTAATTGACTGCCCAGGCAACGCAGCCCCACATCGTTTACAAAACAATGCGTCAGCTTCATGACTGCTGAGCCCGCAGCTGAGACAGGTGAGTTTTGTCTTGGCGTTGATGCGATTGATATTTTGCAACAGACTACCGATTTGACTGGGAATCAGGGCAATCCCCGTCAAGATCATCATCACGGTTAGCGTCCGCCCGGCTTCGGAGACGGGGGTGACATCGCCGTAGCCGACGGTGGTCATGGTCACCACGGCAAAATAAACCGCATCTAAAAAAGTGCTAAACGCATCCGGGTCAGTCGGGTGCTCAACCTGGTAAATCGCCCCCGAATAGATAAAAATGATCGCAAAGAGCGTGAATACAATCCGCGCCACAATAATGCCGTCTTTACCGAGCCACGGTTCTTCTTCTAAAAAACGGGCGAGTTTCAAAATCCGAAACCAGCGGATCAGACGCAGGTAGCGAATATCAAACCAGCCCACCAACAGCGGCAAAATCGCCAGCAAATCCACCAGGGCATACACGCTAAAAAAATAGCGCAGCGGTTTCTCAGCTGACCATAGCCGGACAAAATATTCAACACAAAAGATGCCGATGATGCCCCAATCTAAAACTTTTAACCCGGCTTGCACCGTGGGTGGCAGAGGATAGGTTTGGACCACAAAGATGGCCGCTGAGGCGAGGATGAGGAGCGCGATCGCAACATTCACCCCCAGCCCAATCCCCGTCTCCGCATCCTCCAGCTCTCGCCGGACTCGCACCCGCCATGTCACCTCGGAACCTGTTGTTTCAACCCCAAAATCCAAAATCTCGAATCCAAAATGAGAGGCCTGTCCTCAGCATTCTACGGCCTCTACAGAGTGCGCAGGGAGTGAGCTAAGATCACGAAGCACTTGTGAACGGTAGCCTGCCAGGGAAAGTTCGGTGAGAATCCGACACTGTGCCGCAGCTGTGATGCGATTTTAGATTGGTGATTTTGGATTTTGGAGGGTGTCTGGCCTAAAATCCAAAATCTAAAATCCAAAATTCCCCAAGTCAGAACGCCTGCTAACTACCTTTTCACTCTACTTCCTGCGTCGCACAGGAACGGAGTCCATACTATGACTACAATTCAACTATCCGATACGATCCAGAGCTTAGATCATTTACCCCATCTAACCCTGCCGCCACTGCCCATTCAGCGACCCGTTCTCATGGTGGGCCACGGTAGCCGCGATCAGCAAGGTCGACAGGAGCTACTTGATTTTGCCGCCGCTTACCAGGCTGCCGACCCATCGCGACCGGTGATACCCTGCTTTCTAGAACTCACCACCCCCAGCATCCAGGACGGCGTTGACCAGTGCGTTAACCAGGGCTACACCGATCTATCAGTTTTACCCATCCTGCTCTTTGCCGCCCGGCATAATAAATTTGACGTCACCCATGAGCTTGACCGTGCCCGCGCCCGCCATCCCCAGGTCACCTTTCACTACGGTCGCCACTTTGGCATCACCCCCGAAATGATCGACCTGTGGCGCACCCGCCTGGATGCGCTTGATCAGCCCCAGTACAATCCCCAGCAGATCGCTCGCCAAGACACTGTCCTGCTGTTTGTCGGCAGAGGGGCCAGCGACCCAGACGCCAACGGCGATGTCTTCAAAATTGCTCGCATCCTTTGGGAGGGCAGCGGCTACCACACCGTGGAGCTATGCTTCATTGGCATCACCCACCCCCGTCTAACAGAAGGCTTTCGTCGGGCCCGACTTTACCACCCTAAGCGCATCATCGTACTGCCCTACTTCATGTTTACCGGCGTCCTGGTTAAAAAAATCATGGCCGTTGCCACTGAACAGCAAGCCCAGTATCCTGACGTTGACGTCAGCTGCCTTCCCGAGATAGGCATCCATCCCCAGCTGATTAAAATCTTGAGACAGCGCGAAATCGAAACCCAGCTCAGCCAGGTCAAAATGAACTGCGAAATGTGCAAGTTTCGAATAGCTGCCCTTGGACAGGGCCACCATCACGACCATCACCACGGCCATCATGACGGCCACAGCCATGACCATCCCGCAGCAGACCCCTACTCCGCCCCAGAGAAGTACCACCAGCGAGCCTGGCAGGTACCATGAGAGAAGAAATTTAGATTTTGGATTGGGGATTTTAGATTGGGAATCGCAGCCCGCACGTCATCCGAAACCCCAAATACCCCTTGGGGCTATAAATCCAAAATCCAAAACACCCCTTGAGCCGTAAATCCAAAATCCAAAATGTCAACTTCCGCCTTTACCATTGGCGATTGCGTTCGCGTGAGCACTGCGCCCCCCTTTCTCAAAACCGCCGACCCTATGCCCATGCTGCGCCCCCCAGATTTGGTCGCAGTGGGCGAAGAAGGCACTGTCGTTGAGCAAAAACCAGGCGGTTATTGGAGCGTACGATTTGAGCGCGGTACGTTTTTGATAGACAGCCGCTATCTAGAGAAAAGCTGATACCAACAGCGCCCCCTCCCCACCCAGCGCGTGTTCCCACTCATCGCAAACCCCAAAAATTCAGCTGTGACAGCCCCTAGAGGTACCCAAACTTTCACTGTCCCATCCAAAATCTACTGAGCCACTTAGAAGGGCTTGCTTGTATGCTAGGATTATTAACCGTGTTAAGCACACACTGGCACACTAGCGAGGGTTGCTAGCTCAGCGGTAGAGCACTCGGCTTTTAACCGATTGGTCCTGGGTTCGAATCCCAGGCGACCCATTTTTTCTTGACAAAGTGATATCCCTCCAGAAGGGTAGGGACCTTGACATCATTTGTTCTGGCATCCTGGTATTCTTAATTAAAGGATCAGATTTTCGAAACAGTTCTTTATAAAGTAGGTATTCTGACTTATTATTGACAGATAAGACACCTACCCGGTCTTTAAACTTAGGATTGCCAGAAGGCGAAAGTAATTAGGAGGATTTTATGGCGCTCGTACCAATGCGGCTGATGCTGGATCACGCGGCTGAGAATGGCTACGGCATTCCCGCCTACAACGTTAATAACATGGAGCAGATCCTGGCAATCATGCAGGCTGCTGATGAAACTGACAGCCCTGTGATTTTGCAGGCGTCCCGTGGTGCTCGCAAGTACGCAGGTGAAAATTTCCTTCGCCACCTGGTGTTGGCTGCAATTGAGACCTATCCCCACATCCCCATTGTGATGCACCAGGACCACGGCAATAGCCCTGCGACCTGCTACTCTGCCATCCGCAACGGCTTTACTAGCGTAATGATGG
>JBCBQD010000175.1:0-12264 GCA_039820425.1 Cyanobacteria bacterium J06635_1
CGGTAGAGCAGCCAGCGACCAGAGTCGACGACGGCTTTTTGGTGGTGCATGGCGGTGGTCATGTTGATGCCGTGGGCAATGCAGTGGGCATAGGCAATGATCAAAGAGGGACCATCATAGGCTTCGGCCTCTAAGAAGGCTTTGAGGGTGTGTTCGTCACGGGCTCCCATGGCGACGCTGGCGACGTAGGCGTTGCCGTAGGTCATGGCCATCAGTCCCAGGTCTTTTTTGCCTGCGGTTTTACCGGCGGCGGCGAATTTGGCAACGGCTGCTTTAGGGGTGGCCTTGGATTGTTGTCCGCCGGTGTTGGAGTAGACCTCGGTGTCGAGGACCAGAATGTTGACGTTGCGATCGCTGGCCAGCACATGATCTAAGCCGCCATAGCCGATGTCGTAGGCCCAGCCGTCACCACCGACAATCCAGACACTCTTTTTCACCAGGGTGTCGGCCACGGAGAGCAGTTGTTTAATCCTGGCATTCAGGTCTTCTGACACGCCTCGACGGGTGAGGTCAGTCAGAATGGCTTTGAGCTGGTTGACCCGCTCCCGCTGTTCGACAATATCGGCTTCGTCGGTTTGTTGCGCCCTGGGAATCTGTTGCGCCAGGGCGGACAGGGCCGCCCGCTCACCGGTCTGCCCACTGTCTTTAGCAATCTGAGTGAGCAGCTCAGCGGCATAGGTCGCCTGCTTGTCGATGGAGATTCGGAACCCCAGACCAAACTCGGCGTTGTCTTCAAACAGCGAGTTTGACCAGGCCGGGCCGCGCCCCTCGGCGTTGTGGCTCCAGGGGGTGGTGGGCAGGTTGCCACCGTAGATCGACGAGCAGCCAGTGGCGTTGGCAACCAGCAGGCGATCGCCAAACAGCTGGGTCATCAGTTTTAGATAGGGGGTTTCACCACAGCCCGCACAGGCTCCTGAAAATTCAAACAGGGGTTCCTGCATCTGTTGCTGGCTGATCTTGTGCAGCTTGAGCTGCTGCCGGTCGGGGTTGGGCAGATTCAAAAAGAAGCCCCAGTTGGGTTTCTCTTGTTGCCGCAGATCGACGATAGCATTGGTTTCACTAGAGAACTTGTCCTCAAAGTCCTCTGAGACTGGATGTTCGGTGTTCTCAGCCAAGCCAGCACCTTGCGCCTTTGCTCCCCTAGGATTGGGGGTTGGGGGGCTTGCCTCAGAGACCGTCTGGTAGACCGGGGTCATGTTGATCGCCTTTAGCCGGGGAATAGATTTGTTTTTCGCCGGACATACATCCACGCAGATGCCGCAGCCGGTGCAGTCTTCCGCTGCCACCTGGATGGTAAAAGCCTGTTCTGCCCACTCCCGGGCAGCAGTGTGTTTAAAGGTGGCGGGGGCAGTCTCCAGGTGTTCTGGCCCGTACACCTTGCTGCGAATCACCCCGTGGGGGCAAACCATGACGCACTTGCCGCACTGCACGCACACGTCTGGGTCCCACACTGGGATCGCCTGGGCGATGTTGCGCTTTTCTAACCGGGCGGTGCCGGTGGGGTAGGTGCCATCGCAGGGCAGGGCGCTGACAGGAATGTTATCGCCCTGGCGCTGCATCATCTGACCCAGCACCTCTTTCATAAAGGGCGGTGCGGTCTCGGGAACAGGTGAGGAGAGCGGGGGAATGGTTTTTACCCGAAAATCTTCTTGGATAGGAATTTCATACAGGTTCTGTAGGGTCTGATCCACCGCCTGCAGGTTCATATGGACGATCTTGTCCCCTTTTTTGGCGTAGGTCTTGCGAATCGAGGTCTTTATGGCGGTAATGGCGTCGGCCTGGGGCAAAATCTTGGACAGGGTAAAGAAGCAGGTCTGCATCACGGTGTTAATGCGTCCGCCCATGCCTGCCTCACGGGCCACCTGGTGGGCATTGATGGCATAGACCTTGAGCTGCTTCTGGACGATTTGCGCCTGTATTCTCTCCGGTAGCTGGTTCCAGGTTTCTGAGACGGCATAGGGAGAATTGAGCAAAAAGGTGGCCCCGGTCATGGCGGGTCCGAGAATATCGAGCTGGTTGAGCAACATCCACTGGTGACAGGCGACAAAGTTGGCCTGGTCGATCAGATAGGATGCCTGGATAGGCTCGGGGCCAAACCGCAGATGGGAGTTGGTGACTGAGCCAGATTTTTTAGAATCGTAAACAAAGTAGCCCTGGGCGTAATTGTCGGTGGCTTCGCCAATAATTTTGATGGTGTTTTTGTTGGCCCCGACGGTGCCGTCTGATCCTAAGCCATAGAAGACTGCCCGAATGGTTTGTTCCGGTTCAATCGAATAGGTCGGGTCGTAGGGCAGACTGGTGTGGGTGACATCGTCGTTGATGCCAATGGTGAAATGATTTTTGGGCTGGACCAAATTCCCCTGAAAGTCATCGAGCAAGAGATTGTCGAAGATGGCTTCGACCATGGCTGGGGTAAATTCTTTTGAAGACAGCCCATAGCGCCCCCCCACAACGATGGGAAAATCTCCGTTCAAGGTGGTAAAGCGCTGCTCAATCAGAGCGGTGAGTACATCCAGGTAGAGCGGTTCTCCGGTGCTGCCCGGCTCCTTGGTCCGGTCTAGCACGCTGATGGCTTTAACATTGCTGGGCAAGGCCGCCACAAACCGCTGGGCATCAAAGGGGCGATAGAGGCGAACTTTGACCACCCCGACATTTTCCCCTCGCCCGTTGAGGGCATCTACAGTCGCCTGGGCGGTTTCACAACCGGAGCCCATCAGCACAATCACTCGCTCAGCGTTGGGGTCGCCGTGGTACTCAAAGGGCTGGTATTGTCGTCCGGTGAGCTGGGCAAATTGGTTCATTATCTGCTCGGTCACTTCAACGCAGTTCTGGTAATAGGAATTCACCGTTTCCCGCGCCTGGAAGAACACATCTGGATTTTGAGCGGTGCCTCGAATCACGGGATGGTCGGGACTCAGCGCCCGCTGGCGATGCTGGGCAATCAGGTCGTCGTCGATTAGCGATCGCAACCCATCCTCCCCCAGTAGCTCAACTTTTTGAATCTCGTGGGAGGTGCGGAAGCCATCGAAAAAGTGGATAAACGGAATCCGGCTAGCCAGGGAGGTAGCAGTTGCGATCGCAGCCATATCCTGCGCCTCCTGCACCGAGGCCGAACACAGCAGGCCAAAGCCCGTACTCCGGGCCGCCATCACATCGCTATGGTCACCAAAAATCGAGAGTGCCTGGCCAGCCACCGACCGCGCCGCCACGTGAATCACACAGGGGGTCAGTTCTCCGGCAATCTTATAGAGGTTGGGCAGCATCAACAGCAGCCCCTGGGAGGCCGTAAACGTGGTGGTCAGCGCCCCCGTTTGCAATGCCCCATGGACCGCGCCCGCTACGCCGCCCTCGCTCTGCATTTCGACGATAGCGGGAACCGTGCCCCACAGATTAGGCTGGCCGCTGGCGGCCCAGCTATCGGCCCATTCGCCCATGGGCGAGGCCGGGGTAATGGGGTAGATGGCAATCACTTCATTGAGGGCGTAGACCACCCGAGCCACCGCTTCATTGCCGTCCAGGGTGGCGAACTGGGTAGTCGCGGGTGCAGAGGTTTGCATAGCGGTTCCTCAAACGTTTTGAGCTGAAGCAGGCTGTTGAGTATGAGGTGTTGGGGGTTATAAGAGTGCTAGAGAAGCTAGAACCTAAAACCTAGAACCCAAAACCTACACTCTATGAAATTCAGAGTAAAAAAAGACTTTGAGGAATTTATGAGGGATCAGCCAGGTTCAAGCAATTGCTCTGTAATGAATGTTGAGTTTTTATGACTTCACAAGTTGCTCAGATTTTTTGAGTAGCTTGACAAGCCCCCCCTTATGGCTCGCCCAACCTCTGGAGTTTGTCCCCATGGGTCCTGTCTGTCGATCAGACGTAACCTTACTTTTGCCTACGGGCTCTCCTTGATCATTCGCGCTGACCTCGCTTTTGAGCTACGCCCAAAGGACAAATAAATGCCCCATCACATGATAAACATCTGAGCATCCACGTCGTTTGCGCCTTTAACCGTGTGACTCTGCACAAACGCATTTGGGCTGGTATCCGACTCCAATCGCCCGTCTACCAGGTTAATAATCCGATCTGCCACATCTAGAATACGGTTATCGTGGGTGACCATCAGCACCGTGCAATCCTCCTCGCGGGAAAGCTGATGCAGCAGGTTCACCACATCGCGGCCTGATTTTTTGTCGAGGGCGGCGGTGGGTTCGTCCGCCAACACCAGCTTGGGATGGTTGACCAGGGCACGGGCGATCGCAACTCGCTGCTTTTGCCCCCCCGACAAAGACTTGGGCTTATAATCTACTCGGTCCGCCAGACCCAGCTTGGTGAGAATATCCACCGCCTGCTCTTGCTTAGAGCCAAAGCGCCTGGTTAGCTCCACCGCCA
The DNA here is from genome assembly GCA_039820425.1 of Cyanobacteria bacterium J06635_1. Taxonomy (GTDB): domain Bacteria; phylum Cyanobacteriota; class Cyanobacteriia; order Phormidesmidales; family Phormidesmidaceae; genus SIO4C1. The sequence continues at coordinate 4,381 of JBCBQD010000175.1, forward strand.
TCTCCACATTTTGGCTGGCGGTCAGCGACTCAAACAAATTGTGGGACTGAAAGATAAAACCAATGTTACGGCGCACTTCGACCAGGGCCGAGTTGCCCAGACCCACTAGCTCTTGCCCGATTACCCGTAGGCTGCCCTCTCGCAGGGTGCGCAGTGCCCCGATCAGGGTTAGCAAAGTTGTTTTACCCGACCCAGACGGCCCGGTGAGGATGACAATCTGACCTCGGGGCAGGTCTAGCGAAATGTCGAATAGCACCTGTTTACACAGGTCACCCGCGCCAAAGTAAAAGTTGAGGTTGCGAATCTCAACCGCCATCTGATCTTGTGCGGGTTTTGGGGCATCTGGGACAGAGCTGAGCATGGGGTTAGCCTCCAAAGTTAGCCGCCAAAAACGTCGGCAGGGTCGGTGGACTGAACTCGACGGACGGCGATCGCACCCGACACCAGACACATCATAAAAGTCATGACGAGCAGCGTCAGCACCCGGTCCGTCGTCATTTGAAAAAACAACCCAGTGGCATTGCCGGTCATCTTATAAAGCAGCCCGCTAATCAAAAAACCGGGGATAAAACCACACACCGAGAGAATGAGTGCCTCTTGCATTACCACATTAAACAGATAGTTGTTTTTATACCCCATAGCCTTAAGCGTCGCATACTCTGCCCAGTGATCGGCCACATCGGTATAGAGAATTTGATAAACCAGAATAATCCCCACCACAAAGCCCATGGCCGTCAACAGCGAAAACACAAAGCCAATGTTGGTATTCTCTTGCCAGTAGCGTCGCTCCCGTTGCACAAAGCCGCCTTCACCCTCTTTGGACAAGACTAAAACATCGTTGGGTAGACTCTCTCGCAGCTGGGCAACCATGCGTTCTACCGAGGCCCCAGGCTCCAGTTTGACCACTCCCACATCGGCGGTAGCAAAGCTACGTTCGTCTTCCTCGGGGCCGCGATTGGCAAAGTAGCGCAAAAAGTTTTGGTCGCTCATAATCAGATTGCCGTTGCCCGAGGCAAAGTCGGTTCCCAGGCTAAAGGTACCGACAATATTAATGCGGCGATCGGCTAGCTCGGTGACAATTCCGGCCTCGGTGGGGCCGACTTCGGGGCGAGCTTTGGTGTCGATCAGGGCGGTGTTGGGCAGTTGTAACGCCTTCAGATGGGGCTGAATCTCCGGCAAAGGCAGGATGGGCTCGGTCAGATTAAACGCGATCACCCGCACAAACCGAGTATCTCGGGTGATCGGGTTTTTCCATTTGGCGTCGCTGATGTAAATCGGGTAGGCATCGGCCACCCCTTCAAACGCCTGGGCCTGGTAGAGTCGCCGCCGTGCAAACGATCGCGGCACAAACATATTGGTCTTGAGGCGGTTAATGATAATAATCTCGCCGTTGAGCTGATTGAGCAACTGGAGCTGACTGTCGTATAGGGCATTCATAAACCCTGAGAAGATAAACATCAGCATGACCGCAAAGCCGACCCCCGCCAGCGAGGTGGCAAACCGACGGCGGTCGTGGGTCAGGTTGAGCCAGGCCAGGGGAATACGCTTGAAGATTTTCTTAAAAACCATGGGTCCCCCTCAAAACACCTCGGCGGGGTCAGTTGCGATCGCTTTGCGCACCGAGATCAGCCCCGACACGCCGCACATCACCGAGGTCATGATCAAGACCAGCACCACCCGGCTCAAGGTCATCTCCATGGGTAGGGTGCCTGCGGTGGCGCGAACGGTGAGGGTGTAAAGCCCCAGGGCAATGATTAACCCTGGCACATACCCCATCGCCGCTAGCAGCAGCGCCTCTTGCAGCACCACATTAAAGAGATATCGACTGCGGTAGCCCATGGCCTTCATGGTGGCGTATTCGGGCAGGTGATCGCGGATATCGGTGAACAAAATCTGGTAGACGATGACAATACCCACGAGAAAAGATACCAGCACCCCCAAACCAAAAATAAAGCCAATGGCTGTGGCCTGAAGCCAGTAGTTTTTATCGTGCTCGATGATGCCAGCCTTGGTGTAAACATCCACATCTTCGGGCAGCAGCTTGCGAATTGTTTGAACGGTTTTTTCGACATTTGCCCCAGGCTCAAGCTTAATCAGCCCCATGTCGATCACATCCAGGGTGCGGGGAGAAAAGTAGCGAATAAAGTTTTGGTCACTCATGATGGCGGTGCCATCGGCGGCGAACCCGCCCCCCAGCTCATATTGACCAGCGATGGTCACCCGCCGCTGATCGGCCTCGGTTTCGGTGCCAATCTCCTGGGGGCCAAACTCAGGACGCGAGAGCCGATCAATAAACACCGCATCGCGCTGGGCCAGCCGCCGTCGAGACACGGGGTCTTGAAACTCGCCCATTAGAAACACCGGATCATTGGGATTAATCGCATAGACAAACATGGCACGGCTGATGCGGGTTTCGGGGTTGCGCCAGAGAATATATTCGCTGTACAACGGCATGGCGTGCTCCACCCCTTCGACCCCGGCCACCTGATAGAGCCGCTCTCGGGGAAAGACCTCAGTGGTGCTAATCTCCAATGACTGGGGCGACATTAAAAAAATGTCAGCGTTGAATTTTTCGTAGAAATTAGTGGTGGTGTTGAGCAGCGCCCCCAAAAAACCCAGGTTCATGAAAATCAGCAGCGTGGCGAAAGCCACCCCTGCGATCGCAACCCCCAGGCGTGTCCGCTCGTGCAGTAAATTTAGCCAGGCCACCGGCACCCGTCGCATCAGTCCCCACTCGCCTTGGCAACCACATCGACATCGATCAGCACATCCACTTGCAAATTGGTCAAACCACTCACCGCTTCATCTTGATCGACAGCAACAGTGACCTCCGCCACCCGAGCATCGGCATTAGCCGCCGGGTCGTCATCCAGCACATCATTTTTAGCGATTTGCAAACCGACTTTTTCCACCGTGCCGGTAAGGGTTTCCCCAAATGCGCCGTTACGGCTAGTAATCGTGACCTTTTGGCCGGGCTCCACCAGCCCCACATCGGTTTCATAGACCTCGGCAATCACCACCATTTCGTCGGTGTTGCCCATCACTAACAGCGGATCGGGCTGCAGACTGGACACCGCCTCCCCGGGATCGACAATCGTCTCAATAATTTGGCCAGCCGCAGGCGCAATTACGGTCGCGAGGGCCAGCTGCGCCTCGGCCAGAGCTAAATTCCGCTCCGCCGAGATTACCCCCGCTTCGACCTGAGCCAGTTGCCGATCGGCTTCGGCAGAGGTGACCTGAGCTGAGGCGCTGTCTAAATCGGCAGTCTGATCCGCTGCCAATCGCGTCAGGGTGGCCTCGGCACTGGCGATATCCCTTTGCAGACGGGTGACCTCCGTTTGCTGGCGATCAAATTCCTGCCGGGAAACCGCCCCTTCCCTATAGAGATCTCGAACCCGGTCGAGGTCGAGTTGAGCCAGGTTAAGCTGGGATTCTAGACTCTCCACCGTCGCCGCCTGGGCCTGAATCGCTGCGGTCAAAGGAGCCTCGGCTTTACTAATGCGGGTATTGGCTTCTTGAATGCGGGCAGCCCCCAGCTGACTTTCCGCATCGAGCTTGTTGCGGGCTTCGATCAGCTGACTTTCGGCATAATCTCGTTCCGCTTTGCGGACATCATATATATCTAAATAGGCCAACACCTGTCCTTTAGTGACCCGATCTCCTTCGGCCACCAGCAGCTGACTGAGCACACCGCCGTCCGAGGCGGCCACGTCGATGATGCCCCCCTGGGGCTCGATCCGCCCGAGGGCAGACACACTCACTCGCTGGGGTGGGGGCTGGGCGGCTTCCTCTTTGGCAGCCTGTCGCGACTGCATCAGGTTGCGCACCGCCAGGGTCGAAACAAGGCCCCCCCCCAGCAAAATGCAGAGAGCAATCCAGAGCGTCGGATTTTTAAGGGGTTTACGAACTGGGGCCATGGATAGGGGTCAACAGATTTAAGGCTAATGGATCACTAAACTAAAAAATATTTCCATCTAAAATTATAAAGAATCCTTTTGTTAGACTGAACTGCTTAGTTCACCAGTTGCAGCATCAGCACTTCCCATACCAGCCGGGGCTGAACGTACCGAAGCAGATATTTACGGGATTGCTCAAATTTTTGGAGTAGGTCGCTGACATGCGCAGACAAGGTCTGCTGCCAGTAATGCTGCTGCAAATAACCGAGTAACCATAGCTGGGCTTCGGTATCCAGGGCCTGGGTAATTTGACGGGCGACTTCCAGGGCGTCTCGTCGCGATTTCAATGGCTGCGTCACCCGATCAAGTAGCCCGTCAGGCAGATCCTGGAGCTGTTGCCAGCTTGCGATCGCAGCCCCTGGACTGCCCTGGGCCAGGTTCAAAATCGCCGGAGACTCTAAAATCTCAACAGGCCCCCTCTCGGTGAGCACCTGGGCCATATCCTTGGGCCCCAAGCGCACAAAGGGAATGATTTGGCAGCGGGAGATCAAGGTGGGCAGCAGCGCCTGCTGGTCGGCGGCAATCAGGATCAGGGTAGCTTTACCCGGTTCTTCCAACGTTTTAAGCAGGGCATTGGCAGCCGCTTCGGCCATGCGCTCGGCGGCTTCGATCACCACCACGGCGCGGGTAGCCTCCAGGGGTGGCTGACTCAAAAACCGAGCCACTTCGCGAATTTGCTCCAGGCGAATTTGCGGCAACCCTTTGCGTTTGAGCCCTGCCTCAGCCGCTTCTGTCGCCGTCAGGCGCTGACCCTGGTGCAGATAGGTGGGTTCGACCCAGAGCAGGTCGGGGTGGTTGCGCTCTATAATCCGCCGCTTTAGAACGGCTGAGGACGGCCCCGATTGACTAAACAGCAGCTCAGCAAAGGCATTTGCCGCGATCGTACGCCCCACCCCCGGTGCCCCAACAAATAAATAACCTGGGGCAATCCGCTGGCGAGAAACCGCCTGAGTCAGCAGGTCCACCGCCTGGGGCTGACCGACCAAAACGCTCAAGGGGCTTTCGATGGAGTTATCTACGGGAGCGGATACCATTGCTGTAAAGCGGCGGTGACAACTGATTGTATCTTGTCAGCCACCCCGTCAATACTTTGACTACCGTCAATGGTGACAAAGCGGTGGCTGTGCTGCTGAGCCAGGGTCTCAAACCCGGTTTGCACCCGTTTGTGAAACGCGATCCCCGACTTTTCGATGCGGTCAGCCTGCCCACGGGATCGCATGCGCGCCAGTCCATCCTCTACATCCAGACTCAGCCAAACCGTGAGATCGCTCTCTAAGCCCCCGGTAGCGATCTGGTTCAGGGTTTCGATCAAGTTTAAATCCAACTGCCGCCCATAGCCCTGGTAAGCCACCGTCGAGTCGGTGTAGCGATCGCACATCACCAAGTACCCCGCCGCCAGGGCTGGACGGATCATTGCATCCACATGCTGGGCCCGGTCTGCTGCATAGAGCAGCAGCTCTGTGCGATCCTGCGGACTGCTGTCCTCGGGGGGATGCAGAAGCAGATTGCGGATGGATTGGCCCAGGACAGTGCCGCCGGGTTCGCGGGTAGGGAGAATACCCTGGAGGTTGTAGTGCGATCGCAGCTGCGCCCATAAATCGCTCTCAGTCAACCATTTACACAAATGGGACAACTGTGTCGTCTTGCCACACCCCTCTATGCCCTCAAAAACAATTAATTTACCGACCATAACTGTAAAAGCTTACCAACTTGGGCCCACCCTTGCGCGGCGATCCCAATCTATGGTTTAAGGAAGAATACGAGGAAGTCACCTGCATAGGGGGTCAGACCATTTTTTGCATTATCCGCCCATTGCGCTAAGGTGGCTTAAATAAATTCCCGCAGCCAGGCGGTGCTTTAAGGCTAGATGTTTGCGATCGCTATTGTCCTCCCTGGATGGATGTCACGCTTTGGCTAACTGTTTTGGCACTTTCCTGAATGAGTAGATTGTCGACATAACTGCCAAAAACTCAGATTTTGTTCCGTAATCAGATTTTCCTAAGCGTCTTTCCTTAAGCGTCATTGAGAAACGGATGCAAAGCTTGTACGTGCTCCTGTAGATTTATCCTAAAATTCTCCTGAAAATTTCCTACTTAGATGAAAAGGTAAGTTTAGATGCAGACAACTTGCGTTTAATACTTAGATAATCGTCCCAGTTTGGATGTGAATAAACTTTTCAACGACTGTAGGTATTATTTTAGGTATCAATGCTTACCGTTTCTTGATTGTGTTTCCTATTCAACCTGTGCTAACCATTGTTGTGAAATAGATTGGTTCCTGAACACCTATGGCCCGGTATACCAATTTCCTAATGACCGTTGCTCCAGCCAATAGTCTCCGTCAGTCCCTCGCCAGTGTGCTTGAGGCGTGCGGCTTAAATTTAATCTACGAGGCCTCTGACTACATCATGGCTAAAGAAAAGCCTGGCAACGTTTCCTACAGCCAGTTGGCCACGGTGGAGGTGCTGATTAACACTGCCGTTGTCTCTGAGTCATCTTCGACCATCAATCTGGTGGTCAAAAATGAAGAGCTGCCCTTGAAAAACAACAATCATTGCCAGCAGGTGTTTGAGCAGGTCAACGAAGCCATCACCAACGCCAGCAATTAGCAGGGGACAGGCAACCCGCCCCTGACTGCTCGTCAAATCTAGTCATCTTCGCTATCTTCGTCGATCATGCTGGGGCTGATCAACGTAATATCAAACTCATCCAGGGGGACTGCTGAGGTCGTATCTCGCTTGAGTTGATAGTAAATCGCCCTGGCCTGGGGACCAAACACGATCTCATCTTCATTTTTAAGGTCGTGGGCCTGTAACTTGCGGCCATTGATCAGCATGCCGTTTGCACTGGGTTTGCCCTTGAGGTTGCCATCGACTATGCGGTAATAAAACGACTCGTCATCCCTGGGCAACTGCACTAAAGTGGCATGGTGACGCGAGACAAACTGAGACGCCAAACGAATATCACACTTGGGATCACGCCCGATCGAGTAGACAGAGCCATCAAGAATAATTTCTCGCCTTCCCTGACTGTCTTCAATGATAAGAATACAACTGAGCTTTGACGCTGAGGACATGCTTAATAACTAAAATAGAAAAATCAACCTACTCTGCAAATTTCAGAATGCACCCATCGCCAAATCATTCTGCACAAACTCATCCAGACCTTAATTTTCGCGTGCAATTCCGCTTTACGCAATGGCAAGTTGGCTCAGCCATTAGAACATTTTCCAGATACAGGGCTAACATGCCCTAAATAAGTCAACAATGATACAGTAGTTAGCTCAAGCAACACTCACTACAAAGGTCCAAATGCTTCGTGTCGTAGTCGTCTGAGGAGCCAGTCGTAGCGCACGATGCCTAACTCCCATTTATTAGCCATCTCCGGATTGTGCGCCATCGCATCACCAGACGGCGGCATCTGCTTGAGGGTACCCCGCAGCCGCATCGATAGCAAAACAGACATCGCTTCGTAAAACCGGGCCGCAAAAATAATATCCTGCTTTAATTTAGCCGCTAGCTGCTCCTTAGGAATCGCCAGGACCAGGCCAGGCTCAACCGCTTGTACCGTAGCAGAGGGGGCATAGCCATCAATAAAAGACATCTCCCCAGCCACTTCACCGCTGCCAAGATGGGCAATTGGATGCTGCATTGCATGCTCAGCAAACACAGCAAACTCCCCTTCTAAGATCAAATAAATGGCATCACTGGGCTCGCCAGCCTCAATTAAAACCTCACTGGGCTTCATTTTGCGGCGCTGGCTAATCGTGACTATCCAATCAATGTCATCATCATCAAGGGTCCCTAGAATGTAGTGAACACGCTTCATTAGTTGTCAGCAGGTAGGTTCTACGATGATTTTTAGATAATTTTTGTAACTTGCCCTAACGGCAGCAAATTAAAATAGCTTAAAGCACTGCAAAAGCATCG
>JBCBQD010000176.1:0-12237 GCA_039820425.1 Cyanobacteria bacterium J06635_1
TCCTAATTGGTGGCTAGGGATTTTGAGCCCGAAACACACTTTTAACCAAATCTGCTGTAACTAAAAATCCCTAGCCACCAATTAGGAAGCTCCCTACTGTGGCTAAGAGCGGTTTTGTCCGCAGATTACTCTAACGCAGTAGACTCCATGCGCACATTTACGCTGATTTGGTTTGGCCAACTGGTCTCGGCCATTGGCAGCCTGATGACTTTTTTTGCCCTAACCCTATGGGCCTGGGACACCACGGGTTCGGCAATGGCCTTGGCCCTGGTGGGACTTTTTTTTCAGCTACCTCAGATTCCTGCCACTTTGTTTGCTGGGGTGATTGTGGATCGGTTTAATCGCAAAACGTTAATGCTTATTGGTGATGCGGTTACCGCCGTAGCCACACTCATTGTCGGGGGGCTTTATGTCATTCAGCAACTTGATATTTGGCACCTGTACTGGGTGGCTGCCCTGGCCGGAGGCTTTAGTCAAATTCAGATCTTGGCCTACCAGGCATCTGTGTCACTGATGGTGCCAAAGCAGCAGTATACCCGTGTGAGTAGTATGGCTTCAATCGTTCACTACGGTTCTAATATTGTTGGCCCTGCTCTGGCAGGTGTTCTGTATCCAATAATTGAACTCTCAGGCATTGTGGCCATTGATCTAATCACATTTGCGATCGCATTTATCACCCTCTCAGTAGCCTTCATTCCCCAACCCGATGTAAAAACGGCCCCCCAGTCAGAGGACTGGAAAACCCAGCTCACCTTTGGCTTTCGCTATGTATGGCAACAGCCCAGTCTCAAAGCACTACTGCTGTTTACCGTGCTATTTACATTTGCCCACGATTTAGGAGCAGCCTTACAAAAACCAATGCTACTAGCTCGCACCGATGGTGATCCCATTGTTGTCGCCAGTGTCTCTGCAGCGGCAGGGATAGGCGGGGTGGCTGGAGCAGTGCTGCTCAGCCTTTGGGGGGGTCCCCAGCGACGCATTTATGGACTTTTGGGGGGCTATATTGGAGCCGGAATCAGCAAAATGACGTTTGGCCTGGGGCAATTGCCTGCCGTTTGGGTGCCAGCCCAGGTCTGTTCATCCCTCAACTTTCCCCTATTGGGCAGCTGTCGCAGTGCCCTATGGATGGACAACATTTCTTCAGAGAGCCAAGGACGGGTATTTGCTGCCAATTCCCTGGTGACTCAAATAGCCAGTGCGATCGCAGTGTTGCTCGCCGGTCCCCTGGCCGATCGCGTCTTAGAACCGGCTATGGCCTCTGGCAACTGGCTTAGTCCTATATTTGGTAGTGGCCCCGGTGCAGGCATGGCGATTCTATACTTCATCTGTTCTCTAGCCCTCTTGCTAATCGGCATTAGCGGGTTCTGGGTACCGCAACTCAGAGCTATCGAACAAAGCCCAGTGCATAAGCTTCCGCTGCAGTGAAGTTTTAGGCAACACCTACCCGAGATGCAGCACTTCAAACTTAGCCGAGGCAAAACTCTCGCGATCGATTGCCCATCACAAGGGTAACTGTAGCCAGTTATTTGATTCAGCAATGTCGGTATGGGCTAAGTATTCAGCTTTGAGTTCTTGAACATACTCAGCTTGTTAAATGCGCGGTCTAACGTTGGGGTTCAACGGCGGCAGTAACTGTGGATTTTGATTAATTGCCCATGCTTCGCCGTTGCAACGTAGTGTTAGCTGGTTAGATGAGATGTCTACACTCCCCCCCTCAGCCCGATTCTTGAACGATGCGTGGAAAGCTAGACCAGTTAGAAGGCTCATGGCTTGATCACCAGCGCTGACCAGCCTCGGTCATACGGAATATTGAACCGCCGGTAGGTTTCGCGAATGACTTCGGCATCCGGGGCCGTCAGTTCACAGATGATGCGGGTGCGATCGCTAGATATATAAGACCGTACCCACTCCACTCCCCGCTTATCGTGGCAGGGTAGCACTCTGCGGTTTGCTTCATCCCACTGGTCCCAGGTTAATCCTTGGGGATAGGTGTGCTCAAACACTTTTAAGACCGGTTCATTGTGAGCTAACGGCGGCTCTTCAGGCATGATCAGCTCACCCGACCACATATGGCTAAAGACGGTACCGCCCCGACGAAATGATTCACGCACAGACTCGGTATCGGGCGCTTCCACGATACAAATCATCCGGTGTCGATCACCCGACAGCAGACTGTAGAGCCATTTGCCGCTGCGCTCGGCAATGCAATCTTGGGTTCGGAGATCAGCCTCACTTGGGTTCTCCGGATAAAGGAGCGTTTCCGATTGGGTTTCAACAACAACAAAGGTCATGGGAAACTTGGGTATTGAACTATGCGGACAGAGTTAGGGAACTGAGGGAGCTGGACTCGATAGGGCCTGTTGAGCAACGGCGATTGCAGTTTGGGCATTAGCACTGATATCCCGGCAATCTATTGTTTCTTGTAGCTGCTGAAATTCGGTCAGCGCTTGCTTGGTTTCTCCTAGCTTGAGCAAGCTTTGAACAAGGACAGCCCAACTAAAGGCAATTTGGCTGGGATGGTTGATCGTACGCGCATTTTTGAGAGCAGCTGTGGCGCGTTCATAGGCTAATTGTAGGTTCGCGTCCTCCAAATCGATTACTGCGGCACGCATCAGGATGGAGGCCAGCACCCGTTTGGCGTCGGCTCGCTGTAGGGCGGAGATCGCAGCCGGTAAGGTTTTGGCAGCAGCAGGTTCCCGCAGTTGAGATTGCGCCAGAGCCGTAATCGCTTGGGCAATGGCCGCCTCGCTTCCTTCCCCTTGAATATTTGCTGCAGCCTCCAACATGACTACCATGTGGGGAAAAACCGCTTTTGGATTGCCAATTTCCAACTCGATCATGGCCAGATAACTCAAGTAATGACACTCTCGCCAGTGCTCCTGATGAATCTGAGCCAGGTGCAGGGCTTTACTAATCAGGGTTCGGGCTTCGTCATAACGACCGTAGTGTTGATGGATGGCCCCCAGTCCGGCAAAAATATCAAAATTTTCTATGCCGACCCGCTTTGCTAAAGATTGGGCTTCCAGCAACAGTGCTTCTGCTCGGGGGATATCGCGCCCAATTTCAGCCAGACAACCACCGCTGTAGGCCAGGGTGCGCGCCACCACCGCTGGATTCGCCACCCGACTTGCCGACGCTGCCTGGAGGGAATAGCGATGAACACCGTCAAAGTCACTTTGGTTAAACTGCAGAATAATTAGGGCTTCCAGGGCATTGGTTTCTGCCTCAGGTTGTTGTTGGGCCTGGGCCTCTTCCACCAGCTGCTGGGCTTGGGCTGTCAATTGCGTTGTGGTTTCCCCTTGAACCCCGGCCAGCGCGCAGAGATTCAGTAACTTAGCCTGTTGGGCGATGCGTATCTGCTGGCCGAGTTGCTCAGCCGCTTGAAACCCTTGACGGGCGTGATCCACAGCGGCAGTATAGGCAAACAGTTTGAGTGACTGCTCTGCGGCCACAACTGCCATTTCAGTCGCCAGGTCAAAGTCTTCTCCTAAAAAAGCATGGTGGGCCACGTCACTGGCAATGGTGTCATCCTCGTTAACTTGCTGGTAGAAATGTTGAGCAATCTGCCGGTGAATTAGCTGCCGTCGGGGAGCTGAAAGCTGTCTGTACACGACTTGACGAACGATGTCGTGGGTAAAGTCGTAGCTACTGCCCAGCTGCCTGGAGGCGTTGGGGTAGATAATGCTTTGCTGCTCAAGCTGTTCAATTACGTTCAAAAACTGAGCGATAGGCATGTCAGCAACCTGGGCGACCATCGCTGGGGAGAAATTTCGTCCCATTGCGGCTGCCCAAGGCAAAATCCCGCGAGTGTTGTCATCTAAATGTTGCAGGCGATCGTCAATGAGCGATTCCAGATTGCTAGAATCTCCAGACTGATAGCCTCGCGATCTCGCTAGCTCCAACGCAAATAGTGGATTGCCGCCACTATCCACAAAAAATTGATTTACCCGAGAAAGAGATAATTCAGATAGTGGCAAACTGCCTGTGCTACGAAGCAAATCCCGCGTTTGTTCCCGATCCAGAGGGGAGAGTTCCAGGGAATGTAATCTTTGTTCTCGGCGTAGGGCTGCCAAAACATTGATGACTGAGGTATTCATCTCCAGTTCACCTGATCTTGCTGTGCAGGCAATCTGTACAGGGTGGTGACGCAACAGCCGAATCAGGTAGTGTAACAGTGCCGCTGAGGCATCATCCATCCACTGAATGTCGTCGAAGAGTAACAACAGGGGAGATTGGTCAGCCCACTGTAGTAGAGATCGCACTACGGCATCAAATAAACGACTCGGGTCGGGTAAGGCTTGGGATGGTTGCCCCAACTCCGGCAGCAAAAACCCCAGTTCATCCGGTAAGTTTTGGGTGGATATCATATCGCTTGACCGGAGCGCATCAATCCACATGCCATAGGGGCGCATCATTTCAGCTGCAAACCCACAACCCCACATCCACCGCGCATCAGTCGTTTGCACAGTCGTGCACAGCTCTTCTAGCAACCGGGTCTTCCCAATTCCTGGTTCCCCTAGCAACAGTAGCAGCATGGGCGTAGAGGGCGTGCCCAGGGGAAGTTTTGCAGACTCTGAGGTCCCTGCCAGGAGTGGGCTCCCCCACTGTTGTATGACAGCCCACTCTGTGTCTCGGCCCACCAAAGGTGTACTACAGATTGTAGGACTGGGTGTGGGTACGGGCTGAGTCGTCAGTAGCGATTGAAGTGGTGTCGGCATGGCTGCGTCTTCGTGCAGCAATTGCTCATAGCACTGACGGATTGTTGCCCCTGGGTCCATACCTAACTCATCCCGCAGGATGGTCATGCACTGGTGATAGGTCTGGAGAGCACCGGCACGATCGCCTACCTGATGCTGCAGTCGCATCAAAATACAGTAGTTAGTTTCATTGAGGCTGTCCAGGCGGACTAACCGCTGAGCATAGCTGATGGCAGCAGAGTAGTCCTGTTGGTGTTTTAGGAGTTGTGTAAGTTGCTCTAGCGATCGCTGATGAAGTTGCCGTAATCGTTCTCGCTCTGGCACCAACCATTCGTCCTCACAATCTGGCAGTAGATCGCCCTGATAAAGCTGTAATGCCCTTTCCCAGTGAGCTTTACGAACAGCCTCCTGGTCAGTCGTCTCAGCGGTGTTCATGGCGGCTTCGAACATTGCCACATCTGACTGACAGCCCTTATTCGATGACCACCACAAAGATTGCTTATCAATTTGTAACAGGGTTTCCACATTCGGCAACGATCGCCGTACATAGGTCAGGGCTTTCCGCAAGTTAGTTCGCGCCTGAGCATCAGTAGACTCAGGCCAGAGATGAAAGGCGACCCGCTGGCGAGGTTGGGGCGTAGTATGATGGAGGGCAAGATAAGCCAGCAACAGCTGAGCTCGCCCCTGAGTCAAATCGGTTACTGGGCGAGCACTATAGGTGAGAGAAAATCCCCCCAATAATTGGAGCTGTAAACCCTGAGCCACTGCCGTTAACATCGTGCTCACTTTTGGTAACGCTATTCTATCAACTTTGCTGGGCTGCGATCGCACGGGCCGACAGGTGAGTCCAGAACAGCGGCAGGCAAGCTTGACAGATCGCATCCACGTGGCGCTTATCGGTGTAATCGCCGTGACTATATCGGCTCCCGCTGTAATAAAGTCACCGATTTGGAGTTGGTGATACTGCTGAGTTGCCGCCGTCATGGCCTTGGTGGGCACATAGCCATCGCCCCGAGAACCGACGCAACCGCTAATAATCATGGGGCTTTGCTCAGTTTCGTACTCCTAGCGAATCGTTTGTAGTAGAGCGATCGCCCTATGGTTTACTGCCACCATCGGTGAGGAACAAATCATGGGAAAGTTGAGGTAGGTTATGGCGATAACGAGACATGACGGTTCTCCTAATTTATGGCGTTGGTCACATTGGTTAGGACAATTCATATTCCCTGAAAGCGTTAAGTTACAGCGCCAATGTGACACGCAAACGTCCTAATGCATCAGGACGTTTGCTGTAGTTTGTCGCTGTACAGCTCAAGATGCCTGCTTACCTTTCAGGCTCAACCGCCCGGGGAAATAGACATGTAGCGTCCGAGCGGCATTATCCAGGCTCACCAGCTCGTGAATTTCGTGGGGTGATGTCCAGGTCCACTGCCCCTGATGGATGACTTTCTCAGAGACGATGATCAGCTGCCCCGCAGAAAAGCAGTATTTTCTCTCTAGCAGTTGCCCTGACAGAACGCGGGTGAAGTTGATCGAAAGATGATGATTGTGCGGCTTGGAACCGATTCCCGCGTTCCAAGCCAAAATCAGAATCTCCAACCAGCGATTACAAATGAGCTGAATGTACTGATATCCAAAGGGATGGTTAATCTTTGGATAGATACGGCCATTGCCATCAAGGTTTAAGCGCTGCGGCGCGCTGCAGTGCGTCGAAATGTTTCGGTTCAACCCCAAAAGTGTTCTCAGCACAGTGGTCAAATGCCATGGCTTTGACCAAAGTAGATGTTTCACGGTAACTTTTCTCCAATTTAGCGAGATTCTCAGGCGGTAAGGGACTATCCTTCCAGAACGATAGCCCTCACTGAGTTTTTGAATTAGCCCCACCGAGGCTGATCGTCTAAGTTGATGCCTAATCCAACTTTGGCGACAATTTCATGGGTGAGTGCTGAGTTTGCTGGGTGAAAACGACCAGCGCGGGCATCTCGAAAGAGACGCTCAAGCTCACTCTTTTTGAACATGCCAAAGCCACCGGAGAGGTCGAGGGCGCGATCAACAATTTTCCAAGCGCTTTCAACGGCGTGATATTTAGCTGAAACTAGCTTGGCAGGCCATTCGCCGCCGTAGTCAATCCTGTTTGACCAGTCCGCAGCAATTTTTTCCAGGTGCGGCCCGATGGCGTCAAACTCCAAAATCATTTCGGCAATGCCATGTTGAATTTCGGCATGGTGAGACATGGATTTACCCATGACCAGAGAGTTTTTTTGAGGAACAGCCTCAAGGATCAAATCAATGGCGCGTTGGGCAATCGCCCAATACACGTGGGCAAATCCCACCAGTGCCCAGGCGAAAATGCACAAAATAAAGTAATCAGAGCCTCCAAAGCCTGTTGGAACAACTCTCGAGACAAATTCATCAGGAACAAAAACACCATCGAGTAGGGTATCGTCACTGCGCGTTGCCCGCATCCCCAAAACATCCCAGGTTTCTTTAATGCTGTAGCCCGTCGCTGATCGAGGCATAAACGCATGAACCACTTTCAGGCGCTTCGGATCGCTGTCATCCATGCCATGAATGCCGAGCCAATCCCATACTGGGGTAAGACTCCCGAAGGATTTGCGTCCGTAAAATCGATAGCCGCCTTCGACTCGTTCAGCTTTTGTTGTTGAGTACAATAACGGCAAGTCATTTCCGGTCTCGGCATGCCCTGCGGCAAAGACTTTTCCTTGCCCGGCCTGCTCTAAAATCCAGTCGGTGGAATGGTCTCCAGATCGGTAAAGGTCAGCTGCCACCCCGACCCAGTAATGATGCATATTCAAGCAGAGTGCCGTTGCCGGGGCATGGTAAGCCAACCGCCGGGTTTCCTTTGACATTTCTGCCAGGGTTAATCCTTTGCCGCCAAACTCTGGTGGAACAGTTAGCAAGAGATAACCCGCTGCTTTTAGCTCGTCAAAGTCTTCTTGGCAAAACCGATTTTCACGATCGTATACGGAAACGCGCTCTGCGCAGCGTTGCAAGACGTCATCGGTAATGGATAAGGTATTGGGTCTTAATGGAGTCGAAATCATGAATTCTCTCCTAGAAATCAGTAAAATGTACAGTTGGGTAGATGCTTCAGAAATCGCTAAGCTGCCAGCTGCCACTGAAAAGACATCATCATCAATGGATTCCATGAGCCATGTCTAAACGGAGGCAGTTGGCCGACGCAGCATGGGGAAAATCTGAGGCGATTTCCCAGCCTGAATCGTGCCGATCACCTCGAAGCCATGGTGTTGATAAAACAGGATATTCTCGGGGTTAGACGATTCCAGATAGGCAGGGAGGCGATCGTGATCGCACTTATCCAGCACTGCACGCAACAGTCCTGAACCGTGACCCTGACCTTGATATCTGGGATCTACCCCCAGCAGTGCCAAGTACCAGTGGGGATAGTGAGGATGATAGTGGGCCATCTGGTCAAAGACCGCAAACGCATCGGGCTGATCGGCTTCGAACAAGCATCCTCGCAGGAGTTCTCCAACCTCCTCTGAGTCGGATTCAATATCAGGAGCAAACCACAGCGCCGCTCCAGTGTAGTCTCCACTTACATAAGCTGTGCCCTGTTCAAAAGCTTTGCCAGCGAATGCGACCACAAACTGTGGGAAATAGGTCAGGCATTGGTGAGGATCGGGAAAAAGCCAGCGCACGGCTGGATCGTTACTAAAGGCTAGAACTAGAGTCGAAATGGCGTATTTTTTTTCTGTTGTGCTGGCAGCTCTGAATGCAGATAAGGATTGTTTAAGTGCAGGTAAGCTTGCCGGTGACGTCAAGCGTCCTTCACTGATGTCACTTTTGATGAGTTGGGAATGCAGCATGGTTACCTCCGATGCAGCAAGTTTTGTTCAACTGTGCCCAAGGTAATTAGCCGGGTGTTCCGCGATCGTTCCCTCAGCGTTCCGCTGCTAATTTGGCTATGAAGCTAACGGTGAGCGTCACCGGCTGTAAGTATTCTATTGTACAAAACAGATTCTGAATAAAGTAGTCCGAGTACACGCAAATGTTAGGTCATAATCGATTCGTTGACCTCTGCTACCATCACCAGATCCCGTTGCGGATCGCTACCGAATTGAAATATATGCTCACCCACAACTTTAAATCCGTACTTGCCATAGAAGGCTATTGCCCTGGGATTGTATTCCCATACTCCAAGCCATATGTAGTCTGCTCCAGCATTCGCTGCTGTAGATAGGAGCTTGGACATGATTTTATGTGCCACGCCTTTGCCATGCCACTCTTTTTCAACGTACAATCGATGGAGTTCCGAGGGGTGGTCGGCAGAAACACAGTCTTTGGGGGAGTGTAGCCGAACTTGGGCAAAGGCTACTAACTGGTCTTCTACCTCTGCCAAGAGGGTGGCACAGTTGGGATCTAGAATCTCTTGTTGTTGAACCTCCGTACCGAAGTTCTTTGCACAATGATGCTCCATGTCGGTGAGATTGTTTTCTGTTGTAAATGTCTCTCGAAAGGTGCGTTCGGCCAGGTTAGCTAAGATCTCTGAGTCATCTAAATGTGCTCGCCTAATTGTGATCATACGGATTGATCTCTCCAATGGTGAAAATATTTTATACTAACTAATTAGAATCAAACTCTTGTAAATTTCAAGACCTGTTAAGCGCATGGATTTATATGCAGCTTCTTATGCGCTGTATCATGCTAGAACCAATAGTCTGCCACGCACCGACCGTCGCGCAGCAGGTCTTCAATGTATCTAAATCATCGACCACTTTGATAGATGGGAAGCTGTGCGACAGCATCTGGTTCGGTTAGCCGTAGGTTAACTGCGATACGACGACTTTCTTAATTCTTTTTCTACGCACGCCAGAAAGCTACACAGCCACAGACTGGACAACAATGAAGCTCAATTTCCTTCCCACGGCTATAAGTTTGTGTATTGTCTACGACCTTGATACTTTTGTCTTCATAGACGTAATTCAACTTTGCGCATTCTATTGATTTTTTCTCGTACGGGTAATTTCAGGGACGTGGATAGATTTTACAGCCGAACGGTGTAGTTGTGCGGCAGCAGATAAACTCAAAGGTTTTCAGTAACTTCTCTTGTGTCCGCACCAACGTAGTGTGTACGCATGACGGACTCAAAGGTGTTGATGAACCTGGACGGGGGAGATACGCTTTGGCGCACGGCAATGCAGCCAGCCTTAGACATGAATCTGATGGTGAAAGTGGTAGAGAAAGCCAATGTGCTGAAGGCATGGAAACGGGTGAAGTCGAATAAAGGAGCGCCCGGCAGTGACGGGATGACTCTGGAGGACTTTCCGGCTTATGCCCGAGAGCATTGGCCCACCATTCGCCAATCGCTGTTGGATGGCACCTATTGCCCTCAACCCGTGCGACGGGTAGTCATACCCAAGCCCGGTGGACGAGGCGAGAGATTGTTAGGGGTACCTTGTGTTGTGGACCGGGTAATCCAGCAAGCTATCCTCCAGGTGCTAACGCCACTCTTTCTGGATTCTCGGAGTCAAGTTTTGGGAGCCGTCCCCAGCGCTCTGCTCATGGAGCAATCAAGCAGATAAAAGGCTACTTGAAATCGGGTTATCGAATTGCCGTGGATTTGGACTTGGAGAAAATTTTCGACACTGTCCAACATGACGTTCTGATGGCTCGGGTATCACGAAAAGTACATGACAAAGTGCTCTTGAAGCTGATAGGCCGTTATCTGCGAGCAGCTGTGATGGTGGATGGCATCATCCAGGCAACAGATTGGGGTACCCCACAGGGATCATCTGTTTCACCGTTGCTTTCTAACCTATTGTTGGATGATCTCGATAAGGAACTGGAGGCGCGAGGCCACCGCTTTGTCCGCTACATGGACGACCTGGTAATCCTGGTCAGAAGTGTGCGAGCAGGCAAGCGAGTGATGGCCAACGTCAGCCGATATCTTACCCAAAAGCTAAGGCTGAAGGTGAATCGGCAAAAGTCACAGGTGGTGAACGTCCATGCGTTGGAATACCTTGGATTTCAATTTCGAGGGATTCGCGTGTATTGGTCAGACAAAGCCTTTGCAGACTTCAAACATCGACTGAAGGGCTTAACGGCTCGCAGTTGGAGAGTCTCAATGGAATACCGCCTAGAGTGCTTAAACCAATATCTGCGAGGCTGGATGGGCTACTTTGGCATCTCGCAATATTATCACCCGATACCGGAGCTAGATGGCTGGTTGCGAAGGCGCATCAGGATGTGTTACTGGAAACAGTGGCGCAGGCCGCGCACGCGCATCAGTAATCTCTTGGTCCTCGGGACCGATAAACTTCATGCGATTTTGACCGGCATTGGTCGCCGAGGCTACTGGCACCAGTCGAGAACGCTGGTGACTCAATCTGGGATGACCAATGAGTGGTTGGCACAACAGGGATTGCTGTCAATCCGTGACCTGTGGATGAAAGCCCAGGGTTACGTTTGACAGAGTCAGTTAATGTTTGCTCCGTGGTGCTGAACCGCCCTGTGCGCGACCATTGGAAGTGCCCTTGGGGTAGACCCGCTTGCAGGGTGGTGTGGGAGGGGGGACTCGTGAGGATTCTCCCTATCCCGATTAGCTAGCACCTTCAATTAAAGAAATTTACCCCTCTGAATCTCTAGCGAGAGATTGGGGGTAAAACTGTTGTTGTTAGTTAATATTATTGATGATAAACCGCTGTGATACTTGCACTGTCGAGCATATTTGCACGGATCATGAAACCGACAAGCGCATTGCTTGGATTTTCAGGCAGTTCCAAGTGTTCCGTACTCAACGCATACACCGTAAAGACGTAACGATGGACTTCACCGGGAGGGGGACAAGCACCACCAAACCCAATAGTACCGTAGTCATTTCGAATCTCAATCGCCTCACCAGGTAGGTCGTCATTGATACTCGCATTCTGAGAAATAGAGTTCGTGGAGGTTGGAATATTGACGACATTCCAGTGCCACCAGCCCGAGCCGGTTGGTGCATCTGGATCATACACGTTGATTGCAAAGCTTTTTGTTTCTTCTGGTGCGCCAGTCCATGACAATTGTGGTGACTGGTTTTCACCTTCGCATCCAAAACCCTCAAAAACGTGGGCGTTTGTCAACATTTCACTTTCGGAGACGGTTGTACTGGTTAAGTTAAACTCCTGCGCAGATGTAGGAGATGCGATCATTGTGGTGAGCAAAAAGCCAAGAGCAATAAACTTACTAAGCATTGTCGTAGTCCTCTTTAAGTTGAGTATTGTCTACACTCTGAATTTAGCAAGGACAGCTTTACTCTACTTTCACAAATCAGGCAGAAACTATCGAAAAATGCTCAATCTTCTACCTTGCGTATCTCACTCGGCTTAATCCCAAATCGCTTCTTGAACGAATCCGAAAAGTGGGATGGTGCTTTGAATCCACAATCAAATGCGATTTCTGAAATTGGAATGTCTGTTGACTGTAAAAGGCTAAGCCCATGCTCAAGTCTTGTATTCTGCAGTATTTTTGAAAACCCTTGCCCGGATTTGGTTAACCATGAGACGTTGGTTAACCA
>JBCBQD010000177.1:0-12234 GCA_039820425.1 Cyanobacteria bacterium J06635_1
AATAGCTCGGTGCCAGGGTATCTTTTAATCACACAGCGCGCCTTCCTTGACGGATGGTCGCGCTGTGGCGTTTGTAGTGCTTTAAAAGCATCCTCAATCGCTAAGATTCTGTGATCTAAACTGCTTTTAGAGACGGCAGGGTTTTATTCTGGTAAAGAGTGCGTGTAAGACTTCTGAGTGTAATGCATAATTTCCTGCCGACTGCTTATTTTGAGGGGAAGTTTGTCCCATTTGGGGAGGCGAATATTTCGATCGCGACCCATGCGCTTCACTATGGAACGGGCGCATTTGGGGGATTAAGGGGGATTCCCAATCCTCAGAAGCCTGACCAGATTTTGCTGTTTCGCTTAGATCGCCATTGTCAGCGCTTGAGCAAGAGTGCTCGACTGTTAAATTTTGAGTTGCCAGCGGATAAAATCCAGAGTGTAATTGTTGATTTTGTTAAAAAGAACGCACCGGCAGTTTCGTTTTATATTCGGCCTTTTGTATATACCTCTGACTTGGGGATCGCGCCTCGTTTGCATAAGGTCAGCAAAGACTTTTTTGTCTATGGTCTGGAACTGGGAGATTATCTGTCGCCAGAGGGGGTAAGCTGTCGAATCAGCTCCTGGTGTCGTCAGGAGGATAGAAGTTTGCCGCTGCGCGGTAAGATTAGTGGTGCTTACATTACGTCTTCATTGGCGAAAACAGAGGCGGTGGAGTCTGGCTTTGATGAGGCTATTTTGATGAACTCCCAGGGCAAGGTGAGTGAAGCTTCGGGGATGAATATTTTCTTAGTGCGGGATGGCAAGCTAGTTACCCCTGGCTACGAGCAGGATATTTTAGAGGGTATTACTCGCGATAGCGTGATTAAGATTGCCAAGGATTTGGGTATTGAAGTGGTTGAGCGGCCGGTTGATAAGTCAGAGTTGCTAATCGCAGACGAGATTTTCTTGAGCGGCACAGCAGCAAAGGTGACGCCAGTAAGGCAGATTGAGAGCTACCACTGTTCGACCCATCGGCCGGTTACTGATCAAATCCGAGATAAGCTGAGCGCTATTACTGAAGATCGTGAGCCAGATTATCGGGATTGGGTCTTGAGGGTAGATATTTAAGGTTGGAAGGTTAGGCAAGAAGTCTGGGGTCCAGGTCGTTTCGGTGTTGGGCGGCTGCTTTGACGATTTGCCAGATATCTTCGGTATGGCGGTAGATACTGAGGGCGATGAGGGCATCGTTGGCATCTGCTAATTTGCTTTTCTCAATCAGCCCGGTTAGAAACTGGATGGCTTCATCGGTGCGCAGGGTGGCGATCGCAACTAAAAAACTCTGCCTCAGTTCTAACGCTCGGGTTTGCTGCCAAGCTTGTTTGATGACCTGAAACGCCTCTGCAATCCGGGCTTCTCCCAACGCAAAGGCGGCCAGTTCACAAATGGCTGGGTCAGAGGACTCTAAGAACCTGGCAACCAGGGGAAAGGAGTGCTGTGGGGCCAGCTGGAGCAGGGCGATAAAGCACTCTGAGAGTACCTGGGGCTCTGGATCGCCCAGGTGTAGTTTCAGCCTCAGGAGGGGGACCCCCTGGGGATTTTCGCTGTAGGCGACGGCTCGGGCTGCGCCGACGCGGGCTTCAATTTCGGGATCAGCCAGCAGGTCGGCCAGCTCAATCATGACATTGCGATAGTTGAAGCGGACCAGGCCCAGTGCGCAGATAGCCCTGACACCGGGGGCGGTATCAACTGACTTGCCCCAGACGGGTTCCATTTGAATGTGATGGATGCCGGATAGGAAAAGCTCAGTTTCAGGATATTCCAGCTGATAAAGAGTGTTGGCGATGGCTTTTTTGGCAATGCAGTTTGGGTCGGCAGAGGCTCCTTTGGTCAGCATGCGCTCAAACTGGATGGCGAGGTCGGGGATGAGTTGGGTGAGGTGATGCTTGAGAACGAGCTTGGCGACCTGCGCGATCGCAACCGGCTGCTTGCTGGTCAGGACCTGCTGGAGGGTTACGATCGCCTCCTCTGTTGGCGGGCTGAGCTGATCGCGTGTAGCTTTGATGCTAGCCTGAACCGTTTCTAATTTTCGAGACCTAGCCATCAGTCATTACCGAAGCACTGCCTCAATATTAGTATGTATGTTCTTTTTGTGGCTACTCTAGTGCCCTTTGGTATGCCCTTCGAGATAGGTTTACTTACTTTTACGATTGTCAGCGGCAGTTTAACTTTCAGCTTAGCGTCTATCCGGTTTCTCAGGGCTGAATCAGAAAAGCTACGAAAAACTTTCTGAAGCATACGCATTATCGCTGATTTTCCCAGGCGGCTCTAACCAGGCTGATTTCGTTGTAGTCAAAGGTTTCGCCGAGTTCGTTGCGGATGGTGCGCAGGGAGTGGTGGCCGACTTTCTCGATGGCGGCGAAGATGGAGACTTGTCGCTCGGGGGAGACCAGTTTGTCGAGATCGATCTCTTGCCCGTGCTCGATCAGCGAGGCGAAGTGGTTGATGATAGTGCTGAGACGGAGACCGCGTTCAATGGCGACTTCTGAGGCGGAGAGGCCCTGCTGGTAGAGTTTGTAGGTCGTTAGATGGGTGTCGGCCAGCTCATTGGATGAAGTGCTTGGCGGGGGCAAGGTTTCATCCTCGCTGCTGTCGGATTCGAGATTGTGGGCCTGACAAAATTTGGCAATCTCACTCGTAAAAGTCTCACCGTACTGTTCTAATTTACGTTCGCCAACGCCAGAAATTTGAGCAAAGGTGCTGAGGCTAACCGGGCGCTGCTGGGCCATTTGTCGAAGGCTGGCATCGGAGAAAACAATATAAGGGGGGACAAACTGTTCGTCAGCGAGCTGTTTACGCAGGGCGCGAAGTTGACCCAGCAGCAGCGTCTCGTCTGGAGTGAGCTGGATATCTTTGCTGGTTTTGCGCTCGGTGGTGGGTTGTTGCGAGATGTGGATGTGAACCGGGATTTGTTTTTTGAGGACCTGCCAGCTGCCGACGTTTAACTTGAGGACAGAATAGCCGTCGGTGGTTTCTTCAAGTAGCTCCTGGTGTAAGAGAGAACGGCAGAGGGCTCGCCACTCATCGATGCTACGGTCTTTGCCGATGCCATAGGTGGAGAGCTGATCGTGCCCGAGTTCAACAATGCGTTTTTTGCGTGAGCCTCTGAGCACATCGATGATGTGGGTCATGCCAAAACGCTCACGGCAGCGGGCGACGCAGGAGAGAAACTTTTGGGCTTCGATGGTCCAGTCTTCGACCGGGGGTGGGTTGAGGCAGTTGTCGCAGTTGCCGCAGTTGCCGTCGAACGGCTCTCCGAAATAATTGAGCTGGATTTTGCGACGGCAGATGGCACTCTCGGTGTAATTAATAATCTGGCGGAGCTGCTGCTGGGCGATGCGCTGCTCATGCTCATCGGGCTTTTGGTTGATCAGAAAGTTGACGGTGGCGACATCGGCATAGCCAAAGAAAATGGTGCAGTTGGCGGGGTCGCCGTCGCGTCCGGCTCGACCGGCTTCCTGGTAGTAGCTTTCGAGGTTGCGGGGCAGGTCGTAGTGGATGACGAAGCGCACGTCGGGTTTGTTGATGCCCATGCCAAAGGCGACGGTGGCGACCATAACGCGCACGTCATCGCGAATAAAGCGTTCTTGGTTTTCTTTGCGATCGCGATCGCTCATCCCGGCATGGTAAGGCAGCGCCGTCACCCCATCCTGCTGGAGGCGAAAGGCCACCTCGTCTACCCGCTTGCGGCTGAGGCAGTAGATGATGCCAGAGCCGTCTGGCTGCTGTTTAACCAGGGAGAGCAGTTGGTTGTAGGCCTGTTTCGGCTTGGGTTTGACTTCATAGTAGAGATTTTGGCGGTTAAAGCCGGAGATGAAGATTTGTGGGTCCTGCAGTCGCAACTGCTGGACGATATCCTGCCGGACCCGCTCGGTGGCGGTGGCGGTCAGGGCGATCAGGGGGACCTGGGGCAGCTGCTGCTTGAGCCGGTAGAGCTGTCGGTATTCGGGGCGAAAGTCGTGGCCCCACTCTGAGACGCAGTGGGCTTCGTCGATGGCAAAGGTGCTGATGCCGACAGTCTGCTGCAGGCGCTCCAGAGTGGGCCAAAAGTTAGGATTAAGTAAGCGCTCGGGGGCGACGTAGAGGAGTTTGATGTCGCCGTTGAGGAGCTGCTGTTCGCGCGATCGCAACTCCCCCAGGGACAGGCTGCTATTCAAAAAAGTGGCGGCGATGCCATTGTCCTCAAGCGCCTGCACCTGATCCTGCATCAGGGCGATCAGGGGTGAGACGACGATGGTGACCCCAATTTTGAGCAGGGCCGGTAGCTGATAGCACAGCGATTTACCCCCACCCGTCGGCATCACAACCAGGGCATCCCGATTTTTGAGCACCTGCTCAATGACGGTCCTCTGCTCGTGGCGGAACGTGTCATAGCCAAAGAAATGCTTGAGCGCCTTCTCTAATGAAGGGAAGGTGTTAACGGAGTCAGCAACCAACGATGTCATTTGAACCAGCTGTTAGATTCATCACAGTTTACTTAAGGTAAGGCCTGTCGGGTGCCTGCAAAGCTAAAAAAAGCCTGATCGATTAAGCGTAGAGAGTAACCAGATGGGGTTTAAGTTCGCCACAATCAGACAGATAAATTTCTATTGGCGTAGCCTTAGCTAAGATGCCCAAACCTGAATGTGCCCAAACCTGAATGTGCCCAAACCTGGCTAGAGAGTGCGTGAGTTCTGTCGCCAAACTTCAAAATCGTTCATGTATTTTAACGATTGTGCAAGGCATCAAAGCCATCAGGATATTTCGATAGATGTCTTGATAAATAAGCTGCTTCCCCCTTCAAAGGAGATCTCAAACCTATGGCTTTGTAAACGAATGTAAACAAAATGCTGTCATGACAGCTTTCTGTCTTGACAGCATCTGATCGGACCGTTAAGGTTACCAACATACCCGGGTAACTCTATTCAAGGTTGATATGCAAGATAAGCACAAGGTCACGTTGTATCTCCCAAATGACCTGCACCGCCAGTTAAAGATTCGTTCGGCGGTTGATGGCGAGGCTATGTCTGCGCTGGCTGAACGGGCGATAAATTTTTACCTGAGCAACTCTGAGGTTGTCGAGGGTGTCGAGGGCCATGGTCAGGCCCATCGGGTATATGCTTGCCCGCAGTGCTCGACGTCGGTTGTGCTCAGCGATGGTGAGCTGTCTCCGGTTGGCTCTCACGGCTGTGTTCATGGCGAGTCTTTGACACTGGAAGAGCTGTCCGATTTAGTTTCTGATCCGGTTCACTCTGGTGAAGGTGAGTTGGTTCCTTGTTAGGCATATGTTCCTACCAAGGCGACGTATTTTAGGTCACTATCTTAAGCCGCTGTTTGACGTCGAGTCTATAACCCTGGCCGTCCTGATGAGGTCGATTCTATGAAAGAAGAGCTAAGCGTATTAGTTCAGGCTCAGTATCCGCTCATTTATTTAGTGACGTTTGAAGAGGAACGCGCTGAGCAGACTATCGCGACGATTGCTCAACAGAAGCCCCATCGTCGCATGTACACCTGGACGGTCACCCATGGGATTGTTGAGTACGGTCAGCCCCGCAATACTCAACACAACAATACAGTTTCTCCAGAAGCCGCCATCGACTGGGCTATCCGTCAGCGGGAGGCGGGCATGTATATCTTCAAGGATTTGCATCCTTTCCTGGATTCGCCTGCGGTTACCCGCTGCTTGCGGGATGCGATTTCTAGTTTTAAGGGCACTCAGAAAACGATTGTTTTGATGTCTCCGGTGCAGGAGATCCCGATTGAGCTTGAAAAGGAAGTAGTGGTGCTGGACTTCACCTTACCCAATATGGGCGAGCTTAATCAGGTCCTGTCTGCTGAGCTAGAGCGCTCTCGTGCTAATACGATTACGACGGAGTCCCGTGAGAAGCTGCTAAAGGCGGCGTTAGGCCTTACCCGTGATGAGGCTGAGAAGGTTTATCGCAAGGCGCGGGTGGTCTCAGGGAACCTAACCGAGTCTGAAGTCGATATTGTCCTGTCTGAGAAGAAGCAGCTAATTCGGCGAAACGGCATTTTAGAGTATATCGAAGAGGACGAAACCCTCGACTCCGTCGGTGGTTTGGAGGAACTCAAGCACTGGTTGAGGCAACGTTCAGATGCCTTTACTGAGCGCGCCCGTGAGTACGGATTGCCCCAACCCAAGGGGATGTTGATTTTGGGGGTGCCGGGCTGTGGTAAGTCGCTGATTGCGAAGACAACGGCGCGTCTTTGGGGCCTACCTCTGCTGCGACTAGATATTGGCCGGGTCTATGATGGCTCGATGGTGGGTCGCTCTGAGGCAAACCTGCGAAACGCGCTCAAGACAGCGGAGTCGATTTCTCCCACGATTCTCTTTATTGATGAAATCGATAAGGCGTTTGCGGGTAGTGCGGGGTCTGCCGACTCTGACGGGGGCACCTCTAGCCGCATCTTTGGTAGCTTTTTAACCTGGATGCAAGAGAAAAACTCACCGGTGTTTGTGATGGCCACTGCCAACCGGGTGGAGCGTTTGCCGAGCGAGTTTTTACGTAAGGGTCGCTTCGATGAGATTTTCTTTGTAGACTTGCCGAATGCGGAAGAGCGTAAGGAGATTTTCAAGATTCACCTGAGCAAGCGCCGTCGTGATGTTTCAAGGTTTGACTTTGACCAATTGACGAAGGTTTGCGATGGTTTTTCGGGGGCAGAGATTGAGCAGGGGCTGATTTCTGCCATGTATGAAGCATTTGCCCAAGGGCGCGAATTTAATCAGCTGGATATTATTGCTGCGATTCGGGCCACATTGCCGCTGTCGAAGACGATGAATGAGCAGGTGACAGCGCTGCGCGATTGGGCACGTCAGCGGGCCAGGCCCGCCGCTTCATCCGTTGCTGAGTACCAGCGGATGGAGTTTTGACCCAGGCTTTCTTCTGTGTGATCGCTGCGATCGCGCAGAAGGGGGGCTAGCCGATGGCTAGCAGCTACTCAAAGTCAATAGCCTTAGTGCTGTTGAACTTAATTTTCTGTATCTAACCTCGTTGTCTCTCAATTTCTCTACTGGAGGAAACAAAAAATGTCTCACTTTAGCACACTGCGCACTAAGATTACAGATGCTGAAATCTTGACTGCTTCCTTGCGTGATCTGGGCATCACCGTCAAAGATGAAGCAGATGTACGTGGTTACAATGGCCAGCGCGTTCGCGCTGACATCGTTGCTGTTCTAGAAGGCGAATATGACCTCGGCTGGTCTCGCAATGCTGATGGTTCTTTTGATTTGATTGCTGACCTGTGGGGTGTGGCTAAGAAGCACAACCAGACTGAGTTAATCAACTCCATCAACCAGAAGTATGCCGTTAATAAGACCTTGGCTGAGGTGAAGCGCCCTGGGTTGCAAAATGCCAATGTGAAGTTGGTGTTGCAGTAATTTCCCAATCGCGTTCCCGCACATTGTGTAGGCTGGCCATAGTGCCAGCCTTTTTTCATGCTTTTTTGGCCAGGCTAGGCCATCGCCGCAAAGCCCAGAGCGTTAGCTCCTTAAAGGTGTGGATACGGCGGTATGAGCGCTTATCTTAAGCAATGTGGCTACAGTAATCTTGGTGGGCTGAATAAGAAGAAAATGAAACTGACCCCTTTCCCATTGCTGAGATGAAAGCGCTAACGGTTGATCAAAATGAGTTGATTTGCCGCTTGATAATGACAGCGGGACAGCAGGCGCGGCGTTTGGGGCGTCAGACCTTTGAAATCTATGAAAAGGGTGTGGAGGACTATGTGACCAGTGTCGATCAGATGCTGGATCGGCAGCTATCAGCAGGGATTGCTGAGCTTTTTCCCTACGATGGCATCATTACCGAAGAGAATGAAAACTCTCGTAGGGAGTTTCACAATGCTTGGCAACGGTTGTGGCTGATTGATCCCATTGACGGCACTGCCGAATTTATCAACCAGGGGGACGGCTATGCCGTCATGGTGGGGGTGCTTGAAAATTATCAGCCCCAGGCCGGTTGGGTGTATGCACCAGCGCGAGACTGTCTGTATTGGGGAGGCCCAGATTGGGGATTATTTTGGGCCCAAAATGATAGTAAGCCTCAACCATTGCGGGTTCAGTGTCCCCCGCCCCCGTCTGATCATTATTGCCCGATTCTTTTGGGGCATCGGGATCAGCGTCGTTTTGGGGCTGCGATCGCGGCTCATTTACCGATGGCCCAATGTTATTCTTTGGGCAGCTTTGGTCTCAAAGTTTTAGAAGTGATTCAAGGCAAGGCTGGCCTATATCTATATCTCAATCGGCGCGTTAAGCTTTGGGATACCACTGGTCCGATTGCGCTTGCCCTCGCTGCGGGGTTGGTGTGCTGTGATTTAGAAGGTTTTCCGCTCTCGTTTTCTCCAGCGGCGGTTGAGGGTGATACGCTGATTCATCAGCAAACTGTTCTGATAGGATGGCCTCATTATGTCGAGAAACTACTGCCGTTGATTAGGCAGTCAGTTAATGATTTACTTCTAAATCAAAGTCTAATCCATTGATCTATCGAGATTTTATGGTAAGTGATATTTATTACATTTGAGGTAGTCACGCTGGGGCAAAACTTAACAAGGCTTCGTACAAAATTTTTAGATCACTTAATCAAAAGCTTAAGGTGAAAGAACGATTGAAGGGCATTTCCCAGGAAGTAGATGGGTAGACTGAGTGGTACGACCTGATATAAACAAGGTTCTTAGTACTGAGTCCAGACAGGTAACGTTTCTAGACTTATGCTCTGTGATTTCATCAGGGCTGCCCTAAAGATATTCTTTCGCTAGTAGGCATCAAACCGCAATGTCCACATCCACCCTGAAAATTTCCATGCAGCCTGAGTTGTTTAGCGAACTATTTCCGCTATTTAGTGCCGCCAACCCAGAGATGTTAGAGCGGCTGCTCTCTGTTTCGACCAAGCACGAGTATCCAGCAGGGAGGACCGTACTGATGGAGGATTCTTGGGGCAACGCAGTTTATTTTATTGCCTCTGGTTGGGTTAAGGTTCGCCGTCAGGTAGGGGAGGGCTATGTGACCCTGGCGGTCTTAGGGAAGGGAGATTTCTTTGGAGAAATGGCTATTTTAGATGAGTCACCGCGCTCGACTGATGTGGCAGCCCTGTCGTCGGTTAAGTTGGTCAGCGTACCCGCTAACCATTTTATTGAGACCTTATTTCGCGATTCGCAACTCCATCATCGGATGCTACAGCTAATGGTGCAGCGACTACGCCAGACAAACCTGAGGTTTCAGTTACGCCATCGGCCCCCAGCGGTAAAGCTGGCAAATACGTTGACGGCCCTGGCGGTTGCCTATGGTGAAGCTAACGCTGGCGAGGTCCAGATTTTTAATATCCCTGCCGAAGACCTGGCTGCGGTGGCGGACATCTCTAAGGATGAGGTCACTAAAATTATGGAAAAGCTGGCGGACAAAAACTGGATTGAGATTGATCCGGCGACCCAAACCGTCCGTATGCCCGGTATCAAGCATCTGAAGCAGCTGGCGCAAAAATTATAGTCACGAACCTACAGTAACGAAGCGTAACCGAATTCTTGAAAAATTTGGTACGCTTTGGCCTTCTTTCTGATAACCCTGGCATAAGTAAGGCATCGGTACGCAGGGAAGCTTTATGGTTATGCAGCCGCCTCCGTCTATTTCGCCTCGGCAAATGAACCTATTGCGCATTGTGCTGGCACTAGCCTGGGCTGATGGCACCCTGGCGAAGGAAGAAGTTGATGTGATGCTGTCTAGCTTCAGCCGAGTGTTTGCCACGACAGCTGAGCGGCAGCAGCACCTTGAGCAAGAACTTAAGGGCTATTTGGTTCAAGATATTCCATTAGATGAGTTGGTGCCCAAGTTACAGACGCCAGCGGAGAAAGAGTTTGTCCTGCGACTGAGCTATGAGGTCATCAGCTCAAGTGCTCGCACACCTGATGAGGCTCCCATCAATCAGGAAGAAAGTCAGGTTTATCAGCAACTGGTGGCGTTGTTGGGGTTATCGCCCGAGACCGTTCAGCGGGTTGAATCTGAAGCTCGGACAGCGTTGAATGTGCGAGGGCAAAATGTGATTGATTTGCTGGTCTATCAGCTGCGGGATTATCTGGGTGCTTGATATTGGGCGAGTGCGCTGCGCTGGTGAGTGCGCTGTGCTGGTGAATGGGTGAAGAAGCTTGTCACCTTATCCACCTCACCAAGCGAAGCGTCTCACCAAGCGAAGCGTTTACCATTACAAAGTAGCGTTACCTCTTAGTCAACCGCAGTATGACCTATCCTAAGCACTCATTTCTAACATCCGCTGGATGGGTGTGAGGGCTGCCTGCTGGATGGCCTCCGTTAGGGTAATTTCTGGCGTCCGGTGCTTCATCGCCAGGTAGAGTTTTTCTAGCGTATTGAGGCGCATGTGGGGGCACTCATTGCAGTTGCAGTTATTGGCAATGGGGGGCGCTGGGATGAATAGCTTGTGGGGCATCTGCTTTTCCATTTGATGGATGATGCCGGGCTCGGTGGCGACGATAAACTGCTCGGTGTCACTTTGCTGCACGTAGTTGAGCAGGGCGGTGGTGGAGCCGATGAAATTGGCGTGCTGGAGTACTGGGGTTTCGCACTCTGGGTGGGCAATGATTTCGGCGTTGGGGTGCTCCATTTTGAGCTGAAGGATTTTTTTCTCAGAGAAGGTTTCGTGGACGATGCAGCTGCCTTGCCAGAGCACGAGATCACGCCCGGTCTGGTTGGCGACATAGCGGCCCAGGTTGCGATCGGGGGCAAAAATGATGGGTTGATTGGCTGGGATTTGCTCAATGATTTTGACGGCGTTAGAGCTGGTGCAGATGATGTCGCTCATCGCCTTGATCTCGGCGGTGCAGTTTATATAAGACACGACGATGTGGTCAGGGTGCGCAGCTTTGAACTTGGCAAACTCTACTGGAGGGCAGCTATCGGCCAGGGAGCACCCGGCTTCGAGGTCGGGCAGTAAAACCAGCTTATTGGGGTTCAGAATTTTGGCGGTTTCTGCCATAAAGTGAACCCCGGCAAAGACGATAACGTCGGCATCGGTGGTGGCAGCTTTTTGGGAGAGCCCCAGGGAGTCACCAATGTAGTCGGCGACATCTTGAATGTCGGGCTCTTGATAATAATGGGCCAAAACAATCGCGTTGAGCTCCTTTTTGAGCGTTTCGATGGCGTCAAAAAGGTCTTTGGGCAACCCTGATGTTTGAGTGGGTGCAGCTGCTGTTGCAAACATGAAAAATCCCCTTTTAAATTGCTTGTACCATTTCCTGGACTTTTATTATAGTCATTTTTACCAAAAATGTCAGGGGGTAATGAGTGGTAGGTAGAGGGTAGAGGGTGGAGAGAATTGGATGGAGGGTGGAGGTCGGAAGGTGGAGGATGGAAAGGGGTGTGGTTGGAAGGTAGGGGTGACGCAGCTGCAAAGCCTTTCAGGCATGGCTGCGCTTACCGCCCTTCAGGATTTAGGGGCGTAGGGTGGGCTTCGGATGGCCTGGATTCTTATGGTTAGGGATGCCTGTAAGCCCACCCTTCTTCCCGGATTCGCAATGGGGCAAGGCCGTGAGGGGATTTTTTACAGTTCAATGCCGAGTTTTTGGCAGGTCGCGTTTATAGCTGTTATCCAACCATCGGGGGCAGACTTGGGGGCGATTTGCCAGTTGTCTTCGGTGAGCTTGGGATGGGGGCCGTTGGGACTAGGGATAACGATGGGGATATCCACACTCCTGAGCATGGTCAGGGATGTGGGGGAATGGCCTAAACCGACTGTGGTGAAACTTTCGCTAGCGGGCAGGGTGTTTTGGTAAAGCGTGGTCAGCTGAGCGATCGCATCTTCGGTACTGGCGTCTGGTCCAATCAGGTAGGAGAAGGGCTCATCGAGCACGACTTGAAAACCAACGGCTTCGACGGCTTTAACGAGGGCTTGGAGTTCAACGCCTTTGGGGGTAATAAAGGGTTCGCTAAATTCGCAGGCTTTGGCTTGTTGGGCAGCGGTCTCAGAGAGGTCTGTGCGTTTTTGGAGTCGCTCAATGGTGAGGTCGCCAAAGCCAAGCAGTGAGTAATGTAGGGTATTGGCAATCACCCTAAGGCCAGCGCGGGTTTGGACATAGGGACAGCCTAAGTCGATGACATAATAATCACCGTCGAGTTCACCAGGTGGGTTTTGAAATGGGGTGTCTCGGGGGATGAAAATACCGCTACCGTTTTCGGTGATAAAGGGGGTGGTGAGGCCAAGGACGAGTCGTCGGG
>JBCBQD010000178.1:0-11712 GCA_039820425.1 Cyanobacteria bacterium J06635_1
GGGCAGGTCGATATGGCAACGCCTCGGCTCTATGGTTTGCCGGTTGAGTTTAGTCCGTCCCCTGAGGTAGAGCCCCAGTGGGAAGTGATCAATTTTGACCTTGAGAAAGAACCCGGCGTGCCGACTCACTATCGCTATCTCAAGTTTTTTGAATAGGGTGATCTATGCACCATGCCTCTATACGGACGGCGGATATTCACCGTGCGATCGCATTTTACGAACAGCTGGGGTTCACCCTCGTTGAGCGTTTCACGGCGGGGATTACATTGGCCTGCTGGATGGAAGGGAAAGGGAGCGTCAAGGGTCGGATTGAGTTAATGCAGGTGCCAGAGCCCCACCCAGCCCCCGATGCGTTTAGCGATGAAAATTACACGGGCTATTATCATCTTTCGTTTGACCTGACCCAGGCGGTGCCTAGCCTGCCCGATTGGCTCACCCAGCTACAGCAAACGTTTGAGCAGGCAGCCCAGATATCGTCGAGTCAGATTCAACCCTTAAAGGTTTTGCTAGCACCCCAGCAGCAAATGATTGGGAATAGTATCTATGAGGTTACTTTTATCGCCGATGCCGATGGCCTCCCGCTAGAATTTATCCGACGGTTGAGTGAATGAGTGTCGAGTCCCCCAGTGCCTTTGCGAATAATTGGGCCTATTTAAAGACCGAGCTAAATTGGCTCGAGCGCTTGTTAATGCTGACGTTGGCGCGACAGCGACAAAATAATAAAGGGGTCAATCGCGTCGCTCGTAACCCCGGTGACCAGGCCAGTAGCCACTGGTGGCAGGGGCTGATTACGGTCAATGGCTGTGCCTATGATGAGGGGCCACCGCCTAAAAAGAAAGCGGCTAGCAAAGCTCAAAGTTACCAGCAGCAGCTAGATGCCCGCGTTAAGGCCAGCGAAGCCCGTGGCATTTGGCTGGCGGTGCCGAGTCTTAAAAAACGACTCAAGCTCAGCCTGTTTGAAAAAAATCTGGTTTTATTAACCCTCGCCCCTGAGGTCAATCTCCGGTATGGGCGGCTTTATCACTATTTACAAACCGGGGAAGACGCTCCGGCGGGGGCACTGCCCACCGTTGATTTAGCGTTGCGGTTATTGTGTCGCAATGATCTCGACCGGCAGCGGGCACGGACATTCTTAGCTAAAAACAGCGCCCTGGTGGGGCGGCAAATTGTCCGCTGTGTCAGCCCCGAGCCTAGAACGCTGCTGGCGACCCATTTGCAGCTCGATGCAGACTGGGTAAACTACTTGCTGGCTGAGCAACCCAATCCCTCGCGGCTCACCCAATTGCTGACTCGATCGACTTCGCCGCTCGGGCTCGGGCCTGGGTCGGAGTCGCCCCCTATCCCTGCGGACAATGTGCCCTGGGATGGTCTAATCGTGCCTCCTCTGGTCAAATCGCAGCTGCAAATCGTGACCCAGCAGGTCGGCCCTGAGCGGCCTGGTCAGACCGTACTATTGGTGGGGGAAAATGGCACGGGTAAGACCACGGCAGCCCATGCGATCGCAACCGCCCTTGGGCAACCCTTACACATCGCCGATCTCAGTGCTGCCTCCCCCGAAAATTGGCTGGCTCAGTTAGACGCCCTGCGGCAGAGTTCACTGGTGCTGGTGAAGTCGGCTCAAAAATGGTTTGGTCGGCAGACTGAGATGGAGTCGGCTCGGCTGACCCAGTGGCTGAATCAGTCTGATGGATTGGTTTTGTTGGCGGTTCGCTATCGCCATAGCGTGCGGGCCAGCTGGCGACAGCGGATGGATGTCATTGTGGAGCTGCCGCTACCGGATGGGGAGCTGCGATCGCGGCTCTGGCGGCAAAGCCTGCCCCACGGCATCCGCTGGTCGGCTTACATCGATTTAGACACGATTGCCAAGCACCTAAAGCTTACCGGCGGCCAGATTCACCAAATCACCCAGACGGCCCTGGCCCTGGTAAACGGCGGCAGCACTGTTAAACTCGACCACTTGCAACAGGCGCTGACCCAGCACGGTTATGTCATCCAGCTTAAGGCTAAGCGGCGATCGTCGAAAAAGGCGAAGGATTAGACCAGTTGAGAAGGGGAGACAGTCTGCTCTGAGTTTGATGAAAGGTGGGGAGCTGGGGAGGTGGGGAGCTGGGGAGGCAATGCCTCAACGGGATTGATTTCCTCGACTGCATTCGCTGTGTCTATCAAAGTCCACACTTTTTGCAAGAGGGCATCGGTCCCTTGCCCAGTGACGGCGGAGAGCAGAAACACCTGCTCACTGTTGCTATGAGTTTTTAAGTCTTCGGCCAGGGCAGCGGCGTCTTCCGGGAGGAGGGCATCGACTTTATTCAGGGCCAGTAGCTGAGGGCGCTCCGCTAGACCCCGATCGTAGGCGATTAGCTCAGCTTGGATGGTTTGATAGTCTTTGACCGGGTTGTCGGCGGTGGCATCGACTAAATGCAGCAGCAACCGGGTGCGTTCGATGTGGCGGAGAAAGTCATGGCCTAAGCCCAAACCCTCGTGAGCGCCTTCGATCAGCCCTGGGATGTCGGCAAAGACGGTGCCGTCGCCAGTGGGTTTGCGGACAACGCCTAGATTGGGGATCAGGGTTGTAAAAGGATAGTCGGCGATTTTGGGGCGGGCTGCGGATAGGGCGGCAATCAAGGTAGATTTACCGGCATTGGGCAGGCCGATAATGCCGACCTCTGCCAATAGCTTTAGCTCCAGGCGAATGCGGCGAATCTCACCGGGCAGCCCTGGTAGACAGCTTTCCGGGGCGCGGTTGCGGTTGCTGAGAAAGTGCTTATTGCCCAGACCGCCTTTACCGCCCTGGGCGACGTTGAGCCGCTGGCCAATCTCGACTAAATCGCCCAATAATTCACCGCTGTCGGCGTCGTAGACCAGGGTGCCGCAGGGGACGCCGATCAGACGATCGGGGCCACAGGCACCGGTTTTATTTTTGGGGCCACCCCGGCCACCATTTTGGCCACGAAAGATGTGGGCATAGCGGAAATCCAGCAGGGTTTGCAGGTTGGCTTCGGCAACTAACACCACAGAACCGCCATGGCCCCCGTTGCCACCGGAGGGACCGCCCGCAGGGACGTATTTTTCGCGACGAAAGGCTACCAGGCCATCGCCCCCGTCGCCGCCGGCGACTTCTATTTCTGCGTGATCGATAAATTGCATGGGTTTGCCTTTGCTCTAAAATGCTGGCTGGCAGTCCTCTCAGACTGGAGGGCGAGCAGCCGCATCGCCCCTACGAGGTGTTTGATCAGGGTGTTCAATCCTGCATTGGGAACACCAATGATCCTCATTGTGCTGGGGCAATGACGCTGGTGTTGGTGGGTTGCTTGGTGTTATCCCTGGGCAATAGAGCGACTGGTGTTGTTGAACCCACCCTACGATTATCCGCTACCCATTACCGTTCGGCTGAGCTCACGCCGAAGCCCACTACCCAGTACCCACTACCCACCACCCTATTCCGGCTGCTGAAGCGAGGCAATCTCGGCTTGAATCCGCTAGGCCAGTTCTTCATCGTCACGGTGGGCACTGGTAATGTTATTAAATTGCCGAACCGTGAGTCCATTTTCTTCGACAATAATGCGGGCGGCGTTGCAGTAGTCAATCAGCACCGATTGAACCCGCGATCTCACCTGCCTGGGCACTTCGGTTAAGTTTTGGGCATTGGGACAGCTGAGGTTGTACTCAGTTACATCTAACCCCTGGCTGGTGAGAATGTCACTAATTTGAGTATAGGCCGTGAGCCGACTATCATCCATTTGCAGGACGGATTCGGCATAGTTACGGACTTCTTCGTCGGTGACGGTTTGGGCATGGGCTGGCAGTATCTCAAAAGAAACTGTCTGGCGGTTGAGTTTGGGGGAACCGACCCAACTGACCGTGGCAAATAGACTGATTAAAGCGGTGCGCACCCCCCATCGGGATAAGGGGTGTCGCCAATTCAAAACATCATGACTCATAGATAAAGCAGGATTCTCCGGGATACAAATGCCGTAATCAATGCCTGACGACACGGTGAGGGTTCAAAAGAAGTCACGGAGGTCTAGCTGAATAATCTAGACGCGCTCAAAAGCGGTTAGTTTCGCATTATCAACCTTAAACGGCTCCAAAGCAATGGCTGATCTCAATTATTTTAGTTTGTAGGGTGAGCAGATCTGGGGCTCCTTGCTTCAGGCTAAATTCAAGGGTGAGGAGGGTTTCTAGGGCAGTTTGTAGGTCAGCAGCGGAGACCGCTCGGACTTCTTTTTGCAGAAAATAAACCCGTTTGGGGTTATTGACCTCAGCAGCTTGGGCGATCACTTTAGGGTCGCGCTCGCCTGAGTCTGCCATGACTTTAACCCAGAGCCAGGTGCGAAATTGCCCCACTAAGGTGGCGACAATCCTCAGGGCGGGCTCATTTTGGGCAATCAACTCAGACACCAGACCCAGGGCTTTGTCGGTTTGTCCGTCTCTCAGGGCAGCGGCGAGTTGCAGGCTACTTTGGGTGCTGGTTGAGACCAGGGTGGTGACGGCCTCTGGGGTCAGGGGTTGGGTTTGATCTTGCCAGTAGACTTTGAGTTTCTCAAGTTCGTTATAAAGGCGACGGGTATTGGCTCCAATCGCCTCTGCCAGTAGCTCAACCGCTTTGGGCTCAACCCGGATGCCCACTTCTTGGGCCACCTGATAGACCTGATGGCTAATTTGCTCAGTTTTCCAGGGGGGGATGGTGGCAAATTCTCGCACGTCGGCGTGCTTTTGCAGGAGTTTGGTCGCTTTTAAGCGGCCATCGGGTTTGCTGCCACTGGTGAGCAGCAGGACCGTACTATCTGGAATGTTCGGTAGGGTTCTGTCTAGCTCCTGGAGAACGGCATCTGGGCAGCGCTGGCCCAGGGGGGTTTCTTCGAGCCAGACCAGCCGTTTACCCATGCCAAATGGGGGCGTCATCGCCTGGTTGAGGGCCTGGACAACACCGTCTGATTGCTCCGGCGGGATTTTGTCGAAATTGAAGCTGACCCAGGCGGGGTCGAGGGTGCGATCGCGCAAATCTGCGATCGCCTTTTTCATCCGAAACTCGTCCGCGCCCCAGAAAAAGTAAATAGGCATACGTCTGGATGGTTAGCTGCCACTGCTGATGTATCTTGACACACCCAAATACCCCCTGCTACGCATATTGATCGTTTCCCGATTGAGGTGAATTTAAGTCTGGGGATGAGAAGGTAGTGGGTAGTGGGTAATGGGTAGTGGGTAATGGGTAGTGGGTAGTGGGCGTATTCAAGGCGAGTGGAACTCACTGTAAGCCATCAGCAGCTTAAAAGCTGGGTTTAATTCTATGGTATTTGTCGGTTTTGCGAGACGGTCATTGGCTACCTTGTTGGGGCTGCTCATGGTGATTGGGCTGGCCTGCTGTTCAAGCTCTCAGCCGGTGGCTGTGTCTAGCTACGACAGTCTTAACCAAATGCCTTTTGGGCCGCCGATCCCCGATGTGGCCCCGCCGCCCGACCACTATCAGCCAGTGGCAGATTGGGTCGGGCGGCTGATCTTGCCTGAACAGGGTGAGGCCAGTTCTCGACCAGGGGATTGGGTATGGTTTAAAGTACTCCATGCGCCAACCCCTGCCTGGATCGGCAAAACGGTGGTGCTCACCTGGCAATCGACCCCAGCCATTGATGCCTATGTCAATCTGGTAACCCGCGATATTGACTTTAGTGCGGAGGCTCGCCTGAGCCAGCAGCAACTGGGCTATGTGCAGCCTACTCGACTGGATGGCTGGTCACAGGTGGGGCCGCTACAGTCCCTGGCCGGGGCCAGGCCCAATGATGACATACTGGTGTCCCTGGTCGGGGTGAGGGCTCAAGGAGACGAGACCCTCACCGTCGATCAAGCACCCACTCAAATTGCCGAGCGCTTTTATGGGCTGGTCAGGTTTGACGGCCCGCTCCCCGGTGAACTCGGGTGTCTAGAGACCTGTCAAGGGTTTCAGGTCCACCATTACAATCCAAGCTCTCGACAGTTTGATGATGCAGCCGACCGGGTTTACCTGCCCGATATTCCAGCAATTAACGGCCTCAAACAGTTCACGTTTGACCAATTCGAAAACTCGCCCGGCGGTCAAGCGGGTTGGTATATCTATGGCAGCCCCAACCCCCAGGGGCAATTTATCGTCAGAGCGATTGCCCCACGGGCGTTGTTTGAGCTCAAGGCCAACCAAACGATTGATGACCGTGATGTAGGGCTTAACTATATCAACTTTAGCAACTGGCGCAGGACGCGCGATCGCAAAGGCACCCTCAACACCGTTCAACTGGGTAAACCCGACTGGCAGGAAGGGGATCAGGGATTGGTGTTGCACATTTTCGGCGGCATTGGCGGCGAGCAAGGCGAACCGCCACCGATTGTGGCCACGGTGACCGGCCACTTTTCCTACGGGGTTGCCACCGTCGTGCGCGATCCCCTCACGCGAGATCTGCGTTTCGAGATTACCTATCACCAGGTGTATGCCCACAACCCCAATGGCATTGTGGCTGGTAAGCTCAGCTGGGCTGAGTATATGGGGAACCTGCAGCGGGGCTGGCTGGGGACTCGCCCGGTCTCAGATGTGATCGTCAAGTTTGATGCGCTGACGGAGACCTATCGGTGGAAGCCGGGGGAGCAGGGAGAGCCAGGGGAGCAGGGGGAGCAGGGGGAGCAGGGGGAGCAGGGGGAGACTACGATTAATCCGCTGGCGATGCTTCAGCAGCAGTTGCAGATCATGACAGCGCGCTATCGAACCGGCGATGGTACGGGCGCTGCCGTGGTGACCCCGGCCCAGTCCTGTATCCAGGATTCGAGTCAGGCGCTTTATGAAACGATTAAACTGATTGAGGCCGAGGTCAGGGGGGTGCCTTCACCAGGTCAGTCTCTGCGGTCATCGCCAGAGATAGCCCAGCGGTTTCAAGATTTGGTGGCTTTGGGGCAAAGGCTGAAAGCCACCCTGGTACCTGTGGGCATTGTTCGATCCGACTGGCAGCAAAATTCTGAAGTGCTGGCGGGCATTCGCAATCAATTGCTGACAAACCAGACCAATCTGGCGACTCAGCTTTTGAGCTGGCGCACCATTATTCCTCGGGTGGCCTATGACCAGCTGGCGACCATCTTTTATGAACAGGGGGCGACGCTACGATTTTTGAGAACGAATCAGGTAGGGGGAGCCGATCCGACGATTCTGCCCTTGGCTCCAACCGAACTGTTTGGGAAGTACTTTTTTGTGCCTACAGCCTTTTCGCGGTTGCTTGAATCTCTACGAAGACCGGATGCCCGGGATTGGGGGCTGACCCTGATGGTAGGGCTGGGGTACGGTGCGATCGCACTCCCGCTGGGGATCTGGGGACGGCTGCTGGCGGTGCAGAGCATTCTGGGTCAGGTCTCCACAGGACGACTGATCATTCGCCTGTTGAGAGCTTTGCTATTCCCAGCTTTGGTAGAAGAAACGATTTTTCGGGTATTGCTATTGCCCCATTTTACTGAGCAGGTCTTGCCCACCACGTTTCTGCTGTGGGCGACGTTGAGTCTGGTGCTATTTGTGCTCAGCCATCCCTTGCAGGCGGCTATGTTTAGACCTCGTTTATTTCCCCTGTTTAGTCAGCCGCTGTTTATGGGGCTGACGGCGCTGCTGGGGCTGAGCTGCACGCTGGTGTATTCCCAAACGGGGTCTCTGTGGACCGTGGCGGCTTTGCACTACCTGGTGCTGGTGGTGTGGCTAGTCTTTCTGAAGGGGGGGTACAAACTGGGGGGCAAACCATCGGGTTGATCAGAAACCCGGTTTCTCGCTGTAACCTTAAGCTTTCGGTTTACCGTCAGCCAGAAACCGGGTTTCTGGCACATCGGCATGCTTCAACCGCTCAGCAGAGCTTCGACAAACTCATAGCTAGAGAACGGTCGCAGATCTTCGATGCCTTCGCCCGCCCCGATAAACCGAATTGGCAGGCCAAGCTGTTGGACCACGGCGAGGGCCACCCCGCCCTTGGCAGTCCCATCCAGCTTAGTCAGCACCACGCCGCTGAGATTGGCGGCCTCAGCAAAGACCTGGGCCTGGCGGATGCCGTTTTGGCCCAGGGTGGCATCCAGCACCAGCAGGGCTTCCACATTGGCATCGGCGGATTTTTTGTCGATGATGCGGCGAACTTTGGCCAGTTCGTCCATCAGATTTTTCTTATTTTGCAATCGACCGGCGGTGTCGACCAGCAGTAGCTCAGTGTCCCGCGACTGGGCGGCGGTGATGGCATCGTAGACGACCGCGGCGGGGTCTGTATTTTGGCCAGGGTTGGCAATTACCTCGACATCGCTGCGCTGGCCCCATACTTTCACTTGCTCTACAGCGGCAGCCCGGAAGGTATCGGCGGCGGCAATCAGGCAGCGGTAGCCTGACTTTTTGGCGACGTGGGCGAGTTTGCCGATGGTAGTGGTTTTACCGGCTCCGTTGACGCCGGTCATCATCCAGATGTTGAGTTTGTCGTTTTCGGGCACAAACAGCAGGTTGTGCTTGTCTCCTAGGGGCGCATCGAGCATCGTCTGCAAGATGGATTTTAGGTAGGCGATGGCCTGCTCAGGGGGTAAGACCTCTTCCCTCAGGCGAGCTTGCAGGGCCTCGATAATATGGTCAGTGGCCTCGACAC
Source organism: Cyanobacteria bacterium J06635_1 (assembly GCA_039820425.1). Lineage (GTDB taxonomy): Bacteria > Cyanobacteriota > Cyanobacteriia > Phormidesmidales > Phormidesmidaceae > SIO4C1. The sequence goes on from JBCBQD010000178.1 coordinate 8,610, forward strand.
CGACATCGGCCTGGAGCAATAGCGCTTCAATTTCAAAGACGGCGTCTTCGTTGAGGGGGCCCTGACCGACGATTGACTTGAGCTGGTTGACCAGACCGCGCCGGGTTTTGCCCAGGCCCTGACGCAGTTTGTTGAGCCAGGTGATTTCTTCGACGGAGATTTGGTCGGGGCGACGCCCCTGGGAGGCTAGGACCTCGGCTGACCAGACAAAGGCATCGTCAAAGTCAATGTCAGGCAGTTCTAGGGGTGATTCTTCTTTTTCTCCAGTGGCAGGCTCGGGTTCGGGGGCTGCGATCGCAGTTTCTTTGAGCCGCTCCAGCCTGGCCTCGCGCTCAGCCTCGGCCTTGGCCCAAAATGGGGCCGTGATCGCCTCAGCTTCCGAGACGATCGGCTCAGTCGGAGGAGCCGATGCCTTGATAGTTTCTGTCGCCGTGCCTTCTGTCGCTGTGTCTTCTGTCGCCGTGCTTTCTGTCGCCGTGGTTGCTGCGGCGACGGATTCTCCAGGAAGGCTCTCTGCTGGGGGCGTTTTGACTTCGTCAGCGACTGCCTTGGCAGATTCTTCAGGAGCGATTTCTGCTGCCGCTTGATCCGCAGTCTCCTCTGCCGTTTCTTCTGCCGTTTCTTCTACGGTGGGGGCGTCGCCCTGCTGACGTTCCTGAATATTCTGATAGGCGGTTTTTGCCCATTTCAGGTAGTCTTCGGCACTGAGGGGTTTATCATCAGCGGCGGGCGCTGCTGTGGAAATTTCACCATCTGCTGCGGCTTCAGCCGTCTCCTTGACCGCTCCCTCATCGGTGCCCGTCTGCTCAGCAGATGAGTCCTCATAGCGACGACTAAACCAGTTAAACGATGACATAACGACTTCCTAAACTTACGAGGTACCCGGCTCAGGCGCAATGCCCCCCGATAGCCGTTCTGCATCTAAACGATCGGTCACTCTGCGCATCACACCGTTAATAAAGCGGTATCCTTCCTCATCACTGTACCGCTTGGCGACCTCAATCGCTTCATCGATGGCAATCCGTTTAGGGATGCCCAGGTAGAGGATTTCGGTGAGTGAAATTCTCAAAATATCGCGGTCGATGCGGGCCAGGCGCTTTAGGTTCCAACCCACCATGGTGTCGTCTAGCAGCTGATCGAGGCTGGTCAGGTTAGCGGTCAAGTGGGTCAACAACTGTCTTGCATAGTCTCGAACATCGTCCCGATTTGAAAGCTGCACAAACTCCGGTAGCTCAACCGTGATCCCAACTCGATTGATGGCCAGCTCGACTTGCTCAATAGCCTCCTTAACAATGGCCCGTGCACTTTGCAACTCGGTTGAGCGGGTTTCGCTGTTGAGTAGGTGACGATTACCCCGTTCTAGCTCTATTGAGGCAGTTTCGAGGGTCTCTTTGATTTCCAGGGTTAATGCCTTCACGGCTTCGGTCAGCAGGGTGTCCAAATCTTTGGTTAGATTGCCAACGGCCTTCGCTTGGGCTTTATCTGAGCTGTCTGATAGCTGGCTCATGCCCAATAGGGCTAGCTCGCGCGCAATTCGACGGGCTTGCATAGGGTTAAAAGGGAGGGGTTCTCACATTTTCAGCTCAGCCATCTTATCAATCTTCTTCGACCGATAGCATAGTGATCGCAGGTGCCACCTCAGCAACGGACGGTTCTGATCCAGCCAACACCCCTCGGGGATCCGCTGTGGACATCTCCAATGACTCGTCGTGATTGGGTGGCAATTGCTGATTAGCTTGAATCGCTTCGGCCAGATTGGGACCCACAATCCCCCCGGACAGCAGGACCTTAAAAGCATCTTCAATCGAGATCGAAAGATTAATCACGTCTGCCTCAGGGACCACCGCATACCAGCCGCTGGTAGGATTGGGAGTGGTGGGAATAAATACGCTCAGCATGCCGTTGGTCTGAGTGCTGACGACGGAGCCCGTGACAAAGGCAATCGCCCACAGCCCCCGTCTCGGGTACTCCACTAAAATGACTCGGCGAAATCGGCTTTTAGAATCACGCAGCAGGGTTTGTAAAAGCTGCTGGAGGGTTTTGTAAACCGATCCTGCTAAGGGGATGGATTGTAGAATCCGTTCCCCAAAATCAAGTAGCCATCGCCCGGCAATATTGCGGGCCATCAGACCAATGATCAAAATGGCCAGTAGCGGTACTGCAAAGGCAATCGTCAAATTGAGCAGATCGACTAAAACGGGGTGAAACCCGGTAAACGGACTGAGCTGTTTCGGAAAGCGCGTCAATGACCGGATCACCCAGTTGGCCACTGTAATTGTTAGCCAAATGGTCGTTGCCAGTGGAATCACCACCAACAACCCTGCAATCAGGTCGTTCTTCAAATCTTGCTTGAAGTTTTTCAGCACGGACTACCTGGATGTGTCGCTAACGGGATGAGTGAACGTTGTAAAGTTTTCAGAAAGTTTTCAGACATATAGTTTTCAGAAAAGTGTTAACACGCTTTTACATTAATAATTTTAACTTGGCGTTTTTTTAACTTGGTACTTTAAATAGCGGGCACAGAAAATAGCAGGCCCAAAAATCCCATATGGGGATTCTGTACAGCGTTGGACTCTATTATTCCTATCCTAAGACATTTAGTATCGAGGTTGACAATCAGCGATCCCAATGAATTGTTGTGGCTGTTAGCCTTGTGTCCTGATGGGCTCCATCATTTATGCGCAGGTCGGGTATTTGTGTGCAGGTCGGGTATTTGTGCGCGGGCGGGGGGCTCAGATCTGCAACATCTGCCGGGCCAGGTTGAGGTAAAACAAGACCCCTAGTACATCCACGATAGTGGTGATAAAGGGGGCTGACATCAAGGCGGGGTCAAGCCCTAGCTTCTGAAATAGAAAGGGCAGGGTGGCCCCCGCGCTAGAGGCTAGTAAAGAAATCCCCAGCAGGCTAGTGCCGACGATCACGGCGACGGCAAGATTGCCCTGTAGCCAATAGGCCCAAAGGGTCACCGCAAGGGCCAGGATGCATCCTAAAAATGCACCAGCGGTCGCTTCCCGTCGAATCACCGTAATCGCATCGCGAATTTCAAGCTCGTCGGTGTTGAGCCCTCGAATCACCACCGTGGAGGACTGGGCACCGACGTTGC
>JBCBQD010000178.1:11722-11992 GCA_039820425.1 Cyanobacteria bacterium J06635_1
TGGCGAAGCTGCTGAGCAGATCTTGTTGACTGCTGATCAAGGCGGCAGTGACGGTGTTGGTGATTAGCAACACCGAGAGCCAAACGACCCGCTTGCGGGCAACCGTGAGCAGGTTGGTTTGAAAATAGTTATCACCGCCGGACTGCACCCCGCCCAGGGCATAGATATCTTTGGTGGCTTCTTCTTCTAAAATATCAATGACGTCGTCGACGGTAATGATGCCGACTAGGCGTTGCTCAGTATCAACCACGGGCACCGCCAAAAAGTCAT
>JBCBQD010000179.1:0-11907 GCA_039820425.1 Cyanobacteria bacterium J06635_1
CTTGCACGCGATCGCCCATGCAATAACGATAAAGCCCACCCGTTTGGGAAATAATTACTGTATAGGCCTGCCCGACCTCCAGCTGGTGGAGGCCAAAGCAGCGGCCCTGGCTATCTTCAAATTCAAAAAAGATTTCGTCTAGTAGGGGCACACACCCCTGGGCAGCTACCAGGGGCACTGTCATGGGGGCCTCAGTGGCGAGGAGTCCTTTGCCTTGGACGAGGACGTTGGGGAATTGCGATCGCAACCCCGCCGCCCCATCTGCTGCCGTGACGCTATCCCAACAGGAGATGAGTTTGAGCTGGGGCCAGAGTTCGGTCCAGGAAATGTTGTTTTGGCGCAGAAGTTGCGATCGCGCCGCCGAGAGCCGATTTTTCAGATCTGTTTGTAAACGCTGTTGATGAGTCTGGATATAATCCAGCTGGGCAGTCAAAAAACTCGGGCTCCAAATCGAAATAATCTCCAGCGCTTCGGTTTGCAACAGCGTTCGGGCCAGGTTTTCTTTGAAGGCTTCTGAGGTTCGAGCGTAGGGTGGCATCACCAGAAAGGGACGCAATAGCCAGCGCAGCCAAGGGTCGAGATAGTCTGAGTCATCGGCAGTGCCCTCGGAGGTAACGTCACTGAAGCTAGGCGAGATTGAAAAGTAGAGCTTCCCAGTTGAGAAGTTGGGACCTTGGGTAATCAGGTCATAGGCCCACACACAGAACAAATGGTTAAACGAACGGCGCAGTGACCGGGTATACGGGATTTGCTTCACCGGACCACTGCTACCCGATGTGGGCTCATAAAAGAGAATCGGTTCTGGGGTGAGGGGAGAGGATTTGGCATGCGATTTCGAGAGCCAGGGTTCTAGATCCGTGTACTCAACAATGGGCAACCGTTGCCAGTTTTCATAGCTGTTAATACCGAACTTGCGGCCATATTCGCAATTCTGTAGCCGATCTACCAGGCGTTGCTGCACAGCCCGTTGAGCTTGCTGTGGTTGGGGCAGGGCAGTATAAAACCGTCGAGAGGCAGGAGCCAGTAAATGACTAAATCCCTTTATGAGTCTACGCATTGCTTCAGTCTTTTACAAAGTTGCAGTACCTGATTGGGTTAGATATACCGAAACTTTCCATATATCTATCCAATATGAGCGTACTATATGGACAAGTTTCCGGTTATCTAGCTCGACAGGGTGGATACATGGCCAGTTATCCGTATAGTTAGCTAATATAGGGTAAATATCTGGAAAAAGTAGATCTAATAGAAAAAGAAGATCTAATAATAGTTAGCTTTCAATACGTGGGCTGAAGAAAGATGTTTTGGTTGGCATCGAATCGCTCAACCGCTCATTGCGCAAGGTGATTAAGACAAAGGCGGTCTTCCCCAGCGAAGATGCTGTTTTCAGACTGATGTACCTAGCGATGAACAATATTGCCAAGAAGTGGAACAGACCGATTAAGAATTGGAGAACAGCCCTGTCGCATTTTGCTATCCTGTTTCCAGAACGCTTTTCCGCCTAAGAAAAAAGCGCTTACACAAAAATCAATGCACTCTCGGCTCGCTGCCCATCTGTCGCTGTCGTAGATATCCACCGAGCAAAACTCCCACCAGCACGCTGGCTAAATTTGCCGCTTGAAACCAGAGCGGCTCTTGCCCCTGGCCTTTATACATAGAAATACCCCACATCACCGCCGACAGCATCGCCAGACCCAGGGCATGCCCCAAAGGGGCAGCCGGTGCCGCCAGCCCCGTCACATAACCGCCACCGAGGGCTGCAAACAGGCCAAAGATGGTTGCGAAGACCATAAACTCGGTATTGATGGTGTGGGTTGGGTTGCTCAGCCACACCGAAAACAGCAGCGCCACCGCCACACTCATTGTCAGGTATCCTACGACCACCGCCACGATGCTCCGCATTCGGTTTCTCCTTAAACTCTGGTTCGCTCTAGAATTGTATATCTGGTTATTAGGTTAAATAGATTTTAGATTTTAGATTTTGGATTTTGGATACCCAGTGAGTTTTGAGATGCCTCCCAACCTATCTCCCTTCAGGGCCACTATTATTGGCTGTGGATATGTGGGCATGGCCGTTGCTAAATGCTGGCGGCAACAGGGGCTTACTGTAACCGCTACCACCACCCGCCCTGAGCGTATTCCTGAGTTAGAAACGGTTGCCGATCGCGCCAGGGTGCTCATCGGTAGTGACCCCGGTGCCCTGCAAGACTGCCTGAGCGATCAGCAGGTTGTACTAGTGTGCGTGGGTTCCAAGCGCGGTACTAGCTATGCCGACACCTATTTAAAGACCGCGAAAACCCTGGTGGAGGTTTTGCCTCAGACTCAGGTGCAACAGCTCATCTACACCAGTACCTACTCTGTTTACGGCCAACACCACGGCAGTTGGGTGACCGAGGAAACCCCTGTTGAGCCTGCCACCGATAATGGCAAGGTCATTGCCACCGCCGAGCAGACCTACCTCTCCGCCGCTCGCCCTAACCGAAAGGTGTGTATCTTTCGCCTGGGGGGCATTTATGGCCCCGGTCGCGAGTTAGCGAAAATCTATGGTCGCTCAGCCGGAAAGACGCGCCCTGGCACTGGCGAAGAGGCTAGCAACTGGGTCCACCTGGATGACATTATTGGGGCGATTGATTTTGCCCGTGAGCCAGGGCTAGACGGGGTGTATAACCTGGTGCAAGATGAGATCCCCATGGTCAAAACGCTGATTGATCGGGTGTGTCAACACAACAATCTTACGCCGATTAGCTGGGACCCCAGTCAGCCCAGCGCTCGCCCCTACAATGCGAAGGTTTCAAACCAAAAACTTAAGGCTGCGGGCTACCGGCTTGTGCACCCGACATTCTCCTATTAAGAATGTTCAACCGATGGCTGATTCGTGAAATTGCCACCAAATCCAGCGATAAACTTACAGACACGTCCCTGTCTGAAGTGAAGGAAACCCGCGATGACCACCGGCATAGAGCGCCTTGGCAGTCTCAAGGTTAATGGCAACGATACTACGATCCCGATCAAGATCCGTTGGCAGCCCAACGGTGAGCAGGTCAAAACCACCCGTCCTCACCATACCCAGGTCACCGTCTTGGGCGAAAAGCCTGTCGATGTTCAAGGGTATACGTGGTACAAGATCAGCTACGGTAGCGGCCCTAATGATACGGGCTGGGTCCGCAACGATGTTATTACCCTCCAGCCACCGACGGCACCATCAGAACCTGACAATACTCAACTCTATTTTGAAACAGATTCTCGAAAGGTGCGAGTGTTTATTGAGAACAACTTGTTGCTGATGAATGTCTACAACAAATCGACTCAAAAAAACGAAGCGACTAAGATAACGGCTCTACGATTACCGGTGGTCATGAGCACTCAGGGTGAAACAACATCCGCCTGGCGCACTTATATCGCCCACCAAGATGGGCTCGTCTACATGGTACGGTATGAACCCCGTGCCCGGACCGAGTTAATCCGCAGCGGTGCCGTTGATGGCATTGTGATCGATCGCGAAAGTGGTTTTGGTGGTCAGGGTTTTGCCTATGAACGCGTGTAGCCACATTGACCAAATGTCGCTAAGGTAGACTAGGCCAGCCATTAAACATAACCACTATAGCGAAATGCTAAGGAGTCAACCATGGCACAGGCAAAGCAAGGCGACACGGTTTTGATTCATTACACTGGCAAGCTCGATGATGGGTCCGTTTTCGACTCTTCTGTAGAGCGTGATCCACTAGAATTTTCTATCGGCGCAGGCCGTGTCATTCCTGGCTTTGAGTCTGCTGTGGTCGGCATGTCCCCAGGGGAGTCAAAGGTGGAAACGATTCCCTCTGAGCAAGCCTATGGCCCCCGTCGAGAAGAAATGGTGGTACAGGTAGATCGCACTCAGATTCCAGAAGAAATCCCTTTGGGGGTGGGTGTACAGCTACAGATGCAAGGCCCTCAAGGGCAGCAGGTGCCGGTAATGGTGACCGAGGTGTCTGAGGCTAAGGTCACCCTGGATGCAAATCATCCTCTGGCGGGGGAGAATCTTACGTTTGAGATCCAGCTAGTTGAAATCCAGGGCTAAGATCGTTTGTGCCCAATCGGGGGCGATCGCATCGCTCGTCCGATCAGGGGTCATGTACACCTCTTTTAGCCTCGTAGCCAGGGTTCTATCGTCTGGAAAAGAGCTGTTGGTCTGTGTAGCTATCTATACCGCTATTGCCCTGGTAGGGTTAGCCGGTTTCGATGCGCTCATTTCTACGATCCGATGCCCCGTTCCTATCGTTTTGCTGCGGCTCAGCGCCTACTGATCAAACCGTTCGACAGACCGGGTTTTATTGCGCTGTTTATCCTGGCAACCAGCTTGAGTCAATGGGCCGCTCAATTTGTGGGGTCTCGCCCCGCGTTTAATCAGGTTTATGACAATAGCCCGCTACGATATGCGATCGCAGCCGGGCCCATCAGATTTACCTTTATTAGAGGGTGGGGTAAAGCTGGCTAAGTTTCAAGTGACTTTCGCACCGCCAGGCACAGTGCAGATCCAGTCCTGGCGAGGCATTCCATTGCCGTGGTTAGGGATAGCAACAGCGATTGTTGTTTTGGTCCTCAGTGTACTGGCTAGGTTTATTCTGTTTCCGCCGCTTTGAGAAATGCTGTTCTTCAGAAAAAGCTTGCTCACTGACGATCGAGGCGAATATCGAACAACGGCTGACAAAATTCAGGTGACGACCGATAACGGATGGGGGAGATTGCAATGCCTCCTCTACGGGCAAAGTAACACCCCACTGCTAGCTCAGTCGGCGCACAGGCAGTGAGAATATCAGTAAAGATCCGTTCGCAGCATTCTTCGTGAAAGCCCTGATGATCGCGGTAAGTGACCAGATAGTGAAATAGGGAAGACGGCTCGAGTTTTGGCCCTCGATAGCGCACCACCACGGTGGCCCAGTCCGGTTGGCTGGTCACCGGACAGAGGCTACGCAGGGCGTGGGAATAAAGCTGTTCCTGGACGTGTGCTGAGGTGCAATGTAAGCGAGCCGCAGAAGAGGCATCAATGCCAGTCTCGATACCCGTGTCGATGCATTTTCCCAGGGTGTGATAAGGCATGGGCGGCGTCATCTGCTCAAAAGGAACAATCTCACAGGCTATCTCAGAGGTGCCCAGCACCGGGACGAGATCAGCAGCAATCATTTTAGAGAGTGCCAAAGGTGAGTCATATTGGGCTTGATTAAAGCCCATCAAATACAGTTTGAGGCTTTTCGACTCAACAATATTAGGACTATGGGCGGGGTATTGAATTTTGGCAAAGGCGCACTGGGGAACCCCGCTGGGGGTTAGCCAGGAGACCTCAAAACAGTCCCAGCGATCGCAACCCGAAAAGGGCAAAGCTAACTCGCCCAAAAACTTGGCCCGTCCAGCCGAACGTGGCACTGGATACAGCAAGGACGGATCATACTGTTGGGGAATCTGACTGACTTTGCCAAGGGGGATAGTGGGAGAGGATACGGTCATAGATGTCTGAAAATAGGCGACTGATAAAAATTTTCAACTTTTCCATGATACAAGACGAGGTTGTTCACCGAATTGCATTCAGGGCTGAGATGTAAAGCTTTTAAGGCGGTTTGGGGCTGTCCCTCAAAGATTGATTACGATTGAAACCAATCTTACGAAACCAAACTTAAAGGGCGTAGCAGATGATCAATCGGTTTTTGAGCCGCTTAACGGGTAAACGCAGGGCGCAGGTTGCGAGTCGGTTAGAGCCAGGGTCGCTTAGCCTGAGCCTTTTGGTCATCTCGGTAGCGGTGTTGATTCCCTCAACCGTTCAGGCTGCTAGCTTTGTGGGCGAACGGGCTGTGATCGGTCTGTTTCGAGGAGCAGGCAGTTTGGTGGGCTCTTTGAGTGGTGGTTCGGGGCCATCGGGCATCGATACCCTGGCCAGCCGGATCAACACCACGTTTCCTAATCACAATCTGACGGTCCAGGTCTTTGACTCTTACCAGGGGAACGTGTTCAACTTTCAGGAAGTGGGCAGCCCCCAGGGGACTGCTTTCCTCAACCAATTTAACGACGTCGGTGCCGTGGGTCTGATCGGCTACAGCGGTGGGGGGCTTTCTGCCATTCGGACAGCTAAAAATCAGTCCCCTAAACCGATTGATCTGTTGGTGCAGCTCGATTCGTATGAGCCGCTCACGGGCAGACGTCGGGAAGATGAAGTGTTACCCGTTAACGTACAGACCGGGATTAACTACTACCAGCGCCGCAATCGGTATAACTTCTTTAGACCGGGTTGGGATCCAACCGATTTACAGGGGGCTAAAACGGTAAGTGGATCTCAAAATATCAATGTTGAGGAGCTATTTCGCGATAGCGCGAGCGCTGACTTGTCAGTTCGCAGTATCACCCACCGCAGCATCGACGACGACGTGAGGCTACACACCCGCATTTTGCAAGATATTGCCACGTACGTGCTTCCTAATCTCACCACAACTTCTCTCTCCCCAGGCTTAGTCGAAGCAGATGCTGTGCCCTTGGCCATATCGCCCACAGCGACCGATTCGGCAACAACTGCCCTAACCGGCACAATTGCGAGCTTATCAGCCGACGCTGATTTTGAAACGGTGCCTGAACCAAGCTTGTTATTTGCCTTGGGGGCCATAGGCGGTGGATTGTGGTTGTCTAAAAGACAGCAGTGACCCGAGGTTCCCCCTGAGCGACGGCGTACCTCCAGGTCCTCTCCAGTGATATCGCTGGATTTATCTTCGGTAATCCTAAACAGTTAAGTATAGGGAATATACCCAGAATTTAATGTTGTTGCACATGGGACAGATAGGTAATATTCCAGATATTTAAGCCCATCTCACACCTATTTTAAAAAATTGGGACTTAATACCGGCAACATCTTCTAAGACTGAGGTTGTCTAAATTAGTCCTAAAATACGCAGGTTCGCTCATGTGGCAGTGATCGATATCACATTATAGTGTGATTAAATATCGAGGCAGAGGCCATTAATGCTCTCTCGAACAACTGTTTTTGGACAGAAGCATCGCATGGTTGAAAACTTTGGAAAATTCAGATCTCACGCTTAATTGATCTACGGCCCATAATCTATAAAAAAATATGTCATACACACCAATCATCACTGATCTAGATAAAATGCTTAGGCATTGCAAAGAGCATCAATTTACTGGGATTCTGTCGATTGAAGCAGAATTGCCGCAGAAGTGGTATCTGTACTTTCTAGCAGGACAGATTGTCTGGGCAAATACGCATACCCACTCAAACCGTCGCTGGCATCGACAGCTTGCAAAACACTGCCCAGAGCTAATTCAACAAAACCGTGGCTTGCATCAAACCCTGACCTACGATGCGCTAGCCAAATTAGTCATCCACAAGAAATTTAATCGACAGCGTTTTTCTGAGCTAGTGGCAGGCTGTATCTCGGAGGTTTTATTTGATATCGTCCAACAAGGAAGCCTAAATTTCCAGACATCGGGGGAACTACTGACCTACAGAACCAACTCTCAAGGTGCGGCTAAGTTTCCTTACATTAGTCTGCAATATGTCCACTCTCAAATTTGGGCGCAAGTACAACAAGACTGGGAAGATTGGCAAAACTCAGATTTGAGCCATATCCTGCCCAATCAGGCTCCGGTCATTGAGCAGCCTGCCCGATTAAAAGAGCACACTTCTCCAGCCATGTTTGAGGCTCTCATGGGCTTTGTGGATGGTCAACAAAGTTTTAGAGATTTAGCCTCGAGGGTCAAGCAACCCCTGGTTCCCCTGATTTTATCCATCCTGCCCCATATCCAAAAAGAGATTATTCGGGTGATTGATGTGGATGATTTAGTGTCTGGCGCAACCCCAGGTGCTAATTCACGGCCCCTTGATCAAGCCGCCTCCAATTTGACAATTCACGCTCAAGCAGCTGCGATTACAAATGTGTCGTCACCAACATCATCAAGACAAAAGGCAGTCCCAAGTGGGCGACCGATGGTGACTTACATTGATGATAATCCGGCAGACAGTCAGGCAATGGCGCAGATTATTCAAGCCGCCGGGTATCAGTACACTAACATCGCAGACCCCGTACAGGCTCTGCTGCAGCTACTAGAGCTCAAGCCTCAGCTGATTTTCCTGGATTTAGTCATGCCCATCGCCAATGGATATGAGGTGTGTGCCCAGATTCGGCGAATCTCTGCCTTTAAAGACACGCCAATTATTATTGTGACTAACAATGATGGCATCGCTGATCGGGTGCGAGCCAAAGTGGTGGGGGCATCTGGGTTTCTGGGCAAACCGATCAATCAACAGCGCGTCTCAAAGGTCCTTAAGAAATATCTCAAGCCCCTCGAAAACCAGATCAGTAGCGCTCGTGAGTATTCTCACCATCCATCTCCTAGTCTGAGACCGTGCCATTCACAGGGGTATGGAATTTAGAGGCAACCGTAGCATTTCGGATGATTTCAAAGGAAGGTTTCTGGGCACAATTTTATGGAATCCATCATCAGCGTAGGGTACCTGGAAGATATGCCTGTCACTATCCTCGATTTAGACAAAAGACTCAGCCATAGCAAAGAACGTCAGTTTACTGGGATTCTGTCGGTCGAAGCTGAGGCTACGGCACCTTGGTACTTGTATTTTTTAGCCGGGCAAATTGTTTGGGCAAATACACAAGCTCACCCAAAACGCCGCTGGCGTCGTCAACTCGTCAAGCACTGCCCTGAGTTAATTCAACCAGATCGCTCATCTCAAACCCTGACCTACAATACCCTGGCCAAACTAGTCATTCACAAGAAATTTGATCGGCAGCGTTTTTCTGAGCTAGTGGCAGGCTGTATCTCTGAGGTTTTGTTTGACGTTGTCCAACAGGGCAGCCTAAAGTTCCAGATATCAAGAAATCTGCTGACCTACAAAACCCAATCTCAAGACCCAGCCAGGTTTCCCTACGTGGGTTTGCAATGTGTTTATCCTCAAGTCTGGAGACAAGTACAGCAAGACTGGGAAAAGTGGCAGTACTCAGGGTTAAGCCATATCCTACCCAACCAAGCTCCGATCATTGAGCAACCGGCAAAACTCAAGGAGCAAACTTCTCCGGCAATGTTCCAGGCTTTGATGGGCTTATTGGATGGTCAACAAAGTTTTAGAGACTTAGCTTTAAGGGTCAAGCAACCGCTACTCCCGCTTACCCTATCCGTCTTACCCCACATCCAAAAAGAGAGTATCCGAGTGATTGACGTAGATGATTTGAGGGTGGATACTGCGTCTGCAGTCAATTCTTCGCCGTCTTTTCAAACCCCTCCCAAGTCAGCCCCTCAACCGCAAAGAGCAGTCCCCAAAAGTCAGCCATCCCCCTCCGCCCCGCCTCGCAAAATCATCCCAAAGGCAGGGTCCCACAAGCAGCCCACGGTGGTTTACATTGATGATAATCCAGCGGATAGCCAGGCAATGGGACAGATCCTTCAAGCCGCCGGGTGTCAATATACAAACATCGCAGACCCCATGCAAGCCCTGTTGCAGCTATTAGAGCTCAAACCTCAGCTAATTTTTCTGGATTTAGTCATGCCCATCGCCAATGGATATGAGGTGTGTGCCCAGATTCGGCGAATCTCTGCCTTTAAAGATACGCCGATTATCATTGTCACCAACAATGATGGCATCGCTGATCGGGTGCGGGCCAAAGTGGTCGGAGCATCGGGTTTTCTGGGCAAACCGATCAATCAACAGCGTGTTTTGAAGGTGCTCAAGAAATATCTAAAGAGCCCAACAAAACCCGTCAGCAGCGTTCAGGAAACGCTTAATCTTTCTGCCCCCAATTTGACATAGTGTTAACCCAGCACTGTCACTGTCAGTTCAGACCTGTGATTTCAGAAGAGTCTTGATTTACTTCACCCACACAATTGAGAGGTTTTATGGTTACGGCTTTAATTGTAGAAGATAGCCTGACAGACAGAGAACGATTAACGGATTATCTCCAACAGTCAGGGATCACGGTTATCAGTGTTCAAAGTAGTGAAGAGGCCATACTCAAGCTTCAAGCTCGATTACCTGACATGGTTTTCTTAGATGTTGTTTTGCCGGGGCAAAGTGGCTTTGAGTTTTGTCGCAACCTCAAGACAAATGAACAAACCCAAGATGTTCCTGTGGTGATCTGCTCAACCAAAAGCACAGAAGCTGACAAGCTTTGGGGCTCGATGCTCGGAGCAGATGCTTACCTGAGTAAGCCTGTGGATCACCAACAGCTCATCGAGACGATTCAAACCGTTATGCAGTAGGGAAGATTGAGTATGATATCAACAATGGACATCTCTTCGTTGCCCGTTGCACAGATCGATCCGCTTGGCTTAGAGCCTGTTCCTGAGAATACGTATCAGCGCTTTCTTGGGTTTAGTCTTTCGGGGCAAAATAAGGCGTTACTCCCCCTAAAGGATATTGCTGAAGTCCGACCATTAGAGATTGCAGAAATCTTGCCAATCCCAGAAGTCTCGCGTTGTATGTTAGGTGTCTGTAACTGGCGTGGTGAAATACTCTGGCTGGTCGATCTGAATGTATTGGTTGGCGATAACCCCTTATGGCAGCAAGCCCCGTTATTAGAACAGCCGGTCGCTATCGTCGTGCAGTCAGCTCAGCAATCGGTTGGGTTAGTTGTCCCGCAGGTAGAGGATGTAGAACTTGTTGATCCTGCATCAATTCACCCACAGACAGATCTTTGTTCAACTGCACTGGCTCCCTTGGTAACTGGCTATCTTCCAGACCACAGGGGGATTGTTTTAGACGCTGTAGCCATTGTTGAGCGCTCGCTTCAAAATCCTCCTTAGGTTTTTCATTATGCCATTAACCTTGCTAGCTTGAGCTTATTTGCAGCCAACTTTAACGCTAATTTCAACTTACTGAGATCTTCCTATGTCAAACATTGCCAACATCAGCCCAGACAAACACTCTGAGGAGCTTGAAGATATGCTAGAGCAAGATATCTCCCAAGAGACTGACCTTGATTCAGCTGAGCTTATTCTCCCTGCAGAAGACATTACACTGTACGGTCAATCGCCTGCTGACGATATTCCAGAAGCATTTACCGAGACAGCGACTGCGCTTCCTTTGTCTGGGGAAACTGTACCATTTGCACATAGTCCAGGTAGACGCCCATTTGCGATCGCAAACGCCATGGCCCAAGCCATCAACTTAGAAAACCTGTATCAAATCACCGTTACCGAGCTACGCAAACGATTTGCCGCAGACCGAGCCGTGGTTTATCAATTTCAGTCTGAAACCCATGGTACCGTCATAGCCGAGTCCCTAACCCCTGGCTATCGCCCTGCCCTGGGTCAGTCCGTAGCTGCGTTGGCATTTGGATCTGCTAAAGCGAACAGCTATGAACAACAGGCTGTTGTGACTGTGACGGATATTGCTGAAGCTGCCATTACCCCCTATCAAATGCAGCTGTTTCAGCACTTCCAGGTACAAGCTAGTTTGAGCTTGCCGATTTTTCTAGAGGCTCGGCTGTGGGGATTACTGGTTATTCAAAACTGTGCCGCACCTCGCCAATGGACCGACAGCGAAATCGCACTGCTTTATCAGGTCGGCACCGAGTTAACCCTAAAACTCCAGTCCCACGAACTACAACAGCAAGGCCAACAAGAAGTCGTCCGCGAGCGGTTGCTGACGAGACTAGTCAACAACATCCGCGAATCTGCCGATATCCAGCAGGTATTTGAGTCAACTACCCGATCCATCCGGCAGTATCTACAAACTGATCGAGTCGCCGTTTTTCAGTTTCATGCAGACACTAACCACGGTAGTGGAGAAATCATTGCCGAAAGTGTCGACGCCGACGTTATCTCAGCTAAAGCAGTCCATATCAAAGACCACTGCTTTGGTGGCAACATGGCCGAAGCTTATCGTCAGGGCCAGTTCTGGGCAGCAGCAGACATTTATGAGCA
>JBCBQD010000180.1:0-11848 GCA_039820425.1 Cyanobacteria bacterium J06635_1
CGGGAATACTGACATTTTTGAAAACGGACTGTTCCCCTTCGCAAATACCCGAAAACTCCAGGTAAAAACTACTCGGGGCAATTGGCGTCACGAAATCAGCCATAATTTTACCTCCTTAATGTGTAATCGCTTGGGATGAAATGTTTTGGATGGGGGAAGGTAGAAGGTAGTGGGTGGTGGGTAGTGGGTGGTGGGTGATGGGTAGTGGGTAATACCTCAGCAATCAGGGTATCTACCCTCTACTCTCTACCCTCTACTCTCTACCCTCTACTCTCTACCCTCTACTGATTCGGAGCCCACTGGCTAATGCGGAAGATGACGAATTCTGCCGGTCTCACGGGACAAACACCCACTTCAACATACAGGCGACCTAGCATCATGGTCTCATGGGTGTTAATTTCGCCATCACACTTCACGTAGAACGCTTCGGAGGGAGATGAGCCGAACAGAGCGCCTTCGCGCCACAGCCGCTCCAGGAAATTGCTGACGGTGCGATTGACCCGTGCCCACAGGTCAGCATCGTTGGGTTCAAAGACAACCCACTGGGTGCCGATTTCGATGGACTTCTCAACATAGCTGAGCAGTCGTCGGACGCTGATATAGCGCCATTGCACGTTGTCGGGCTCAACCAGGGTGCGCGCCCCCCAAACCTTGAGACCCCGGTTGTAGCTAGAGAAGTTGCGGATGCAGTTAACGCCTAGTGGGTTAAGTAACTCTTGCTCACGCATGTTGGTCTCGTAGGCCAGGCCGATAACACCCCTGGGAGTTTCGTTCGCAGGTGCTTTAAAGACGCCGCGAGACTCATCGGTGCGGCACCAGATGCCCATCATGTGACCGGACGGGGGGACCAGTTTAGGACGCCCCCCGTTACGCGGGTCAGCCACCTTGATCCAAGGATAGTAGGTTGCACCAAACATAGAACGACGGTTAAACGTGGTTAGCCACTTGGCTGCGTCGGCGGGGCGCTGACGGCTAGGATCAACCGGAGCCAGACTCTTGCCAGGTTTGACGGGCGGGGGATCGATCACAGCCATCCGGTAAGCGGGGCCAGGGAAAGAGTTCTCACACATACTCAGCATCATTTCCATGACGCCGTGTACCTGGTCTAAATCGATCAGACCTTTCTCGTAGGCGAGCAACAGGTCAGGGCAAGCGACCATAGAGACTTCGTCAATCTCGTATAGGCCCTGGATGCCCGTGCGCTCGTCGCGGCTACCTTGGAGATCGCGGTTAAAGCGATCGGGCTCACCCACGTAGGGAGGGGGCACAATCTCGTAAGACCCATTGGCTGGACGACGGGAGAGGGCTTGCCCGGATTGAGAGATATCTTTAATGACGACAAACTCGGAAGGCTCCAGGGTGGCAACGGCGTAGTCTGCCAGAGCAGGGGCCACCTCCGGGTTCATGGACAGGTGATCGTAGCGCTCTAGAATCTCGTCACCGTTTCTCACGATCAGGGTGAAGTATTCACCATTGTTGAGAGGCGGCTCAGCGTCATCACCTGCGTCCTCAGCCAAAGGTTTAGGTTCCCCATCTAGAATGCTCACGGTCAAACGACCTGTGCTGGAGGGGAGTGCCAGGGTACCCCCCTCTTCTGAGTCAGCAGACTTCAGATAGAAAGACAGAGAAGGCTTGCCGCTGGAGGTAATCAGCTTAGTGGTGTTCTCAGAGGCAAGGGGTTGGGGTGAACCCGGTAGCTGGGTGCCAATGCTCACGACCCAGCAGCGACCGCCGCCGTTCATAAACCAACCTTGTACCGCAAAGGGGAGATAAGCACCGAAGTCGGTGAACCCGTCAGAACCGGGTTTGCCAAAGCACTCCAGGTACTGTGCCCAGTTGGTAATCATCATGGGCTCAAATAGTTCGGCATCGCCGCGAACGTCTTCGGTAAAGCCGACGAACCCGGCTACGCTCATGCTGACGCCTTCAATCGGGCGACTGCCTCGGTCTACTTCTTCGACGTATACCCCTGGTGCAAAGTAATCTAAAGCCATGCTGGCCGTTCCTCCATCCGGATTAATCTGTACTGTACTGTTGCGATCTGTAGAGAGAGTTTTACCTAGCCCTCAATCAGACAAAAAATAAACTTTAGCCACATCTAGAGTTGAGGCTTGCCTTCAATAGAAAAACTCAAGTCTTCAAATGAATGTGGATTACTTGATTCAATTCCTTATGTCTTGTCTTCCCCAGATGAAACACGCACTATCAAGAAAATTCAAAATTACGTAGCCGCTGTTCTCGTTTTTACGGTCTCTTTAGGTTAGAACACTAGCATCTATCAAGCCGTGTTGATTTCAATGGCGCAACTGGGTACTTCTAGGGGGGACATTTATGGAGAATACTATTCGGACGTTGAATGAGTAACCATCTTGCGATCGCAACCGTAACCGCCACTTTGCAACGACTGCTGCAAAGTGCGATTCAGCGCGACGTAGACGGAGCCCGAGTCACGACACTTAAGCCCAACAATATCGGTAGCAGTACGCCCGAATCGGGGATCAATGTATTTTTGTATCAAGTGACCCCCAACAGCGCCCTGCGCAATGGTGACACCGCCGCCTTTCGCTCTAAAAAGGGCCCTGTCCGGCGACAATCCTCCCTGGATTTATACTATATGCTCAGCGCCTACGGCAATGAGACTGAGCTTGAGCCCCAGCGACTGCTGGGCAGTATCGTGCGCACCCTGAGCGATAAAACCGTCTTGACCCCTGATATGATCAATGGCGCGATTGCAGATGCGGCCTTTTTAACCGATTCCGATCTGACCGCTCAGCCCCAACAGATCACCATTAACCCGGTGGAGATGGACACAGATGAGCTTTCTAAAGTCTGGTCTACCTTCTTTCAGGCTCCGTATTCTCTATCGTTAGTTTATAAGGTGATGGCCGTCGTCATTGACGGTGAAGCCTCTGCCCAGCGAGCCCTCCCCGTTCGAGAAGCGCGTTTTGGAGGCATTATGCCATTCCCCCACCAGCCCATGATTGAGAAGGTTTTGGCCCAGACCGGTGCCCAAACCCCGATTGATGCAGACACCTCGATTCGGATATTAGGTAGACAGCTGCAAGGACCACGCACCTGTGTCAAGGTGGGCGCTACCGAAATTGTTCCTAAATCCGTTTCATATACTGAAATTGTTCTATCCCTTCAGGATGCCCCTCGTGAGTCCCTAAGGGCTGGCATTCAAACCACCCAGGTTCTCCATTATTCATCTGATCCGCCCCCATCTGCCCAGAAACAATCTACCCAGAAACAATCTGGTCAGAAAGCCATCGTGCCGGTGACCTCTAATGCCCAACCCTTTGTCCTGCGACCCACCTTAACTGCGGTGCAGGTGGCCGATGTAGAGGGCATCGACGATGATCCCCGTACGGGCACCCTGACAATCTCTACCCAGCTCCCGGTGGGGGCTGCGCAGCGTGCCGTCATTGCCCTCAATGAATGGTCGGTCGAGACCCCGACGACCTATCTGTTTGAAGCCCCCCCCCGTCAGGCGGATACTCACAGCCTGGTGATCCCCTTTGACGGTGTGAAACCCGGAGATTACCTCATTCGTCTACAGATTGATGGGGCTGATAGCCTGCTGCGGGTTGATACCGACCCCAACAGCAAAACCTTTAACTGGTTTAACAGCCCCAGAGTCACCATCGAATGAGTCTCTATGAGCCACGAACCCGATCAAAATTCTGAATCTGACAACCCACCCAACTTTGAAACGCTAAAAAATCGTATGAACCTCGAACTTGAAAGCATCAGCGCCAATCAGCTCCATAACTTGGCCAGTCAGGCGGTTGAGAGAAAACTGATCTCAGCCCACGGCCATCGCGGCGGACGGTATGAGTTGCTCCGCGATGGCGAGTTTATTTTGTTGTCTCCCACTGAGGCGCTTCAGTATTTACAAGATTTGCTGCAAGATACTGAGGCTTAGGGCTCGGCGCAGAAATAAAGTACCCCTAGAGGATGAGCGTGGGAAGCAGAGGGAAATTTTCTTTCGGTCTACCCTGCTTCCCCTCTCCCCTGCTCCCCCTGCTCCCCCTCTCCTGAATCCCCTATGACCGCCGCGCTGCCTCGTCCTACGTCCACCCAGAGTTGGCACAGTGCCAATCAACAGTTTCTCAGTCAGTCGCTGGCCCAAGTCCGTCAGGCCTTAGTACAGCGATCTAATCCTGACAATGAGGCTCTAGATACTTTAAGCAACAACCTCACTGACGACAGTTTGGACAGCGGCCAGGATGGACAACCGTTTGCACTCGATCTGTTGAGTCGCTGCTTTGGGCTCAGCGATTTTGAGCGCAACATTCTCTTACTGTGTGCTGGGATGGAGCTAGACGGACACTGGCCTAAATTATGTCAGTCCGCCAGTGGCAATGCCTACCCGACCTTTGGACTCGCCCTGAGTTTGTTTGAAAATGCTACCTGGGAGGTGCTAACCCCCAGCTCGGCCCTACGACGTTGGCAACTGCTCGAGGTAGGGGGTGGCAATGCGCTGGTGAGTAGCCCCCTGCGCATTGACGAGCGGGTTTTGCACTATCTGACCGGGGTGCAGTATCTTGACCAGCGATTGCAAACGCTGATCAGGTCTGTCTCCTCGACTGGGCTACTGGTGCCGTCCCACGAGCATCTGATTGATCAAATAGAAAGCGTCTGGACCCAGCGGGTGCCCGGTAGCCCCCTGCCGGTTATTCAGCTGATGGGAGACGATGGTGCTAGCCTCAGAACGGTGGCCTTAGCAACCTGTCGTCGGCTGGGACTCTCTCTGCAAGAGTTGCCTGCTGAGGCATTGCCCACGGACTGGCAACAGCTCAAAACCTTGACAACGCTGTGTGAACGGGAGTACAGTCTGAGTCGCCTGGCGATACTGCTTAACTGTGAGGATTTAGAGACGGAGGGGCCTGAGCGGAAGGGGGCGATCGCAACCTTTATTGACACCGTTAACCTGCCCCTGATCATCACCAGTCGAGATCGCCGCCGTCAGCGCCAGCGTCCGATTGTCTCCCTGAACGTGACCCATCCCACCCCTGCAGAGCAGCGCCATCTCTGGCAAACAATCCTGGGCAATCGCGCGGATGATTGGGCCGCGCCGATCAACACCCTGGTTTCCCAATTTAACCTCAACCCGAGTGCAATTCAAACCGTCTGCCTACAAAGCCAAGACGCAGACACCCCTGCTCCCCTCTGGAACCTGTGCCGTTCCCAGGCCCGCCCTCGTTTAGACGAGCTAGCCCAACGTATCGAAGCCCGCGCAACCTGGGATAGTCTGGTCTTACCCGAAAAAGAGCAACACATCATTCAAGAAATCTCCGCCCACGTCGCCCAGCGTTCCCGTGTGTACGAGACCTGGGGTTTTGGTGGTAAGGGCGGTCGAGGACTCGGTATCAGCGCCCTGTTTGCCGGGGCGAGTGGGACAGGTAAAACCACCGCCGCCGAAGTGATTTCGCGCGACCTCAAGCTTGATCTCTATCGGATTGACCTGAGTGCCGTCGTGAGCAAATACATTGGCGAAACCGAGAAAAACCTGCGCCGCATTTTTGACGCCGCCGAAGGCGGAGGCGTAATTTTGCTATTTGACGAAGCCGACGCGCTATTTGGCAAGCGCAGTGATGTGAGTGATTCTAAAGATCGCTATGCCAATATGGAAGTCAGCTATCTCTTGCAGCGCATGGAATCCTATCGAGGGCTGGCCATTTTGACGACGAATTTGAAGAATTCAATGGACCAAGCCTTCCTGCGCCGCCTTCGTTTTGTGGTTCAGTTCCCCTTCCCTGACGCTAAGCAGCGCGCCGAAATCTGGCGACGGGTCTTCCCCACGGATACCCCCACCGAAGGACTGGTTTATGAGCGCTTAGCCAAGCTTAGCATCGCAGGGGGCAACATTCGCAACATTGCCCTCAACGCGGCCTTTATCGCCGCCGATGCAGGGGAGCCAGTGATGATGAAGCATCTGTTACTGGCCGCCAAACGAGAGTATCTGAAGCTAGAACGCCCCTTAACCGATACAGAAGTTAAGGGTTGGTGTAAATGTTGAAATCCATTGCCTGGAAGAGAGTCAGAGCGCAGTGACTCTTCAACTTTTGATCTGAAGGCCCCCTTTTCATGTATGCCCGCAGGGCTTTAAGCCCCCAATTCTGGGGGACTTTGAGTTCTTAAGCCCCCAGAATTGGGGATTTGGGGGCCTGGATAACGGGTAGCTTTTTCACTGGAAATGTCCTTATCTGTCATATCCCCCAAAAATTGACATAAAAAAATGTTCCAGAAGGGAAGGGGGTTAAAATTTCCCTTCTGGAACACGGTAGGAGAGATATGTGAAAATCCTGTCTAGGTCGCTGTAATCATGACCTTATGCGTGGCGGAAGCCTTCTAGATTCCGGGAATCTCAGAGAGCTCACAGTCCAGTTCTTCGACGGAGAAGTTAATCATCTCCTGCCACTCTTTGAGAGTAAAAGCAAATCCCTTTTGATTCGCCATGGCCACAAAAGATTCCATGTTAGGCGCGGTGTTGAGGGTTTCGCGGAGGTTAGGATTCGTTTGGGCTTCGCGGTAGAGCTTGACAACTTGTTCTCTAGCCATAGTTAAGTTACTCGCTAATTTTGTACGTTTAGGGGTATTTACTTAAACGGGAGATTCTGGCTGATTATAGGTTCTAGGTTCTAGGTTTTAGGTTCTAGCTTTCTGAAGCTACCTAACACCTAACATCTAACACCTCCTATCCCGTATTAAGCTACTTCCCATCAAATTAAGTTTGTCTGTATAAATCTTTTTTACCCTGCGACTCCTGCCTTTGTGAATCGTCAGAATTACGGAAGTTTTCTGACCCTTGAGTGGTTAACATATCAACAAAAGTTGACGACAGGTTTAGGAAACAAAGACATTGGTCACTACTCAGGAAATTTTAGGTCAAACATCGGCCACAACTCAAGAAATTTTAGGCCAGGGTTGGGGCTTCCCGATGCGGATGACTGTGCAGGGGGGGCTTCAGTTCAGTAATGATTTCCGCAATCTCGAAGAGTCGATTTTCATTATTCTGAGTACCCGTCTAGGCGAGAGAGTTTATCGACCGGATTTTGGCTCTCAGCTACATGAACTCGTCTTTGCTCCGCTCAATGATGATACCTTGCTGCTGGCCCAGGTTTACGCCCGCGATGCTCTGCAAAAATGGGAGCCGCGGATTTCGATTGAGGCGGTCACAGCCTCGCCTGCAACCGATGCCGCCAGCCTTAATATCACGGTCAACTATCGCATCAAAGATAGCCATCATCGACGTAGCCTGGTCTACCCGTTTTACCTCACGCCGTCTGCTGAGTAGCCGCCATCTGAATCGCTATCACTATGGAATTTGACTTTCTGCCCAAGCTCCCGAATTCAAATCTAGACGACCGGGCCTTCAAAGATTTGGTTGAAGAATGTCTGCTGCGGGTGCCGCGATATTGCCCGGAGTGGACCAACCACAACCCCAGCGACCCTGGCATCACCATGGTTGAGCTGTTTGGCTGGCTGACTGATCAGATGATGATGCGGTTTAACCAAGTGCCGCGCCGTAACTATGTCGCCTTTCTAGAATTGTTGGGCATTCACTTACAGCCGCCGGCTCCGGCCCATACGGCTGTCACCTTTTATCTGGCAGGCAGTTTGCCAGAGCCGTATCAAATCTCGGCAGCGGTGGAAGTAGCGACGGAGCGAACCGAGACCGAAGAGGCGATTGTGTTTAGTACAAACCGTCCCCTCACCATTGGGCTTCCGTATATTCACCACCTTTTAACCGCCGATACCGCTGAGCGGATTCCCAACGTTCTGCAAGATCGGCTGTCTACCCGCTGGACTCGGCAGTCGGATGGTCGATGGTCGGGCAGTGAGCAGTCAATTTTTAACCCCAGACCGCAACCCGGCAACAGTTTTTATCTGGTGCTCGATCCAGAACAGTCTTTAGAAGGCAACGTGATTGCGCTGAACTTTGAAGGGGAGACGGCCACCCCAACGGGGATTCGCCCGGAAGCGCCGCCTCGTTTATGGGAGGCCTGGAATGGCCACACCTGGGTGCCGGTGCTGTTGCAGGAAAGCGATGATGAGACCCGTGGGTTTAGTTTTTATGACACGGGCAGCAACAGCGATATTCAGCGAGGGGAGGTAGTACTACACCTGCCTCAGCAACTGCCGGTGACAGATTTTGCCAGCTATCGAGGACATTGGTTGCGCTGTGTGTGTACCAGCCCTGCCCCCGGTACACCGGCCTACAGTAACTCACCTCGGTTATTGAGTCTTTCGGCCCGATCGATTGGTGGCACCGTCGATGCCAGCCAATGTATGTTAATCCAGGACGAGCTGCTGGGCGAGAGTGAGGGTCAGCCTGGGCAGAGTTTCCAAGTGCAGAGTCGGCCTGTGCTCCCTCGCACTGAGGAAGAACACCTGGTGGTGATTTTGCCCAGTGGAGTGCAACAAGATTGGCAAGAGGTGAATGATTTTGCCGATTCTGGTCCGGATGACTTGCATTACACGATTGATTCTCTCTCGGGTATGGTACAGTTCGGTCCCTTGATTCGAGAGCCGGGTCAGCTGAAAACGGCGACTCAGGTGCGATCGCAACAACAGTCTGCGCTAACCTCTGGCGGCACAACCGTCCTTACCGCCACCTCGCAACTGTTAGAACGTCAGTATGGCGCAGTCCCGCAACGGGGGGCCGTAATTACGATGAAAGCCTACCGTACGGGGGGCGGACAGCGCGGCAATGTGCAGCCCCAGACGCTGCGAGTCATCAAGTCAGCGGTCCCCTATGTTGCCTCCGTCGTTAACCACGGAGCGGCCTACCACGGAGCCGATGCAGAATCTCTGGATGATGCAGTCTTGCGGGTCCCCAGGTTGTTACGCACCCGCGATCGGGCCGTCACCCCAGAAGATTTTGAGACCCTGGCGATTGAGGCTAGTCATGGGGCAGTGGCTCGCAGTATTTGCCCGAAGCAAATCAACGACCAGCCCGGTGTGGTGACAGTGATGCTGGTGCCCCAGGCTAACATCGCCAGCATTGAGGCTGCCACGGGGATTGCACCACAAGCCTTTGAGCTAACGCCTCAGCTCACCCAACAGGTCACCCAGTATCTGGACGACCGCCGTCCGCTCGGGGTGCAGGTAAAACTGCAAGCCCCTGACTATGTAGGGGTGACGGTGAAAACAGAAGTCGCGATTGACCCGGCCTATGGCTCCCCCGAGGCACAACAGGCAATTTTGCATGACCTGCAAGTGGCGCTCTATCGATTTCTAAATCCGCTGGTGGGAGGGCGAGACGGTCGCGGTTGGCCCTTTGGCACCGCCGTGTATCCGTCGGATATTATCACGCTGTTGCAGGGGGTAAACGGGGTCCGCTATCTGGGGGCGGTGATGCTCTATGAAGTGCGACGACAGGGCCCTGGCTGGGTGAGGCAACTCGCCCCCGATAATGTCGTCAAGCCGGGGGCTCTGGGGTTGGTGTGTTCCTGGGCAGACGCGCAGCTACGCTCGGGTCACACGATTAGTCTGATCGGTTAGGGGGGGGCATGTCACAGGTTAAAACAAGTCAAAAAATGAGTCTTGAGCTGGTGCCGATGCAGGTACCAGACTCAGCGACTGCCGCGACGGTCTTTTCGCGACAATCTTTAGTGCCGCAATCGTTGAAAACAACCCTGCGCCTGCAACCAGGGGAATTTAGCGAGTTGGTGGTGCGGGTTAAGAACCATTCCGAGGGTCCCCTACAGCTTCAGTTTTCGGTGACGGGGGATTTGCCGCCAGACTGGTGGCAGTTGCGCACTGAGGGCTCAACGCTGCCTGCCCATCACCAGATGGAGGCGGTGTTATATTTTGCGATCGCAGCCGATTTTTTCGAACAACCCCTCTCGCCAGAACAGCTGCCCTTAAAGCTCGACCACACCGGCCAACTCAAGGTCACAGCCACCACCCCCCGAGGCGATAGTCAGGAACAGATCAGCCCCTTTCAAGTGTTGGTGCGCCCCCCCAGCCTATATCTCGATTTTTTGCCCGACATCTACCGAAATGTTGATTTTGTCGGGCGTTTTCTCAAAATTTTTGAAACCACCTTTGAGCCCACCGTCGATATCCTCGATCACCAGTGGGCTTACCTCGACCCGCTGACAGCCCCCCAGGCGATGCTGCCATTCCTGGCTCACTGGGTGGGCTGGTCGTTTCAAGGGCCGTTGAGCCTGGCACAGCAGCGAGCCCTGATCCGCTACGCCATGGAGATTTATCGCTGGCGCGGCACTCGACGTGGCCTGCGGTTTTATCTGCATCTAGCCAGTGGCCTCCCCTTGGATGATCACTTGCCAGACGAATCTCACCGGGCCATTGGCATCCATGAGAACTTTAACCAGGGCCATGTGTTGGGGCAAACTGTACTGGGACAGTCCACCATTTTGGGCGGTCACCGACCCTACCACTTCAGCGTGCGGCTGCGTCCCCCGGCAGATTCTCCCACAGACTATCCCCTGGATGAGACCCTGATCCGCACCATTATCGAACAAGAAAAGCCCGCTTTCTGTAGTTACGATCTTTCTATTGAGCCTCGGCCATGACACTTTCTCCCCTCCAACGCATTCAGGTCAATGACGGGATGCTGATTACCGCTGACCACTGGCAGATTGCCCACAGTTATCACCAGCAGCGCCAGACGATTCACTACGCAGCCCTACACCAGGGCGGCATTGTCAGCGGCTTGGGGGTGAGTGTCGGTCCCATTCCCGAGGGTGCCCCGAGCAAGTATCGTCAGCCCCGCTGGCTCACCATTCAACCCGGTTTAGCCATCGATGCCCAGGGTAACCCCATTGTGGTCGCTAAGTCCGAAAGCTGTTATCTTTCGGCTCAACCCACCGAAGAGAGCACAATTTATATCGTCCTCAAGCATTCAGAACGATCGTCCCAAGCCGATATTGTTCAAGAAGCGTTCCAAATCTTAGAGAAGGATGTGCCTGCGGAAGCCGATGAGGTGGAGTTATGTCGGGTCAGGATGATGGCGGGGAGCGGTGCGATTGCAACCCCAGACAATGTCTTTTCCCCCACAGCGAATCAGCTCGACCTCCGCTATCGCCAGCCCGTACAGCCCCGACCTCAACTCACCGCCAGGGTCGCCGCCTGGTCACGCCGCCGCGAGCGCATTCCCCAATTTGAGGGCTTGTTTGAATCCTTGCCCAGCCTCTACCCAGCCCTGCGAGGCCAAATCATCTCCCAACCCTTAAAGAGCGATTTGAGCTATCTCGCCTACGACGAGTTTTGCCAATGCGATCGCACCGAACAACACCGACTGGCACTATACCTCAAGCGAGGTGGTGTGATGCTTATTGAAGCGACCGCGGGTGCCCTCGGCGAGTTATATCAGGTCGAAGCTGAGCTGCGTGTCGCCGCCAAGCGTCAAGGGACAACCCCTTCATTACAAGCCGCCGCCGAGCAAGAACTGATTGAGATCCAATCCTGTATTCAGGATGCAGTTGCCCAGCTAGCCGCCCCGCTTCAAGCCTTCCTCGAAACAGAGAGCCTTGCTTTACCCGATGCAGGCAATTTACCCGCGGAGCATCGGCTCCGGTCTCAACCCTTTCGCTTTGGCTATTGGCCCACCCTCAATAGCCAGCCTATTGGCTTCTACGGCTGGGGGGGACTGTTGTTGTTAGTCGGGCCGCTCCCCCAAGCCTGGGGCCACCTATCTGATCTCCCCCGGGACGAAATCCGCAGCGCCCAGGAGCTGGGCATTAATTTGCTGAAATTTGCCGCCCATCGTCGTCAAATGCATCAATGGCTGGCTCCATCAAACACGTCCCTAACAACTGATAGCTAAAGGAGTGGCATGAACAAGAGCAGGGGGAGCAGGGGGAGCAGGGGGAGC
>JBCBQD010000181.1:0-11815 GCA_039820425.1 Cyanobacteria bacterium J06635_1
GAACGCTTTGGCTATAAAGTACTTCGCTCTCCCTATAACAACGACGATTTTGACTTTGACAAAAAGATCAAAAAGATCAATGTTTACAGTAATGAATTAGCACTCAGTTTAGCTAAAGCGGCTCACCTGATCTATCAAGACAGAATATATGTCGCCGAAATTGCCACCCGCTGGGGTATTTACCCTGAAAAATTGGACCCTGACGTCTCCATTAAGCAGAAACTAAGAGATCGTAATGTCCGGGATTATATCACCAGTAATTTCCGATATTTTGATGACAAAGAGCATGATACCCAAGCTTTTATGTTCCAAACCAAAAAGTGTATTGTGCTTGCCTTCAGGGGCAGTCAAGAGATGCGAGATTGGCAAACAAATTTCAATTGCCGACCGCGTCCGTTTTCTATTCGACCGGGTGGCGGCAAAACCATAATTTCATCCGCTTACAAAGACGGAAAAGTCCATAAAGGATTCTTTCTAGGATGGGCTAGCATTGAAAGAAAAGTATTGAAACAGTTAGATGACTGGGAAAAGGTCAGAATAAAAAAGGGACAAACTTTACTGCCATTATTGGTAACAGGGCACAGTTTAGGGGGGGCTCTCGCCACCATGGCGGCAGCCTCACTACAAGAAAACGGCATTAGAATTGCCGGTGTTTATACCTTTGGCCAACCCCGTGTGGGGGACACAAAATTTACGAGCCAGTTCAATCAAAAACTAGCTGATAAATTCTTTCGGTTTGTCAACAACAATGACGTGGTTCCTCACTTACCCCCGCCCTGGTTAACCTGGAATCCATTCCGAGTTTATAAGCATGCAGGCAAATTAAAGTACTTTAACGCCAAGGGATTTTTCGTTAGCAATTATAATTTGTCCATGCGGGTGATTGATGCTATCTCGGGGGTGATCAAAAATTTCAGCAAATCCACACTGGATTTAATTGACGACCACAGCATGCAATATTACATCGGCAATCTCAATAAAACGCTTCAGAAAGACAATGCAAACGCAGAAGATAAGAGTATAGAAAAGCAGGAAGCCGAAAACAAGCGAGTGTAACGCACCTCACGTATAACGCATCTCAATAGATATCTGTAGCCCCCCATAACAACATTAGTTCTACCTAAAGAAGTTCACAACCATAGGTTTGGACTCAGGGGTAGTCATATCCATTGGTGCAAAGCTCCGATAAATCCCTTTTCCGGAGAGCAGTCGATATTATCTGTCCTTAATTCAGCAAAGCCCTGTATATTTACCCTTTTATCCCTACGCCTGTATATTTACCCTTTTATCCCTACGATAGTAAAGCTAGATTGGTAAATATACTTTGATAAGTGTTTGTAAACGGCTTGAATTTACGGCAATAGGCTTAGGCTCATCCTGTTATTCTCACTTATCGTCAGTTATGAGTATCGCTATTCTGGGCATAGCTAAGATACTGCCTAGAGTCCCCCGAGCCCGGGAGACATCATGAACGCCACTGGACACCGTTCCATTTCTCTATGGAAACGAAAATATTTCACTTTTTAGAAATCAGAGATTATCAGGGAGCCCACAGAATACCATTAGAAGGGGTTACTTACTCAATTGGTCGGGCTTCCAGCAATTCTATTGTGATTAGCGCCCCCGAGATCTCGCGACAGCATGCTATTCTACTCCGCATTGCATTTCCTGATAGCGATCATCATTTCTTTCGTCTGATTGACGGTAATCTAAGCGGCAAACGAAGCACCAATGGCGTCTTTGTTAACGGTGAAAAGCGGTCTTCTCACATTCTCAGGCACGGCGATCAGATTGATTTTGGCGGCAAAACAAAAGCGACTTATTTCTGTGTTTCAAATTTAAACAACGGATTGCCAGAAGTAGACAGCAATGGCAATTTACTCCTTCAAGAAATCGATCCGCTCGGCACTGTCATTGTTGAGAAAGCGATGACCGAGGATTCTGCCGATGCTGAATTGGCCCGGTTGGTTTCTTTTTTGGAGCTAAGCCCTAACCCCATTATAGAGATTGACCTGCAGGGCCATATCACTTATATGAATCCGGCTTCGATCGGCAAGTTTCCAGAGATTCGAAAGTTGGGCATCAAGCACTCTACTTTGACAGGGGTAATTGATACGGTCCATGCATCTGGGGAGCCGTCTTGCCTACGCGAGGTGAGTTTTGATGGCAGGGTTTATCAGCAATCTATCTATTATCTGCCTGAGAGCTATTTGATTCGCATCTTTATGCTTGATATCACCGATCTCAAGCGGGCTGAGGCTGCCCATTTGCAGGCTGAGAGCAAGTATAAAAATATTTTTGAAAATGCAATCGAGGGTATCTTTCAGAGTGATTTAGAGGGTCGATATGTCATTGTTAACCCGATGATGGCTGAGATATATGGCTACAAGGCCCCTGCTGATCTAATCTGTAGCAATGCCAATCAACTCAATCAGCTCTATGTCAAACCAGGGCGTCGGGCTGAGTTTGTCAAGCGCTTGCAACGACAAGGTTCGGTCAGAGAGTTTGAATCCCAGGCCTATCAGCGCAATGGTCAAATCGTTTGGATTTCTGAAAATGCGCGGGTATTCTGTGATGAAATGGGGCAACCAGTCGGCTACGAGGGCTCGGTTGAGGATATTACCAACAAGAAACATGCTGAAGCTGAGCTGCTGAGGCGAGACGAATTATTGCAAGCCATCGCGCAAGCGACCAATACGCTGCTGACTGAGTTGGACTGTGATGCGGCAATCCAAGCTGCGATCGCAATTTTTGGCCAAGCCGCTGAGGTCGATCATGTTTTTCTGGCCCAACCCCACAACGAGAACCAATTGCCACAGCTGCAATTCATGTGGACCCAGCAACCTGATCACCCGCTCAGCCCTCAGCAACTACAGCGATATCAAATTAATAGCGAAGCCGACCTGGGAAATTGGCATGGCATTTTAGCTCAGGGGCACTCGGTCAACATCGAACCGCAGGAGATTTTGACCGCCGCCGCCGATAGCCCCCGGACGGTTCAGACCATTTTGCTCGTGCCGCTATTTCTCAAAGGGGACTATTGGGGATATGTCGGCCTTGCCGACTCCCAACCCGACCGGCAGTGGTCGCCCCACGAGGAATCAAGTTTATTCACCCTGGCAGCCAGCATCAGCGCTGCCCTCAATCGCCATCAAATCGAAGCCAAGATTCGCCATCGTGCCCACTACGATCCGCTCACAGAGTTGCCCAACCGCACCCTATTTGATGAACAACTCGCCTTTTGCCTGAATAATGCGGATCGTAGCCAGCAAAGCCTGGCGGTGATGTTTCTGGACTTGGATCGTTTTAAGACGATTAACGACACGTTAGGGCATACGACGGGGGATAAGTTGCTGCGCACCGCTGCCAAGCGAATCTCAGCAGCCCTGAGAGTGGGGGATGTGGTCGCTCGATGGGGCGGTGACGAATTTACCATCCTGCTGCCCAATATCGATCATCTCAGTGATGCCACCACCGCCGCCGAACGGATTTTGCAGGCCCTGGATGCCGTTTTTGAAATCGACGACCATGAGCTTTATGTCACCGGAAGTATCGGCATCGCCTGTCTAGACGACGAGAGCCACGATGCTGAAACCCTAATAAAACACGCCGATATTGCGCTCTATCGAGCCAAAGAGCAGGGCCGCAATGGCTATGGTATCTACAACCCGCTGCTCGACTCCAAGTCTCCTGAGATGCTAACCCTTGAGAAAGATCTACGCCATGCCCTGGCCCGCGAGGAGTTTATTGTTTATTACCAACCCCGGATCAATCTGGTCACGGGCGATATCAAAGGAGTCGAGGCTCTGATCCGTTGGCAACATCCCAAGATGGGGTTGGTCTCGCCGAAGGTCTTTATTTCCCTCGCCGAAGACAACGGCCTGATTATCCCCATCGGTGAATGGGTTTTGCGCCAGGCTTGCCTCCAAAATAAAGCTTGGCAACTGGCGGGGCTGCCCCCCATTACCGCAGCTGTCAATCTCTCACCCAAACAGTTTCGGCAGCCAAACTTGGTCCAGCGGGTGGCCCAAATCCTTGAAGAAACCGGCCTGGCTCCTTACCACTTAGAGCTTGAAATCACCGAGTCTACGGCGATTCAAGACGTGGACTTCACCCGCAAAGTTCTGGAAGAACTCCACCAAATGGGGGTAAAGCTATCTGTGGATGATTTTGGCACGGGCCATTCTTCGCTCAATCGGCTCCAGTTCTTACCCCTGGACAATCTCAAGATCGATCAATCTTTTATCCGCGAACTGGTCCCCGACAGTAAGGTGTCTCATATTGTGACCACCATCGTCTCCCTGGGCCAAAAACTTGGACTCAATATCGTGGCCGAAGGGGTCGAAAAAATCGAGCAGCTTGATTTCTTGCGATCCATTCAATGTGACACGGTC
Source organism: Cyanobacteria bacterium J06635_1 (assembly GCA_039820425.1). Taxonomy (GTDB): domain Bacteria; phylum Cyanobacteriota; class Cyanobacteriia; order Phormidesmidales; family Phormidesmidaceae; genus SIO4C1. Next base: position 4,395 of record JBCBQD010000181.1, read on the forward strand.
CAGGGCTATATCTTTTATCGACCGATTTCGGCCCAAGATACTTCAGACTTGTTAGCCAGTCAGGTTAGCCATACTCCTCAGAACAGTACTCCTCAGAACAGCCATGCCGCGATCGCAGGTTAGCCCTTCAAAATTATCCTTGCCTGTCTAGTATCAGACGGTGTAAGATTTAAGACTGTGTCGAAGTTTATTCCAAAACCATGCCAAAGCTAAAAACACGCCGGGCGGCTGCGAAGCGTTTTCGCCGGAGCGGTAGCGGTAAAATCATGCGCCGCAAAGCCTTTAAAAATCACCTACTGCAGCACAAAGGTCAGGATCGCAAGCGCCGTCTGTCAAAAGCTGCGGTAGTTAATGAGGCAGATGTGCCCAACGTGGAAGGCATGTTGCCTTACTTGTAAGCTGGGCGCGTTTTAATAAGCCCCTCAAAAGACACATCTCAATTCACAGAATTTCAACTAGGGTAGACTCGTCATGGCACGTGTAAAGCGCGGCAACGTAGCTCGTAAGCGCCGCAAAAAGATTCTTAAACTGGCAAAGGGCTATCGCGGCTCTCATTCCAAGCTATTTCGCACCGCCAATCAGCAAGTGATGAAGGCACTGCGGTACGCCTATCGTGATCGCCGCAATCGCAAGCGTGATTTTCGTCGGCTTTGGATTGCTCGCATCAATGCGGCTGCGCGTCTAAACGGGACAACCTACAGCCGCTTAATTGGCGACCTCAAAAGAGCTGATATCCAGCTCAACCGTAAGATGTTGGCTCAGATGGCAGTACTTGACGCTGCTAGCTTTGCCAAAGTGGTTGAGCTTGCGGGTAAGTAGTAGGCGTTAGGTGCTACGACCTCGATGGTGCTTCGTAGTGTGTTTGGTTTTGGTTTATTTTTGGGGGTGCAGATAGCTGCGCCCCCAATTGCTATTTCTGCAGAGCTTTCAGAAATTCAAGCGCGCGGCTATGTGATTGTGGCGGTCAAAGATAATTGGCAACCCCTCGGTTTTCTGGATGAGACCGGTGAATTGGTTGGGTTTGAGATCGATATTGCCCGTCGTCTGGCTGAGGATCTCTTGGGAGATCCCAACGCAGTTGAGTTTCACCCGGTGAGTAATCTGGATCGGGTTAATCAAGTGGTAGACGGGGCGGTAGATGTTGCGATCGCAAATATCACCATCACCCCCCAGCGCCAGCGCATCGCCAGCTTTAGCCTGCCCTATTATCACGACGGCGTGGGCTTTCTGACCTCATCTCCGCAAATCCAGGCCCTCGAAGATCTGCGCACGGGGCAGGTGGCGCTGCTCGAAAATTCCAGCACCGTCGCCCATGTACGCTATATTTTGCCAGGGGCCACCTTAACCCCTGTAGCCACCTACCAAGAGGCTTTGGCCCTGTTGGCATCACAGCAAATTGATGCCTTTGCCGGAGATGCTACGCTGCTGGCAGGCTGGGTACAGCAGGACGACAGCTATCATCTCCTGCCGGACATCATTTCGATAGAGCCCCTGGCTATTGTGATGCCCAAAGGCACGCAGTACCGGCCCCTGCGCCAGGAAATCAACCAGATCGTCGAAGGCTGGCATACCGAAGGTTGGTTACAAGAACGCGCAAACCACTGGGGACTCCCCTAATTCCAGTACGGGTCTGAATAGGGTCAAGACTTAGGGGCATGAGAGAATAGAAAGCAAATAGAATTTTGAAATAAATTTGGATTAAATAGGCCATATGGAAAACGGGAATTACCTACTGCTATACCTAGCCGGTTTGATTGCTCTGCTTGGCGTTTCAGCATTTTTTGTGCTGCGTCAGGTATTTAAAACCCGACGCATTGAAGGCACCCTTTCCCGTCTACAAAAGAAACTCGCTAGCCAAAAAGGGACCGCAAAGGAGTATTACGAGTTGGGGAGCCTGCTGCTCGATAAAAGACTCTTTACCCAGGCCAGTCTCTATCTGCAGCAGGCCGTCAAAACCATCAACGAAGAAGAAGAAGGGGAAAACGCGGCCATTGTCTACAACGCCCTCGGGTTCGCCTACTTTGCCCAAGAGCAATACGATCTGGCCATCAAGCAATACAAGGAAGCCCTCAAGCTCGCCCCTGGGTACGTCACTGCTCTCAATAACCTGGGCCACAGCTACGAGAAAAAACAGCTGATGAAACAGGCTCTGGAGTCTTACCAACAGGCCCTGGATATAGACGCTAAGAATTCAACGGCTAAACGACGCGCAGATTCCCTCAAGAAACGAGTTGCCACAACCCCCTAACCGTGCGATACGGTCAGTACGCCGCCTACCAAACCTGAGCTCCCATTCAGCTATCAGGCAAGGGCTCACAATGGTGCCTGTAGCTGTCTTGTACTGAGAGCAGATTGAACCGCTGCCTGCTGGTCGCGGTGGGTGATCCAGCGATGGTAGGTACGGTTGTGGACCTGCACCGAATGGCCCATCATCCGGGCGGCCACCGTATCAGGGATGCCAAATAAAATGGTGCGCACCGCCCAGGCATGGCGTAAATCATAGGGGGAAAACGGAATCCCGTAGCGTCGAAACTGAGTGGTGACCTGCTGACCGATGCGCTGTAGGGTGGTTTGGTTGAGATCGGTGTTGATAGGCGGCAGATTCAGCGATCGCAACTGAAACCGCTCGACCCACTCTGGATAAAATGGCCACACCTCATGGCTGCCGGTTTTGGTGGTTTCTAGCACCTCAACTATCCCATCGGCTAGCGGGGTACAAAAAAACACCTCATGGTTGCGCAGTCCATAGGTGGCCATCATGGCATAAACAAGCTGCCACTGAGGGTTTTTGATCGTTTCGTACACCTCGACAATGTGCTCGTCAGAGGGCAAATCACGTACCTGGGTTCGGCTATTGCCATAGCCCCCCCAAAAAGATTTCAACTCAGTCGGCAGCTCAATTTGCAAAAACTCAGTCAGATTAGCCAGGGCAGTGCAACAGACCTGACGACTGCGGGAGTTGGCGGTCGTGCTTTGGACGGTGGCATAGATCAGCTCCGGCAGGCTGAATTGGGGATGCCGTTCCGCTGTGCTCTGTAGCTTACGCAGGTAGGGGGCATAGGATGTTTTCCAGGTGGTCTTGAGTGAGGCTGGCTGGGTGGTCGCGCTACGCTCAGCAAAAAAGTGAGCTTCAAACTGCTGGATTTGCTCAGCGAGATTAGCTCCGCTGAGCTTGAGTCCTGCAGTGGGGCCCAGGTACTGTCGCCAATCATAGGTATTTTGAATCAGCTGAGCCGCAATCACTTTGGCGGTTTGTTCAATCTGCTTAAGCCCTGCTTTCGTCGCAGGCAGCCCCAGCGGAATTCTCTGCTGATAGGATTTGAGGCGAGCACTGCCCGGTCGGGGCGGTAGGGTGCCGCGCAAACTGAGCTTGTCACCCCGGCGCTCGATTTTGAGCCCTAATTGGGCGGATTTGAGGCGCTGATTGACTTTCTCAAGTTGGGCATCTAGGGGATGGGGGATCGCCTTGGTCAAATCTGATATTCCTTAACGGAGGTTAGTTGTTACGATAAGCAAAGATGATTAAAATTTAGCTACAAGGATACAAAGTTCGTTATGGGTCGCACTGGGGTTTTACTGCTGAATTTGGGGGGTCCCGAACAGCTGGAGGACGTTCGTCCGTTTTTGTTCAACCTTTTTGCCGATCCTGAAATCATTCGGCTGCCGTTTCCGTGGTTGCAAAAACCACTGGCCTGGTTGATTTCTAATAGTCGGGCTGAAAAATCCCAAGAGAACTATAAGCAAATTGGGGGTGGGTCTCCCCTGCGGCGGATCACTGAGGAGCAAGCCGATGCCCTCAAAGCCCAGCTGCAGACTCAGGGGTATGATGCCACAGTTTACATTGGCATGCGGTACTGGTATCCCTTCACCGAAGAAGCGGTCGCTCAGATTAAAAATGACGGCGTCGAAGACTTAGTCATCTTACCGCTGTATCCTCAGTTTTCTATTAGCACCAGCGGATCTAGCTTTAGATTGCTCGAGCAGCTTTGGTTAGAAGACCCGTCTCTTAACCGCATCAGTTACACGGTAATCCCCTCCTGGTATAACCGTGAGGGCTATGTGCAGGCGATGGCAAATCTGATCGCCCAAGAAATCGATAAGCTGCCTAACCCGAATGAAGCCCATGTTTTCTTTAGCGCCCACGGTGTCCCTGTGAGCTATGTCGAGGAAGCTGGAGATCCCTACCAGCGAGAAATTGAGAAATGCACTGAGCTGATTATGAAGCAGCTCAATCGCCCTAACGGACACACCCTTGCTTACCAAAGTCGGGTGGGGCCGGTGGAGTGGCTACAGCCTTACACGGAGGATGCGATCGCAGATCTCGGCGCAAATGGGATTCATGATCTGGTTGTTGTCCCCATTAGCTTTGTTTCCGAGCACATCGAGACCCTGCAAGAAATCGACATCGAGTATCGCGAACTGGCTGAGGAAGCGGGTATCGAAGGCTTTCACCGGGTCCCGGCCCTCAATACTGACACCACTTTTATCAGCGACATGGCTGACATGGTGGTTGAGGCCCTTCAAGCCCCTCGTAAGCTGTTTTCGGACGTAGTTCAGCCCGAAAAACGGGTCCGTATTTATCCCCAAGATAAATCTGCTTGGGGCCTGACCCCCTTTGCCGAAGTCTGGAATGGCCGTCTGGCAATGGTGGGCTTTTTGGCGCTCCTGCTTGAGCTGGTAAGTGGTCACGGGCCTTTGCATTTAGTCGGTTTGCTTTAGTGATGGGTCTGATATCCCGCCGATGGGTCTGAACTATACCTATGCCATAGATAGCCTGTCAGAGATTGCCTATGAACCTTGGTCTGAGGGATCGGTTTCGGTCTGCCCTGGTAGGGACGTATTTGGCTGAATTTAGATTTGGGGCGTCCTCGAAGGCGCGCCTCAATTTGAGTGCATTAACCCGGCAAGCTATCCCACCCAAGCTACAGGCCCATGACCCCGCGGACCAGCTAGTTGAGCTCGTGCCCTGGCTACTGCAAACCTATGGTCAGAACTATAGCCCACCCGATCCCCAAAACAAGGCTAGCGTTATCGGATGTATGGCAGGTGAAACTCAGCAGATGGTAAAGCTGTTAGCCTGGAGTTTAGAACACCTGCTTGACCACCGTCCCTCCCAAACCCTATTGGCTAGCTTGTCCCAGCGGCTGCCCCCAGATTCGCCCGGTGCAACTCAGGCCAAATCGATGGTTGCCTTGTTAGACAAGGAACTCAAAAGAGGGCCTCAGGGGATAGAGTACTCGCCTATCGCCCCTTTGCGGATGGTCCAATTTCAGGTCCCTGAACTTTTGCCTATCGGGGTTGCCTTGTATAGTTTCTTGAGGGTTCCGGAAAGCTATGGTTTAGCTGTGAAGTATGCCTTTAACCGTACGCACTCTAGTGCGATCGCTGCCCTAACTGGCCTATTAGCCGGGGCCAAGGGGGGGGTATCTCAAATGCCAATACCCTGGTTAATAGCTTGGTTGACTGCCGTAGGAGCATCGTCAGGGTTAACTAAATTAGATCTGATTCAAGGGGAGGGTTTGGCTGATCTATGGTCCAGGCTTGATGCTCCCTTTTATCAGTGGATGGGCTCTCCGATAACTCCCATGACTAGAGAGGTGCCAGCACAACCACCCGTCAGGCCATTACCGTCTATATGAATGGCTATCAATCTATAATGTCTAAATGATGTCCATGTCTGGGTGATGTCTTTAGATAATGCCTAAAAATCATGTACAAGGTGCATTCCTGTTCAATATCTAATTCAACCTCTGAGCTGCACTTTTTATACTTTTGAATCGCCCATAGCGATTCCCCCTGCCCCTGATTACACATGCTTCAGTCCATATTCTCTAAGTCAATGGTTTCTTAGGCGGTTTTTTAGGCCGATATTGGTGGGGTAATGAAGACACTCCAGTCGCTTGCAAAGTTGATTAATCAGTGCTGGCGCTGGTCATTTTGGCTGTTGCTAAAACGACCGTTTTATTCTGTCAGTCGATGGCTAGGGCAAGCCTCTCAGCCATGGCTACCTCGTCTACGAAAATGGCTACCGATCGAAGACGCTTCGCTATCCGTGTTGGCCCATCCAAATTCTGCGATTCGTCAGTCGACGACCCTGGCAAACCGATCGACGGGACTGCATTGTATGTCTCGCCAATCCCAGTTTAATCAGACTCAATTCGCAATTGTGCTGGCAATGCTGCTGCTGACGGCGGGGTTAGGTCAGCGATTTTACAATCAGCCGGTATTGGGGGTAGACACCGTTGCCCCTGAGACCCTGACAGCCCCTGACTCGATCACCTTAGTAGATCATCAAAGTACAGATGAGAGCCGCAATGCAGCTCGCAAGGGAGCCGTTCAAATTTTAATGGCAGACGCTGCGACCACTGACAGAATTAAGCAAGAAACCACAACCCTGCTGCGCCAAGCCAGTGAAATCCGTGAGCTGCTCGGGCGGTTTCCCTATTTATCAACCTCGACCCTGTCCACCACCACCCAACGCTACCTGCGCAGCTCAACCGACCGGGAATGGAATGCGATTTGGAATCTTGCCCAGCGATCAGAGGTAACGGTTTCGCTGGTAAACCAGGGGACCGGATCAGGGGGGCCGCTACAGGAAAAACTCAACAATCTCAGTTTTGAGCAAAAGGCAGCGCTCGAAGAGCTGTTGCGGTATCGTCAGCAGACGTCTCCACAATCTTTCCTAGCGGTAGGAACTCAGATTCAAGCCAATCGATTGCAGTATAAAAATGCTCAAGCGCAGCTACAGCGACTAGGTCAAACCGGTCAGTCTTTTAATGCCAACCTCTTTGAACTCAGTGAGCTAGAGTGGCAGGCAACCCAGCGGACCATTCAACAGGTACTGCAGCGAATGCTCGTCCAGGGGATACATCCAGGAATGCCCGATGATTTGCTGCGGGATGCGGTTGAAACTCAGCTTCAGGGCTCACAATCGTTTGAGGCTGAGCAGGTGTCAGCGAACTTACTGATAACGGTTTTGCGCCCCAATTTGATCGAAGACCCGGAACGCACTCGACTGCGAGCCGAACAGGCCGTTGAAGAAGTCAAGCCCGTGACAGTGTCTATCGTTCAAGATGAGGTGATCGTCAAACGGGGTGAAAAGATTACCCGAGAAGATTTTGTCCTGCTCGATCACTTTAGGCTAACTCGACGGCGCTTTAATTGGCTTGGATTCGCGGGCTTTGGGGTGTTGGTGGGCTGCTGTACAGCCTTGTTTTTGTGGCTAGAGCATTCCCGCTCGGGCGGGCTGCGCCAGCGGGACCATTTATTAGTCCTGCTGCTGGCTTTGGCGGTGGCTGCATTGGTGGCACTTGGCACACCCACCCTGGGACTGCCAGCGGTGGGGCTATTGATCAGTAGCTTTTATGGAGTGGTGCTAGGGGGGGCCGCCATCGGACTGCTGCTGCTGCTGCTACCGATTG
>JBCBQD010000182.1:0-1227 GCA_039820425.1 Cyanobacteria bacterium J06635_1
GCTTTGAATATAGATCCAGTTTCGATACCTTTGCCGGGTTCTCATCAAACCAACGCTGGCTAACCGGTGATTTTAATGGGGATGGCAAGGATGACCTGGTCAATGTTTATGGTAACAATGGCGAGGCTCGTGCCTGGATGCATCTGTCTAATGGCGCTGGCTTTGAATATAAATCCAGTTTCGATACCTTGGCTGGCTTTTGGGATAGCCAACGTTGGGTAACTGGCAATTTTGATGGCGATGGCAAAAATGACCTGGTCAATGTTTATGGTGCATTGCCAAATCCCCCAGAGGCACCCAGTAATCTGGAAGCTCAAGTAGACGGAAAAACAATTACGCTATCCTGGCAAGATAACTCAAGTAATGAAGAAGGGTTTGAAATTATCTGGCAGGGGACCAAAGAAGATGCTTCTGATCACAATGATTCAAAAAAGCTTAATACCCCCAATCAACAGAGCTATACAATAACTGGACTTAAAGCAGGATTCAGGTATTGCATTAGAGTTAGAGCCTTCAATAAAGGAGGCGATTCTGATAACTCCTCTAGGGTTTGTGCGACAATTCCAGTGGAACCTCGGGAGTTTTCACTCAGGCTGACAAGAGAGCCGATTAACGAAGGCTTCCCTCCCTACACGGGAAGATTTCCTGCGGTTGGGGTTGGGTCTGGCCACCTCTTAAAAATTCATCTACCTAGAGTTGGTTTTCAAGACACTGCATTGCGATTTGTCAAACCCGGATTCTCAACCGCTGATTGTGATAATCCTAGTGCAGTGGTCGAAATTGTAGAAGGGGCAACTAGCACGCCAGAACAAATGAGGCAAATTTATGACGTTGCCGAGCCCAGATACAGCTCCACACGACCAATTCCATTTGAGGCTTGTTTTGCTCAAGCTGATCAAACGAAGCCACTACCCCAAAATGTGTCTATTACGATTACTGTCTTTGACGATTAAACAGATTGTTTAAGTACAGATAACCCCACTTGGGGTCTCAACTTAAAGCGGGAAGTTTTCCCGAGGAGAGGAAGTCAGGAGTCAGAACCCAGTTCCCTGCTGACTCCTGACTTCTGGCTCCTGGGTTCTTATCAAACATCGCGACTACCCACCCCTTGGCTTTGGCGAGTTTGAGGCTGCCCAGAGATTCTATCGAGCGGTGGATATTAGGAGACTAATCAGTACATTACGTCAAACCCACCAATTTCTCACTCAGCTCCCACATTCTCACCGC
>JBCBQD010000182.1:1237-11287 GCA_039820425.1 Cyanobacteria bacterium J06635_1
TCTCTAATCTGACAGGAGATCTGGTAGATATAGTAGATTCAGGGGACATTGCCTGCCCTGACTATTGGCTGTGTCACACCCGTCAAGGTGTCCAGTTTGAGCCCTCAATGCAGACCCTGGCCAGGGTGGGCGTTCAGCACTGTGTTGAGCTGGGTCCACGCCCGACCCTATCCAGCCTGGGGCGGCGCTGCCTGCCCGATAGCGAGATAACCTGGGCAATTTCGCTGCGCCGGGGCTATGACGACGAACAGATTTTGACCGAGAGTTTAGCCCAGCTCTATGTTCGCGGGGTCGAGATTAATTTCAAACAAGGGTACCAGGGCCAGGGGCTTAGCGTTGTTGATTTGCCCACCTATCCCTTTCAGCGAAAGCGCTACTGGTCTGAATTTGCTGTCCCTGAGACGGTTTCTACAAACGGTCATCAAGACTATTCAGTCTCTTCAAGTCCTGGCGTTCATCCTTTGTTGGGCTGCCGGGGGCGAGGCGGGTTCAAAGGGCAAACTTATTTTGAATCGGCCTTAACGGCTCAAACACCCGCCTTTTTAGCAGACCATCGGGTTGATGGCGCAGTTATTTTTCCGGGCGCGGGCTATGTAGAAATGGCGCTGGCGGCGGGGCAGATGCTCTACCCCCAGACCCCGTTTATAGTGGCCAACCTGCATCTGAGGGTGGCGTTGCCCTTGCCGTCGGGCACTACTCGGCGGGTGCAAACGCTGCTGACCCAGCGAAAAGACAGGCTTGAATTTGAGATGGTTAGCGCTGATGCCGACGGTGACCGTCAGCCCAGCGAATGGACCCATCATGTCACGGGCGAAATTCAGGTTGCGCCCTCGGCCCAAACCTCAGCGCCAGCTTTGGCGCAGGTGCAACAAACGGTTGAGCAACCGCTTAACCCCCAAACCTATTACCAGGAGCTAGAACGAACGGGGCTGCACTACGGACCCAATTTTCAAGGGATACAGGCATTTTGGAGCAATGAACCCCAGACAGCGGCCCTGGCCCAGATTCGCCTGCCTGCTACCCTTCGCTCAGAGGCTTCTGCCTACTGCCTGCATCCTGTTTTGCTAGATGGCTGTTCTCAGATTGCTCGCTGGGCGGACGGCAGCAAAACCCATACCCAGTCTAAGGTGCCCTACTTTTTTGAGCAGATTGCAGTCTATGGTCACCCCGGCGACCAAATTTGGTGCTACGCTTGCAAATCTCAAACTGCGAGCGCCAGCGATCGCAACCCCGCCGTAGACCTATATCTCTATAATCCGCAGGGGGAGCCGGTGGCTGAGATCAGGGGACTACACCGCTACAGATTTGATCGTCTGGCGACGGCAAAGGCCCAGGCTGAGGCTCTAAAATCCCCTGGCCAGATGGCCTATCAGACTCGCTGGCAGCAACAACCCCTGCCCACCCCCGAGGTCTCTCCCCAACTCGACGGGCTGACGCTGCTGCTGTTGCCAGAAGGGGCACAAACAGCTGTCGAGACCATGACCGCCGCCGTCATTGACGGTGCAGAATCAGGGGTTCGCATTATCCTGAGTGATCAGTTTGAAGCGCTGCCTGACCAATCATATCGGGTGAATATGGGGGAGGTCGATAGCTTTGAAAAGCTGTTAGCTCATCTCAAACTGGCCGGGTTGCCAGAGATCAGGCGAATTCTCCATTTGGGCAGCGTGCAACCGTTAGGGGCGGCAATAGATCAGCCATCGCTAGATACGCAAATGCGCCAAAGCTGCGGCAGTACGCTACACCTGGTTCAGGCGTTAGAAAAACAATCTCAGCCAATCCCCTGTGAACTGTGGCTGGTCACCACGGGCAGCCAGAAGATTTCCCCCCATGTGAGAACTATAGACGTGACCGGGGCACCGCTGTGGGGGCTGGGCCGGGTGATTCGTTCAGAACGGCCTGAGCTGCACTGCCGTCAAATCGACCTCGACCCATGGGACCGGGGTGGGGCAAGCTGTCAGCTGCTGAGAGAAATTGCCCACAGCGACGGAGAAGAAGAAGTGGCCTACCGCGCTGGCCAGCGCTGGGTGCCTCGACTCGTCAGCTTAGACCAGCTTCCCAAAGAACCGGACTGCTTGCCAATGCCAGCAGCGGAGTCCCTGCGACTAGATTCTCTGCAGCTAGACATTGAGACGCGGGGGCTGTTAGATAGCCTGACGCTGCGGGCCGTGCCCCGCCCGGAACCCGGTCCAGGGGAAGTCGAGGTGGAAGTAGCGGCAGCCGCCCTCAACTTCCGAGATGTGCTGAATGCCTTGGGCACCTACAAGGGAAAACCGGGGCCGCTGGGAGGAGAATTTGCCGGTCGCGTTGTGCGCGTGGGCGAGGGGGGTGATCCTGACTGGATAGGTAAGCGCGTGTTGGGACTGGCCACAGGCAGCTTTAGCCACTACGTGATCGCACAGCATCAGGTCATTGCTGAGTTGCCAGACTGCCTGAGCTTTGAGCAAGGGGCCGCCATCCCAATTACCTTTCTAACGGCCTATCACACGCTTTATTTACTGGCGGCGCTCAAACCAGGAGAGCGAGTTTTGATCCATGCGGGGGCAGGCGGGGTGGGCCTAGCGGCCATTCAGCTGGCTCAACGGCTGGGGGCTGAGGTCTTTGCAACAGCTGGCTCCGATGAGAAGCGAGCCCTGTTGCGATCGCTCGGCGTGCAGCACGTCATGAATTCCAGAACCACTGCTTTTGCTGCAGAGATTCAAGCCATCACCCAGGGGGAGGGGATTGACGTTGTACTCAACTCATTCACAGGTGAGTTTATCGTTAAAGGACTGTCTCTACTGCGCCCCGGTGGCCGATTTATTGAACTGGGCAAAGCTGAAATTTGGACAGATGCCCAGGTAGCTGAGGTTAATCCCAACATCACTTACCTGCCGTATTACCTGGGCGACTACCGAGACAACGACCCGACCGTGGTGCAGTCTCTGTTTAAAGATGTGCTGACCCTGTTTGTGCGGGGCGATTTACAGGTGATAGCCTATCAGGCGTTGCCCGTCCAACGCGCTGTAGAATTTTTCCGATTGATGCAGCGGGGTGGTCATATCGGCAAACTAGTGCTGACCTTCCGCCAGTGCAAACCGACCGGTCAGATCGCCCCAGAGGGAACCTACCTGCTCACGGGCGGATTAGGTGGTATTGGGCTAGCGCTGGCACAACGGTTGGTGAAGCGGGGTGTGCAGCATCTTGCTTTGCTGAGTCGGCGAGGTCGCGCCCAGCTAGCGGGTGACTCAGAAAAAGCGCAAACGGCGAGAGACGTTATTCAACAGCTTGAAGCACTGGGCGCACAGGTCTCTATTTTGCAAGCCGATGTCTCGGCCTATGACGAGCTCTCTACGGCACTCACCGAGATCAGACAGACTCTGCCGCCGCTCAGGGGCATCTTTCATGCGGCAGGAGCCCTCGAAGACGGGATGCTATCTGGGCAAACCTGGGGACGCTTTCAAAAAGGGCTGGCAGCTAAAGTGCAGGGCACCTGGAATCTCCATCGGTTAAGTGCCGATGACGAGCTGGATTGTTTTGTGCTGTTTTCGTCGGTCACCGCCGTGCTGGGCCCCGCTGCAAGGGGACCCTATGCCGCGGCCAATTTGTTTTTAGATGCCATGGCCCACTATCGTTCTCAGCTTGGGTTACCCTGCCTAAGCGTAGACTGGGGGGCCTGGGCCAACACGGGCATGGCCCAGGAGATTCGCACCCAGCGGAAGCGGTGGCAAAAGGTGCAAATGCTTACCCCAGAAACCGGGTTAGATTGGCTAGAGCGACTGATGGCGCACAGCGTCCACCAAATCGGCATTTTCCCGGTAGATTGGCAGGCATTTCCAAAGCGGTTCAGTGGCGAGCACGCCCCTCGCTATTACGAGAGCCTAACCCAGCCTTCAACCGCAGAGCGCTCGGCCACCGCAGCCTCTCCCCAGCCAGACGCTCAACCGGCTCAAGCTCGAGTGCAAAGCCCCACCGTTTCTCAGCCATCAGTACAACCCCAAACGTTAACCCTTTCTCAAATGCCATCCTCCACCTCAGCTGACCCACGAGAAGAGAGTTTGCAACATCACCTGGCCCAGGGCATCAGCACCATGCTCGGGCTAGAAAGCGCAGCCGAGTTAGACCCCCATCAGCCGCTGGAAGTATACGGTCTAGATTCTCTGATGACGCTGGAGCTGCGAAACTGGTTACTCAAAGAATTTCAAGTGGAGCTGCCGGTGGTTCAACTGGCCAAAAGCCGGAGCATTGCTGAGCTGGGTAAGCAGCTTCTGCAGGTTCTGCCTACGACAGCCTTCACCGCTGAGCTCCACTCCCCTTCCCAGCCCGTCTCCCCACCATTGCCCCAACCCCCAGTACAGCCCCAACCCCCGGGCACGGCCAACCAACCAGAAGAGAGTTTGCAAAGTCATCTGGCCCAGGGCATCAGCACCATGCTTGGGCTAGAAAGCGCAGCCGAGTTAGATCCCCACCAGCCATTGGAAGTATACGGTCTAGATTCTCTGATGACGCTGGAGCTGCGAAACTGGTTGCTCAAAGACTTTCAAGTGGAGCTGCCGGTGGTTCAACTGGCTAAAAACCTGAGCATTCTCGACCTGTGTGAGCGGCTACTGCAGATGATGTCAGCGGTAAAACCCGCTGCCCCGCCAGTGCGCCCAGCACCCACCCCGCCCCGGCTCACGCCAGTGCCCCCGGCGATAGCCCCAACAACATCTCACGCTAACGGGCATGCTAACGGGCATATTGCCCCCGCTGAATCGAACGGATCGACACCTGGGCGCGATCGCTACTCATTTATCCTCAATCTCAGAGACCTGCTCTACTACCGTAATGATCAGGACCTGACAACGTTTGAGCGCCTGACCAAACACACCGTTCGGAGTCTCAGCGGCATCGCCGCCATGGAGCGGATTATCCAAGACTACTGTGCCGGTCGGGAGTCGGGTGAAACGCTACAACAGTCTTCTATGCGGCGACTCAAGCTGAAGCTAGACTTCAACCACGCGGGGCTTGAGAATATTCCTAAAACCGGCCCCGCCGTTGTTGTGGCCAATCATCCGTTCGGTTACATTGACGGGGCGATCACAGAATATCTCGTTTCTCTCAGGCGTCCAGACGTAATTGCTCAACTCCCCCTTTCAGGGTATTGCCAAAATGCGCAAATATCGTAGGGTAAAAATATGAGTGAACTTCCCGATTTGAGTAGTCTAAGTCCCGAGGCCAAAGATGCCTTGATAGAGACGCTGTGGGAAGAAATCCAAAGCCTGCGAAAGCGGCTGGACAAATTAGAAAACCGTCCCAAGAAGACCAGCCAGAACTCAAGTGTGCCGCCCTCGCAAGGATTCAAACCCAATAAAAGTAAGAGCAAGAAAGGCGGAGACCGGCGAGCCGCGAGTGTGGGCCGAGCCGGAGGTGGTCGTCAACTCCACCCCAATCCAGATCACACCGTGTTAGCCCACGTGCATCAATGTCCAGGGTGTCAGACCAAAATCCCCCAGGCAGAGCAACGCTTGCATAGCCGCTACGACAAGCTAGAGTTACCGATTATCAAGCCGATAGTGACCCGTGTGGAACGCTATCAAGGGACGTGTCCGTGTTGTGGTCAAACCCAGGTTGCCTCGGTGCCACCAGCGCTAGAGGGAGGGTCCCCCTTTGGTCAGAGTATCGAGAGTTTAGTCACCTACCTGCGCTATGGGCATGCGATTAGCTATGAGCGCCTCCATCAGATGCTAAAGGAGGTGTTCAACTTATCCATCTCAGAAGGAGCCTTGGCCAATCTATTTGCCCGAGTCAAAACGCGTTTAGCGGCACCGATGGATGAGATTCAAGCTCAACTACAACAGTCCCGATTAATCTGCTCGGATGAAACCAGTGCTCGGGTGAAGGGAAAAACTCAATGGGAGTGGGTCTTCCAAAATGAGCAGGTGTGCTTGCATGTGATTTGTGGAACCCGAGGTGCGAGTGTCATCTACGATGTGCTGGGGGAGCACCAACCCGAGGTCTGGGTGTCTGATTTGTTCAGTGCTCAGAAAAATCACCCTGGGCTTCAATGGCAGGTCTGTCTAGCGCATCAACTCAGGGACTGTCAGTTTGCTATCGAGGCGGGTGATGCAGTCTTTGCACCCGCCATGAAGCATTTGTTCTTAAGGGCCTTAGCGATTCACAACCGTCGTGACCAATTGGCCCCCTCTACGGTGTACCAATATCGACTAGCGATTAAACGACGACTCAGGCGGGTACTGGCCCTAGCCCCTGACCAAGAAGATGGTCAACGCTTACGGAATCGGTATGAGGACATTTCAGAACATTTGTTTTTATTCCTCGAAGACGCCACTATCCCACCCACCAACAATTCAAGTGAGCAAGCGATTCGGATGAGCACTATCTTCCGAAAAGTAACCAATGGCTTTCGCTCTGATTGGGGGCGAGACTTGTTTGCATCAGTTCGATCTGTGGTGAACACAGGTAAGCGGCAAGGGCTGTCTGCTCTTCAGTCAATCCAGATTGCTCTCTCCCCTGGCCTTTCTTTATTTCATCCGGGTTGAGCAATTACGGTGGATATTAGGAGACTAATCAGTACATTACGTCAAACCCACCAATTTCTCACTCAGCTCCCACATTCTCACCGCCTTACTCGCATTCATTGCCTCGTCTGACACCTCCTGGTCAAACGCCTGCCGACCTTCCTTCTGGCAATTACCCCAACTCTAATACACCCCAGACTTCTTAAACAACGGCTTCGCCACCACCTGAGCGACCCGGTCCCCAGGTGCACCAGGTCGCTGCCCGCGCCTGGTCGGGAGGCCAGTACCAGCAAGCTCATCCCCGACCTGATCGATCGCTTTGGCGAAGACACCTTTGCCGAAGCCTTTGCCCGGATTGAATGCCACTATTTTATGAACAGCGGTTTTTTCTCTCCCGACGATCAGCTGTTGCACAATGTCCACAAAATTCGCCATCTCCTCTGTGTGATTGTGCAGGGTCGCTATGGCGTGGTGTGCCCGATGGCCTCTGTCTGGGAGCTAAACCTCGCCTGGCCTGAGTTAGAGCTGATTCTTATCCCTGATGCGGGGCATTCTGCCACTGAGAAGGGGATTGTCAGTGCATTGGTGGAGGTCACGGATCGGTTTGCTGAGAGGTGAGACTGTTGGGTCTTAGGCTTATGACTATTGGTGGGCTATCAGGACAACTGAAGCGCGTGCCTCTACCTTATAAATATCCGCTCCAAGGGGAGGCGCTATTTCTGGCGGGCAAAAGTCTTCTGGGGATGGCAGCGCCGTATCCACAACCCGTCGCCATTGATATTCTTTGGGCAGGGCGGGTAGCTCAAAGGTGAGGGGTTCATAAAAGGTGTTGAGTAAGATGTGAAGCAATTCGTTATATTGCCCATACCGCAGTGTAAAGGCTAAACAATGGGAATCTTCTCCCCAGTCGGGTTGCCCCAGTTTAATGCCGTGCCAGGTGATGGCGGGTTCTAAAATTGGCTGGGGGGTGACAATCAGCGGATGGTCATGTTTAAAGACCTGCAAGGATTGAATAAAGGCAATCAGCCCTTTTACAAATCGGAGAAATTCGCTTTGGGTCGTGGCCGCATCCCAGTCAAACCAACTCAATGTGTTGTTTTGGCAGTAGGCATTGTTGTTGCCCAGTTGCGATCGCAACACCTCATCCCCCATTAGCAACATGGGGGTCCCCTGGGATATCGCCCATAGGGTTAGCAAATTCTTAGCCTGTCGCAATCGCAGGGCTTGAATCACTGGATCATCGGTCGGGCCTTCTATTCCGCAGTTCCAGCTCCAGTTAGCGTCGGTGCCATCACGATTAGCCTCACCGTTTGCTTCATTGTGTTTCTGGTTGTAGCTCACCAGGTCATAGAGGGTAAACCCATCATGGCAGGTGACAAAATGAATGCTGTAGTTAGGCCCCCGCTGCGACTGCAGGTAGAGATCTGGACTGCCGACAATCCGATCGGCCACGAGTCGGATGACGCCGCTATCGCCTTTAATAAAGCGTCGCACGTCATCTCGATAAGGACCGTTCCACTCGGCAAAGCGTTCCCCGGCAAAGCGCCCCACCTGGTAGAGACCTGCCGCATCCCAGGCTTCGGCAATAATCTTGGTGCCCGCTAACGCCGGGTCGGTGTTGATCATCCACAAAATCGGTGGATTTTCTAAGGGTTCTCCCGTGACGCTGCGGGACAGCACTGAGGCGAGATCAAACCGAAAGCCATCCACGTGCATTTCAGAAACCCAATAGCGCAAGCAGTCCAAAATCAAATATCCGCTGATGGCGCTGGTTTTCAGCGTATTGCCGCAGCCGCTGTAATTTTTATAGTAGGTTTTGTTGTCTTCGAGAATGTAGTATGACTCGTTACTTAACCCTCGAAAAGAGAGGGTGGGCCCTGCGTGGTTGCCTTCAGCCGTATGGTTAAACACCACATCTAAAATCACCTCAATCCCGGCTCGATGCAGAGCTTTAACCAGATCTCGAAACTCATCTACTGGCCCTAAACTGTCTTGACGAGAGCTGTATCCTCGGTGGGGTGCGAAAAAAGCGATCGGACTGTAGCCCCAATAGTTGGGATGCCCCAACGGGGCATCGCTGGGGTCAAACTGCTGCACCGGCATCAGTTCGACCGCGGTAATCCCCAAAGACTGCAAGTACGGGATTTTCTCAATCAGCCCAGCATAGGTGCCTCGTTTTTGATCAGGCAGCCCCGAATTAGGATGTTGGGTAAACCCGCCCACGTGTAATTCGTAAATCACCGTCTCGGCATAGGGGGTTTTGGGATGGATATCTCCTTCCCAATCATATTGCAGCGGGTCAACCACAACCCCCCTCAGCGCCTGAGCACAGTTATCAGAGCCGTCGATAGCGGCCTGACGAGAGTAGGTCTGCCACCCCACGACCGAGCGTGAGTAGGGGTCGAGCAGCACCTTGTTAGGGTTAAATCGCAGGCCACTGTTGGGCTCATAGGGGCCATCAACTCGATAGGCATACACCTGCCCCGCCGTCAGCCCCTCCACAAATACGTGCCAGTAGTGAAAAGTGTGATTGGCCTTGGGATCTAGTCGCATCGTCACCTGGGGCTGAGGCGAGTCGGGTTGCTCAAACAGCAGCAGGTCTACCGCCGTCGCCCCTCGGGCATACAGGCAAAAGTTGATCCCGCCGTCTCGCACCATCGCACCGAGGGGCCAACTGTCGCCCGGCTGAACGATCAGGGTGGTGTCGATGGCTTTATCTAGGGGCATCTGATGTGGGGCTCTCCCGAAGTCTATGATGGTGAACTGTTGGAGACAATTTGCCCGATGACGATGCCACCCAGTATACTATCGGGCTAGCTCCTCCATTGGCTTGGGCAGGGTTGATAAGGTGAGCTCTGGGGCCAGGAGGGGTGAACTGTTATGATAGGCTGCGATGTATAGCGCCTTGAGATCTTGAATCAAAGGATACCGAGGGTTAGCGCCTGTGCACTGGTCGTCAAAGGCTTGCTCGGCCATCAGCTCGAGATGGGCGAAGAAGGTGTGTTCGTCTTCGCTGAGCACCTCGCGAAGACTCTGGGGAATCTCTACCTGCTGTTTGAGGGATTCGATGGCTTGGATCAGTCGATCAACTTTCTCGGTGTCGGTCTCGCCACCGAGCTTCAGCGAGTCTGCGATCGCGGCATAGCGCGCCTTAGCCTGGGGATACTCATACTGGGGGAAAATCGCTTGCTTAAAGGGGGCATCCGTCGCGTTGTAGCGGATCACGTGGGAGATCATCAGGGCATTGGCTAACCCGTGGGGCACGTGGAAAGTAGACCCTAATTTGTGGGCCAGGGAGTGGCAAATCCCCAGGAATGCATTGGCAAAGGCCATCCCGGCGATGGTGGCGGCGTAGTGGACTTTCTCGCGGGCTTCGGGGTCATTAGGGCCGTCGTGATAGGCGCGAGGGAGATATTTCATCAACAGCCCGATCGCCTCCAGGGCCAGCCCATCAGTAAACTCGGTGGCGATGACTGAGACGTAGGCCTCCAGGGCATGGGTGAGGGCATCAATGCCGCCATAGGCGGTGAGCCGTTTGGGCATGTGACGCACC
>JBCBQD010000182.1:11297-11652 GCA_039820425.1 Cyanobacteria bacterium J06635_1
GGCTATGGTGGGGGTGAGGGCGTAGTCTGCCAGGGGATATTTAATGCCAACCCGATCGTCGGTGACTACGGCAAAGGGGGTGACCTCAGAGCCGGTACCCGAGGTGGTGGGAATCGCGACCAAAATTGCTTTTTCGCCCAGGGGGGGCAGCTCATAGACCCGTTTGCGGATGTCCATAAACCGCATGGCCAGCCCTTCAAACTCCACTTCGGGATGCTCGTACATCAGCCACATCACCTTGGCCGCATCCATCGGCGAGCCGCCGCCCAGGGCAATAATCACATCGGGCTGGAAGCTGTTGATCACCGCCAGCCCACGCTGTACCGTCGAAAGGCTGGGGTCCGGTTCGACTTCA
>JBCBQD010000183.1:0-11647 GCA_039820425.1 Cyanobacteria bacterium J06635_1
GCTGTTTTAGAGCGACTCAACCAGATTTTGGGGATAGCAGACGGACTTGTTTAGCTTTTGCTGGGCCGACGGACGGTTCACACTCCAGGCTAAGTCAGTGCTTTCTAATAACAAAATCAAGTAGCCGCTGGGGTCAATCTGCCACCAATGGTGAGCGTTAATAGCCGAGTTGGGAAAGGCGTGGTGGTTATTGTGCAGCGAAAAGCCCAGGGTTGGCAGCGCTAGCCAGTGGTTATTGCAGCTGTGGTCGCGAGATTGGTAAGGGCGGTTGCCGTGGCGATGACAAATAGAATTGATGCTCCAGATCAGATGATTAACCACACCAATTCTCACCAGACCGCCCCATAAAAAGCCGCCAAGTGCCCCGTCCCAGGACTGGGTAAGGCCGCCCACCACCACAGCTGGAATCACCAGCCCCAAAATCACATAGGTGGCATAGTGACGATGGGCAGTACGAACAATGGGGTCCCTGAGTAAATCTTTGATGCGTCGAGACCAGCGCGGTGGGTTTGCTGACTGGAATAGCCAGCCTGAGTGGGCGTGTAGCATCCCTCGTGTGGGAGAATGGGGGTCAAGGGGCTGATCGCTGTATTTATGATGGGTGCGATGGATACCGACCCACCAAATCACGGAGCTTTGAAACGCCATGGACCCCAGCGCAGCCAGGATGGCGCGAATCCAAGGATGGGCGCGAAAAGACCGATGGGAAAAATGGCGATGAAAGCCCACTTCTATACCTAACAGCGTCAGTGCACACAGGGTTGCAAACATACCCAGCTCTGCTGAGCTGAATCCTTGTTGCCAGCCCCGATAGATCGCAAACAATAAGCTGACAGGCGGAATAATTTCAGTCGCTAAGCAAAAGGCGGTGAATTGGGTAAAGCGCATTATAAATCAGGGGAGCTAGCAACCTGATCGGTGATTGCTCACGTATCAAGAATATTCATTTGTTAGCATTCCCAGCTGACGTTAGAAAGCTCGGTTTCAGCGACGTTTTTCTCAGGAATCATGGGCAAGCGATCGCAACTTTGGGTTAGCTGCGATCGCTTTTGGCCAAATTCAAATTAACTATTTGAACCCCGGCAACCTGCATTTATGCCAGGTCAGAACTGATTAGCCCCAAACTCCTAATAAAGATGGCTTCTCAAGCTAGCCTCCCCTACGCGCAAGCTAAGCGCCTCACAATTTCTTCAAAATCTTGTCCTAGGTTTGCAGTGTGGTGGGGCAGGCGTGATGTGGGTTGTTTATCACGAGGTGCTTCAGATGTCTTCACAAAATTTCAATCGAGCTATTTTTCCAGCGCGGTTTTCAAATCGACTGCACAGTGGCCTGTTTATTTTAAGAATTGCCCTGGGTTTGTTTTTACTCCTGTGGGCGATCGAAAAGTTTGTCGCACCCGCAACAACCGCTGCGATTTGGGAGAGTTTTTATAAAATCCCGATTGGGGGAGCTGTAATTACGCTGTTGGCAATCTTGCAGACAATTTTGGCAATCGCTTTACTAATCGGGTTCTGGCGACCTGTCTCCTGTGGGATTGCGCTCGGCATCAATGCGGTGACGGTAATCTCCACCTGGCAACAGCTGATCAATCCCTGGGGTGCGGAGGTCAATCATTTGTTCCTGGCGGGCATTCCGGTCCTGGCGGGGTTTATTGCGCTCTATCTGTTGCATCCTTGGGATGAGTGGTCGGTGGATAGCTGGATCGCTAAGCGGCGGATGAGTCGTACTCAACAACCGCAACAACCTCAATAGAGTAACGAAGCCAAAAGATACTCTCCCCATGCACGCCTCTGACCTGATATTCTTCCACTCCAGGCAAAAGTTCAATGGTTCTACGTGGCAATTTGCTCTTGGGCTTTTCCAGCAGAAACCGCTTGGAGCCGATAAAACCACACTGAGGCACGTGCATGTTTACTTGTTTCAAGATCAAGCCGGACTAATCAATATCGACTAGCCCGGCTTGTTACCAAAGTCTGGCACTATTCAGACAGGATTTAGACAGTAGTGCCTATGCGCAACTTAGTACTTGTAGCTATCTGGCTTAAAGGGACCCTCTACCGGCACATTGATATAAGCTGCCTGGGTTTTGGTGAGCTGGGTGATTACCCCGCCAAAGCCCTCAACCATATAGCGAGCGACCTCTTCATCTAGCTTTTTAGGCAAGACTTCAACGGTGATTGCGCCTGCTTTCTCAGCGTCAGACTTATCCGCAAACTTGCGATCAAACAAGAACATTTGGGCCAGCACCTGGTTGGCAAAGGACCCATCCATAATCCGAGATGGGTGACCCGTGGCATTACCCAGGTTGACCAGACGACCTTCGGCCAGCAAGATTAGAAAATCTTGAGGGTCATCGCTCCGATAAACCTGATGAACCTGGGGCTTGACCTCTTCCCAGCGCCAGTTTTTGCGCATAAAAGCAGTGTCGATCTCATTGTCGAAGTGGCCGATGTTGCAGACCACTGCGCCGGGCTTGAGGGCCGCCAGCATGTGGGCGTTACAGACATTGACGTTACCGGTGGTGGTGACCAACAAATCGGTCTTAGCTAGCAGGTCTTTGTCGATGCAGGCGGCGGTGCCGTCGTCGATGCCATTGATGTAAGCTGAAACCAGCTCATAGCCATCCATACAAGCTTGCATCGCACAAATGGGGTCAACCTCAACCACCTTGACGATCATGCCTTCTTGACGAAGCGAGGCGACAGAGCCCTTGCCCACATCGCCATAGCCGATCACCAGGGCCTTTTTACCCGCCATCAGGTGGTCAGTGCCGCGCTTGATGGCGTCATTCAAGCTATGACGACAGCCGTACTTGTTGTCGTTTTTGGCTTTAGTAACGGAGTCATTGACGTTAATCGCCGGGATTTTGAGCTCACCCTTTTCGAGCATCTCGTACAGACGATGAACGCCAGTGGTGGTTTCTTCGGTCACCCCGTGGATATGGCTGAGCATCTCGGGGTAGGTCTCATGGATGTAACCCGTCAGATCGCCGCCATCATCCAAAATCATATTGGCATCCCACAGCCTACCTTCGGGGGTGCGGCAGGTTTGCTCAATACACCACATGTATTCTTCTTCGGTTTCTCCTTTCCAGGCAAAGACCGGGATATCAGCCGCTGCGATCGCAGCAGCGGCGTGATCCTGGGTTGAAAAGATATTGCAAGAAGACCAGCGGACCTCTGCACCCAGCTCACGCAGCGTCTCGATTAAAACAGCGGTCTGAATGGTCATGTGAATGCAGCCAATGATCTTGGCCCCTTGCAGAGGCTTACTGTCACGATATTTTGCACGAATGGCCATCAGGGCAGGCATCTCGCCTTCTGCAATGGCAATTTCTTTACGGCCCCAATCGGCCAGGGTGATGTCAGCGACTTTATAATCTCGTGTCAGTACGGATGTGCTCATGGCGTTCTCGATTAGTCCTAGTGTGGTTACGAATGATGTAGATATTCTTATTATGCCGTCAGGCAATTTACAATGCCGCTTTGAGTTTGTCGGCTTTGTCGGTTTTTTCCCAGGTAAAGTCGGGCATTTCGCGGCCAAAGTGGCCATAGGCAGCGGTTTGGCCGTAAATAGGCCGTCGCAAATTTAGCATGTCGATCAACCCCTGGGGGCGCAGGTCAAAGTGTTCGCGTACCAGCATGGCTATTTTATCGTCGGCAATTTTGCCAGTGCCAAAGGTATTGATCGAAATCGAGGTGGGCTCTGCCACCCCAATGGCATAGGAGACCTGAATCTCACAGAGGTCTGCTAAACCAGCGGCGACGATATTCTTGGCCACATAACGACCGGCATAGGCAGCTGAGCGATCGACTTTAGAAGGGTCTTTGCCTGAAAAGGCTCCCCCACCATGACGGGCCATGCCACCGTAGGTATCGACGATGATTTTGCGACCGGTTAAGCCACAATCGCCGACGGGGCCACCAATGATGAACTGCCCAGTGGGGTTGATATGGTATTGCGTCTCGGCATGCAACCATTCATTGGGGAGGACATGCTTGATGATTTCTTCCATCACGGCTTCGCGAATATCGCCTAGGCTGATGTCAGGGTCATGCTGGGTAGACAGCACCACGGCGTCGATGGCAACGGGCTGGCGATTTTCGTACCGGAGGGTGACCTGACTTTTGGCATCCGGGCGTAGCCAGGGAAGTACCCCATGTTTACGCAAATGGGCCTGCCGCTCTACCAATCGATGGGAATAGTAAATCGGAGCAGGCATGAGCACATCGGTTTCGTTCGTGGCATAGCCAAACATAAGGCCCTGGTCACCGGCCCCCAAATCTTTGTCCGTGCTTTCGTCAACCCCCATGGCAATGTCAGTAGACTGTTTGCCAATAGCATTTAAGACGGCGCAAGAGGCTCCATCAAAGCCGACATCTGAGCTATCGTAGCCAATGTCTAAAATGACCCCCCGAACGATGTCCTCTAGATCAACGTAGGTTTTAGTGCGGACCTCCCCCGCGATGATGGCCATCCCTGTCTTTACCATGGTTTCTACGGCGACACGGGAATTTGGATCATCTTTCAAGATGGCATCTAAAATGGCGTCAGAAATTTGGTCGGCCATCTTATCAGGATGACCTTCTGAGACTGACTCTGAAGTAAACGTGCTGTATACACTCATGGCTAGTAGATAATCACAAAATAAGCCGACTTTAACATTTGCAAAGAGGTTCCCCCATCAGTGGATTGCCTAAACTGATGAGCCTGATCGCGATGAAGGTTATGGATTCAGTGACGGGGCAAAGGCATCAAATCCTAAGCTAGCTGACTCACTCAGGGGCTGACTCAGGAGCAAGCACAAGCTTAGGCATTGTATCAAAATGGCGGGTTGCGACAGCATTCGGGGATATCCATTGGCTGACCATGACCAAAATTTTAAGCTCCATGTAGAAACGGGCTGCAAATCCAGGGATCCTCCGCTAAATTAGTAGGACGACTTTAGGCCCTCATCTTCCTATGCCTGATTCCGGTTCTTTAGATTTCCGGCTGGTAACGCGTATCTGCCATTTGCAGCAGGCGCTCGATCAGGCATTGTGGTCGCTAGAGGATTTGAGTAAAAAGGCCGATGCCAGAGAATTTTTAGAGATCCAGCTGGCCGAAACGGAGAAATACGCCAACGTTCAGCATCGCCTCATCCATGAGCTTCAGCAAAAGTTAACCTGTGCCCAGCAGCAGTACAATCAAGAAATTCAATCCGTAAGTGGACGGGTAGGGGCGCTGCTGCTGCATCAGCAAATGGAGCTGGATAGGCTGCAGCGTCGATTACAGCAAGGCCATACCGAGATCCAGTCCTACTTAAACCATTTAACAGCTCGTCACAAGACCCCCTCCACCAATCCCGAGGATGAACGGCTTGCTTTACAAGCCGAAGTGCAAATTGCCCGAATGCTAACGGTGAGCTTAAATGCTCAACTCAATGCGGCTCGACAACACGCCCAGGCGATCTCAGCCATGCTTTCCCAGAGTCAAAATAATCTCAAGCCGGCCCCGCCAGCGCCAGAGGTGTTTGCCCTGGCCGTGGTGGATACTGATCATGAGCCTCTGGGTAACGGGAAATTGGAAAATGGGCACTCGGGTAACGGGGCGAGACCGCTCTTACCGACAAAGTTTACAGCCCAGCAAGCCTCTAACAATCAGCAAGCCCGCATTCGGGCCCTGGAGCTGGAGCTTGCTGAGCAGTTCAAACACCAAACCCATTTACAAAGCCGCTGCCAACGCCTCGCCGCCGAGCGCGATTTTTACCGCGATCAGCTGACCAATTTACAGGCACAGCTATCCCAGGGGCACTCAGCAAATCCACCGATTCCAACCTGGGGGCAGCGAGCGGCCAGGGGGAAGGGATGATGGGTAGTGGGTGATGGGTAGTGGGTGATGGGTAATGGGTGATGGGTAATGGGTGATGGGTAGTGGGCTTCGGCGTGAGGCTTCAACGGTGAGCTCAGCCGAACGGTAGTGGGCAGCCCGTTTTATATACATTCATCAAGGGAACCTTAAAAAACACCGCTATTTCGGCCCTCTTACTATATCCATCGCATAGCCTCGAGATATTCATGGAGGTGGAGCTATGGTTGCCCGCTTCAAAGATCGACGTGAGGCAGGTCAAGCCCTGGCCAGGCGTCTAAAACGCTATTTAGAAAAACAAGACCTTGAGCGCCCAGCAATCGTCCTGGGCTTACCCCGAGGGGGCATCATCGTCGGTTATGAGATTGCGATGGCCCTACAGGCCCCTCTGGATGTCTGCCTGGTGAGAAAGCTGGGGCTACCGAGACAACCAGAACTGGCTATGGGGGCGATCGCATCCCACGGTTATGAGTGGCTAGATACTCAAATGATTAGGATGCAGCGGGTCTCGACAGAGCAGATCCATGATGTCTTGCAACACGAGCAGGCATTGTTGCACCATCGGGCCGAACGCTATGCGCCCTACCGACCGTCATTGTCGCTGCGAAACCGCACTGTGATTGTGACCGATGACGGGGTTGCCACCGGGGCAACGTTGATGGCAGCGTTAGAAGACGTGCGATCTCAACACCCCTGCGAGATTATCATTGCCATACCCGTCATGGCAGCGGCGATGCAGCTGCGACCCCCTGCCGACAGGTATCCGCTCGTCGTGCTACATCGACCCGATCATATGCTAGCGATTGGCTATGCCTACGAAGACTTTAGCCAGGTCAGCGATACGGAAGTGTGCCAGGCTCTGCAACAGGCCAACGCCTTTGCTAAGCAGAGCGCGGCAGTTCCCGCTGCTGTAGCTGATGCATATGATCAAACAATTGCCAACAATAGGGCTCTGGCAAACCACAGGTCAACGCCCCCCGCAGCACCACATTAAAATACCAGTCGTTGGGGGCCATCTCTTGGGCAAGCTTCTCGTTCACCACATAGGTGCGGGTTTGACCATAGGGTTGCCCCTGGCACTCCACGGTGATCAGTTCGTGGACATAGCCTTCTTCGCGGGCGTCGAGCAGCGAGCTTAGCCGCCAGGGTAAGGAATACAGCACCCCATGAACCAGAGCCGTGCGATCGCGCACAATATCTAGCACCCCGCACTGTCGCCGCTGCGACCGTCGATAAAACCCCAGACGATAGCCCTGCAACACCGCTGGCCCAATCACATAGGTGTGGGTGTTTTCTTGAAGCGATCGCTTTAAATCGACCGGACACATGCACGAACCATAGGCAAAGTAGTGAAATCTGGGCTCATGATTTGTACCCTTGGCTGACCTTTTCGCTGAGCGGGTTTCAGACGTGTGGAGAAAGTGCCCCATAAATGAAAAGCGACGCTGAAATTTCAAATTATTTTAACAGATAGGACAAACTCGCCTGAATTGATTGCCAAGTCAAGCTTAGAATTTCGGTTAGTCAGGACGCGGAGAAGGGAGGACGCGGAGAGCGCCTATGGGTGAAGTTTTCCCCATCCCCGCGTCGCCGTGTCATTATTTGCTTTGCAAATCAGATAGTTGCTGCCCTCGAGCCCTTTGTCCCCCAAATTTTTCTGTAATCAAAGTCTCATATTCCGTTGCGATCGCAGCCACCGACAGCAGGCAAGTCTCCAACTCCACCAGGTCCATATTCTCGCCCCCGAGGATGCGATTGGCAAAAAACACCCCCCCCGCCTCATCAGTCTGAAAAGCCCCGAACCGCAGCTTACGATTTTCAGCCAGCAGAAACCTGAACAGCTCAAATTCTGGCCCACTACCAATGGAAATACAGCTGCTTGCCCGGACAATCGCTAGTTCTCGTTCTGGATAAGGGTGACGCTCCCAGGGAAGAATATCCACCTCGAGTACCGTATCCTGTCGGTAAACCAGATCAAAATGGGGGCGATCTGGGCAAAGTCGAACCCCTTCTTTGAATAGGCTGGTCGGCAAGTATTCTTGCAAGCGGCTGTAGGTGAGCTCTTGGGCGTGGTTGGTGAATTGCATGGGGGCAAGGTGGTGGGTAGTGGGTAGTGGGTAAAATGCCTGACACAATAGCATCCTCCCAAAATTGTTATAGTAGCTCCTGGCATTTCCTACCCCCCTGCCTTTTTCTTACTCACCACCCACCACCCTCTACCCACCACCCAAATGGAATTCCTCTCCGTCCTGCTCTCCAGCCTTCTCTTCATCGGCTCCCCGGTGGGGGTCGTACTCGATCAAGTGGCCGAAGATGCGATTCGGGCTCGGCTGGTGGATGTGGAAGAAATCAGCGTCCGGGTCGATAATGCCTCAGCGCTGCGGCTGTTGCAGGGTAAAGTCGATAAGGTCAGGATTGGGGCGCGAGGGGTGTACCCCATCGATAATTTTCGAGTTGCGATCGCAGACCTTGAAACTGACGCCATCGATCTCGATTTTGGCAACCTCAGGCGGGGCCGGGTGGTGCTTGACCATCCCTTGAATGGGGCAGTGCATGTGGTGATTACCCCCGAAGATCTCAATGCCTTTCTGCAATCCCCCACCTTTAGCGAACGATTAGCGCGAATCCCAATTAATTTGGGGACAGCTGCCCAATCACGAGATGCCCAGCGATACCAGCTCACCCATCCCGAAGCGACATTCTTGCCTGACAGCCGCCTACAGCTAAAATTTGACCTGGCTGATCGGACGTCTATAGAAAATATGGAGGGCGCTGCCACAGATAATCCGACTG
Organism: Cyanobacteria bacterium J06635_1; assembly: GCA_039820425.1. Lineage (GTDB taxonomy): Bacteria > Cyanobacteriota > Cyanobacteriia > Phormidesmidales > Phormidesmidaceae > SIO4C1. The sequence goes on from JBCBQD010000183.1 coordinate 8,641, forward strand.
CCGAGCCGGGCATTGCCGACACAGCAGATCCTGAACCTTTTACCCTGAGCATTGTTGCCGAGACCGGCTTCTCCATCGAAGCCGGTCATCAACTCGTGCTGCTTGATCCGCAGGTCACCGTTAACGGCAATGACGCCCCACCCCAGCTGCTTGAAACCTTTACCGAAAATTTAGGCGATCGTCTCAGCCTACGGCAGCTCGAAGACGAAGGCGTGACACTGCGAATTCTCAACGCCAGTCTAGAGCCAGAGGATTTAGATTTGGCGCTGTGGGTGCAGATTGATCCGAGTTTCACAAGGTGATTGGTAGTTGGTAATTGGTAATTGGTGATTGACAGATATTCGGATCAATCCCCATTACCCATTACCCATTACCCTCTCTCCACTCCCTACCTTACTGACGGCACCTCTGCCGGTCGAACCGTCTGAAATGCAAATGCCCCTTCTTCGCGCACCTGGCTAAAGGCACGGAAATGCTTGGCTTGCTCCTCGATGCGGGTGGCGATGCGATCGCACACAAGGCTACAGAGTTGAAAGCTGAGATCATCGGACACCCTGTAGTAGGCAGAGGTGCCCTCGGTCCGCCGGGTCAAGATCCGGGCCTGTAGCATCACTTTAAGATGCTTGGACACATTGGCTTGACTGGTTTCAGTGGCTTCAACAAGGTCTTGGACGCACTTCTCGCTGGACCCGAGTAGGTTCAAAAGCTTGAGGCGCATGGGCTCACTCAAGACCGCAAAGTAATCAGCCACCTGTTGGACCACCTCCGTGGATACAGGTGTGGATACAGGCTCCATTGGCTTACTCCAAACAACACACACGTTTACAGGGAAGGTTTACAGAGAACGATCCCCGCTATCCTAACAATCTACCCACATATGACAATACAGCGATGTAATATTTGAACCAAGCTTTATATTTATGACGTTTATTACAGCAAATCTGGTATTTCTCACGGTGAAAACCCTTGGGATTCAATGATCCCCTCCGCTGTGTGGGTAATATTTCTTAATTTGTCGAGCAGCTCGGGCGTCGGTGTTTTCCACAGGTTACGCTGGTGTGCTTCTAGCAATCGCTCTGCCATATCACGCAGCGCCCAGGGGTTGGCCTGGGCGATAAACGCACTGACCTCAGGATCCAGCACGTAGGCATCGGCAACCCCCTGGTACATATGGTCCGCCACGCAGCCGGTGGTGGCATCGTAGGCAAACAGATAGTCCAGGGTCGCGGATATCTCAAATGCGCCTTTGTAGCCGTGGCGCATGACCCCGGCAGTCCATTTAGGATTAATCACCCGTGAACGATAAACCCGCGCAATCTCAGCTTTGAGGGTACGCACCCGAGGATTTTCGGGCACCGCATGGTCACCGAAGTAAATCTGGGGCTGTTGCCCAGAGACGGCCCTGACTGCGGCGGTGAGTCCACCTTGAAACTGGTAGTAATCGTCGGAGTCGAGCAGGTCGTGTTCGCGATTATCCTGGTTGTGCAACACGACCTGCATCTCGGCCAGCCGCTGCTGAAAGGCTTCCGGGGCTGAGCGCCCTTGCCCTTCGTGGGTATAGGCATAGCTGCTCCAGTTGATGTAGGCACGGGCCAGGTCTGCTTCGCCGGTCCAGTTTTGGGCTTCGATCAGCCCCTGGAGGCCCGCACCATAGGCCCCTGGTTTTGAGCCAAAGATGCGCAGCTGCGATCGCACTTTCGCCTGTTCTAACGTCAGCCCCCGTCGCTGCCAGTCCTCAGTTTCTGCCTTGACCTGAGCCGCCAGCGGATTTTGCTCCGCTGGTTCATCCAGGGCCGCCACCGCCTCAACCGCCCGATCAAACAGATCGATCAAGTTGGCAAAGGCATCTCGAAAGAATCCTGAAATTCTCAGGGTGACATCCACCCGAGGTCGCCCCAGGACTGACAGCGGCAAAATCTCAAAATCGACCACCCGCCGCGATGGCCCGTCCCACACTGGGCGTACCCCCAGCAGCGCCAGCGCCTCCGCTAGGTCATCGCCCCCGGTGCGCATGGCTGCCGTCCCCCACATTGACAGACCAAGCGTCTTCGGGTATTTCCCCTGCGTCTGGGTGTAGTTTTCGACCAGCACTTCCGCCGCTTTTCGACCCACATCCCAGGCACTCTCGGTGGGCAAAGCGCGCACATCTACCGAGTAGAAATTGCGACCCGTTGGTAATACCTCAGGGCGATTACGCGTTGGAGCCCCGGCGGGTCCGGCGGGAACGTAGCGACCGTCGAGGCCGTGGCGGAGATGGGTGATTTCATCGTCGGTGCGGCGGAGGGCAGGGAGGAGGGTGTGGGTGAGCCAGTGGAGTTCGGGGTGGAGGGGTAGTGGGTGGTGGGTAGTGGGTAGTGGGTTAGGAGAAGGTGGGGGGGTGGGGAGGTGGGGAGGTGGGGAGGTGGGGGAATCGTTCAGCAAATCATCGATTAACTCGGCGGCGTATTGTTCGATGCGGTCCACAACATCGCCGACAGTGCGACATCCCACTAATTTTGAATTTTGAATTTTGAACTTTGAATTCTCAAACCGATCTCCTAGGTCGTCGGTTAAGGGGTCGATATCGAGTTGCCAGGTGGTTGCGATCGCACGGGTTAATCCCATCCGTCCACGGCTAGGATGTCGGGCAATGGCGATGATCAAATCCCGCAGCTGTCGCCCCCTCGGGCACTGGCCGAATATGTGCAACCCGTCGCGGATTTGGGCTTCTTTGAGCTCGCAGAGGTAGCCGTCGAGGCGGGGGAGGAGGTCGGTCAGGGAATTTTGGGTTTGGGTAGTGGGTAGTGGGTAGTGGGTAGTGGGTAGTGGGTAATGGGTAGTGGGCAGTGGGTGTTTGTCTTCCCCATCTTCCCCATCTTCCCCATCTCCCCCATCCCCGCATCCCTGCCTCCCCGCGTCTCCGCGTCTTGCTCCCTCTGCCTCCCCTGCCACCCCGGCCACCCCAGCCACCCCTGCACCCCAACACCCCAGCACCCCTTCGCCTATCACCGAAAACAAAAACGCCACC
>JBCBQD010000184.1:0-11549 GCA_039820425.1 Cyanobacteria bacterium J06635_1
ATGTCCTATTTGATGACGCCGGACAGAAAATATCTAAAACCCGGCCAGTGGACAAATCGATTGCCCAAAACAACTTTTCTAATAAGGCACGGTTTGATGTCACGGCCACATCACCAGACAAAAAGAAATTTAAGTTCACCCTTGTAAAAAGCAATAAGAAAGCAAAGAAATCTCAGCAATCACTGTGGGGGGTTTATTTTGCCAAGGGGACAGAAAAAGATGTGCAACAAACGGAGAAAGGACAAGATAATACGACCAAACTGATCCCAGTTCGAGCCATTGTTAACGCTAAGGGTAAAGTGCCGAAGGGCATTAAGAATGAAAAGTTAAAAAAACGCTATTACGCTAACTCAGGTTGGGTTGATGGCTATCAGGGAGCCTGTACAGGGGACTATGATTTATTTGCAATTTTGTCCCTTGCGCCGGGCAAGATCAAGCCAAAAAGGCTTAAGGGAATAATTCCTTTTGAAAAGAAAGGGATTGATATCCGACCTGTCAAATTGGGCATCAAAAAAAATGAGAAGAAATTATTGGCAGGGGAACACCCAGATTATGGCAACATGACCGCACGAATTTACATCATTCGTGACAACTTAAATGAAGGGTTTCAAAAGGTAGATAGTTGGACCGATCGGCTCATGGTTCACCACAGTGACGAAGGGGGGCGACCTTTCTGGCCAGAGATTGATTATCCCTTGCATGCCTTTTTGCCCCTCTCTGATGACAAACGTCACTACGCCATTGAAGACAAAAAAGACCTCGTGGTCTTCTTTAGGGATACCTATAAGCTTGGTTACAAAATTGTCATACCCCCTAATTGGGAAGAGGAACTTGGGCGGGCGTTAAAAAAAGAAAATGTCCCCTATGAAGTGCCCACCTGGACTAAGAAAACCCGTAAACGAGCTGACCTGGTCAGGGCTAAGTCAATATCAGGCGCTTTTTCTAACCCTCGATTACGAAAAGTACCCTCCTCTCGTCACCCAGGGAAATCTCAGACAGGTAACCGTTTGCTCGATCTGGAGAGAGTTCTCCAAGGCGGTCGCTAATGTAAGCGCTGATAATCTATGACTAGCCAGATTTAGGGAGATCATCATGCCCAGCAAAAAAACATGGCGACAACGGCTGACCAAGACCCAAGAATTTATCGAAGCGCAAAATAGCGTACCGGGTAACCAATGGGTTGACGACTTTCTTGACTTTTACCTCCAGCACTATCTAAGTGATCAAGAAAAACAAGCCATTAGCGAAGCGATGGCACAGGCTAAGTCTGCTAATAAACCCAACAGTGAAACCGATCGTAGTTATCGTCGGGCTTTGATTTTAATAAAGGTTTCCCAGACAGGCCTTCAAAATTATGAGATAACCCAAGCAAAGACAGAGGTCAATCGCCTCACTGCAAACTTCGCGACAAAATATCAAGATGAAGTTGGAAGTCTCTCGTCGTCCTTCAAATCAAAGTTAGACTATAGCTCGAGTTCATCAGACGTCAGATATTTGATTTCCTGGATTCAGCAAAGAGAGCAAGGGTTTTATACTCTTGGTAAAAAACAGGGAGATACCTATGGGACTTATGGCGTTAAGAAGTATGTCTCGGGGATGCCAGATGCCTTGAAGTACAGGGTTGGCTTTGCCTGGGTACTTGAGAGTAAAAAACGTCGTAGTGACTACCTCGAAGATGCTAAAGCCTTACTTCTTCTGCGTCTTATGCAAGGTCAGGCTTTTTCTGAAGCCCTTGTAGAGCTCAGAAGCACTAAAGATAGTGACTTAAAGAACAAGTTAGCCCACTGGCTTAAGAGGGTCCGGAAAGATACGATGACCTTTGATCTAGATCATTTAGCATCCGATCTTTCTGATGTCACAGCCCTTTTACAAGACGTCAGGCATAAATATGATTCGACCGAGACACCTTATCGATTTGAATATACGCCTAATCCGCAGGCTCCTGAGCAGGTCAAGGTGGTCAACTCAGATACCAATCAAGTTCATCTCATTTTTAACTCGGGCAAATCAGGCTCTCCGCCGGATCTACGGAAAGATAAAAAGGCGGATGGGCCAGATGCTGAAGAATTAATTTCTTTGGGGCGAAAAGTTATTTGGATTGTGCGATCGCTATGCCCCAAAGGGACCTTTAACAATCGATTGAAACCCATCACCGATCACAGTGATGAAAAACCATTTTGGTATGCCTATGATCGGGCGCTTCACTACAAAAAAGAGCAATCATACGCTGGCTTTAAACCGATTCTCTTTCAGTTAATTTGGAATTTGGAAGATTCGCCGGGATGGTGGAATCAATATGCTGAGGCGACCTGGGAATGGTTGAAAAAGCCCCACGATGATTTGCAAAAAGCTCAGCGGGCTAAAGAAGAAAGGGAGCGGGGAGACAAGAAGCGTTTAGAATTAGATGTGGCTAATCTCTTAAGAAAGCGGCGCATCGCTCCGCCAAAGATTGATTTTGCGAGAGATATGGCGGCGAAAGGCATGGCAAGCTACTTGAGTGGTGGTGGGGTTTGTGCACAGCTCTCCCATCTGACCTTAGGGGTTTTAACTTTGTTGGCCCCCCCTGGCACAACCATTGCCCAGGTCTATCACAGCATTGACCACTCTTTTGTGGTGGTGACTAAAGGGGATGCAACCTGGTTTACGGTTGATCCATGGGCCGGCGATGCCTATGTCTGTCCATGGGAAGAGAGCGCATTTCCACCAGGGGGGGCTGCTTTGGATCGGGTTGCTAATCATTTTCAAGTACAGGTGGAGAGACCCGTTGATATCCCCTATGGTGTCACCTTTAACACTCAGCATCGAACCCTCGCCCAGCAATTGGCCAACTCGTCTATCGCATCTAAGCCTGCATTTAAGTTAAAGCAGGCTTATGAACCTTCAGAAGCCCTCAAGTTAGCGCAGAAAGGCGTTTTGCCCGACAAAGTCTGGACACATCTAAATGGCCTCAGTCGCAATAAGGAAAGCGCCCTGCTGTGGAAAAGAGGCGCACTCCTGGTCGCCTTGCCAGAAGAGTGGGGAAATGGAGCCATTAATGCGGTGCAACAGAGACTTGTCCAGGCAAGACAAACCCTACAAGCACTTTCTGGCCAACAATCTATCGCCCACAGTTTGGCAAACCACATGGACGACTGGCAAAGCGGCGATGATGATGATGAATCTGGGAACGGTTTAGCCCCCTCTCCTACCCTCCTCAACGGCATGAAAATCATCTTTGACCAGGCGGTGCCTGTTTCCCCTGTTAGCCTAATTCCAAAGGCTAAACCATCTCGCCATGGTTCCCATGCCTAGGCAAAAGCTCATATGAGAAAGTTTTGCATAAGCACCAACGATACCGCCTGCCACCGACGCCCAATAACAATAGCCCAAGCAAGATACCAACCCCAGCGCGGCCACCAGCTCCTGATTTCTAACGCCTGATTTCTGACGTCTGGCTCCTGGAATCATCCAAATCGGATCAACTCGGGACCTGATAAGGTTGGTCGTTCGCCCCTGAGTAGCGGCTCCAACACAGCTCTGATGCGATCGGCATTGGGGGGACAACCTGGTAGGTAGCAGTCTACGGCAACCAACTGATGGATGGGCATCACCCGATCTAACAGGGGCGGTACCAGATCGCTTTGGGGTAGCTGGGGCAGGGTGTCGGTGTCTAGATAGGCCCGGTTGAGGACAGGTTCGGCGTGACCCAACGGGTTACGTAGCGCTGTAACGTTGCCTGTAACAGCACAGTCCCCAAAAGAGATTAGATATTTTGTGCGGGCGCGCACCTGACGAATGGTATCGAGATGATCTTGATTTGCGATCGCGCCTTCTACCAGGGCCACATCGACGCCGTCGGGATAGACCTTGGCATCGGCCAGAGGGCTATAGACCAAATCGACCTGACGGGCCAGCTCAAGCAGCCAATCATCCAGGTCTAAAAACGACATGTGACAGCCTGAGCAGCCGCCCAGCCACACGGTCGCTAGCTTGATCCGGTTCATGGCACCTCCCAATTTGACCCTTGAGACAATTCAGTTGTAAACCAAAAGTTTGAGGAAGTTATGAGGAGCCCGTGGGGTTAAATCTGATTGGCTTAAAGCGTTAGCTTCAGGCCCGCACAAATATAACTTTTTAGTTATATAATTATAGCTGAGACGACTTCTAGAACAGGAAAAAAGAGGAACCGTAATGACAGAGTTTAACGGGATTGCTGCATTACTCGGAGGGGGGTTGATTGGCACCAGTGCCACTCTCCTGCTGGCCTTCAACGGACGCATCGCCGGTATCAGCGGCATCATCAACGGTGCCATCCGGTTTGCAACGGGGGAAGGCTGGCGCTGGATTTTTATCCTCGGCATGCTGATCGGCGGCACCCTCTATGAATACGGGTTAGCACCCCAGTCAACTCCAACGTCTTCCTTTGCCCCCTGGGCCATGATTTTCGGGGGCCTGTTGGTGGGCTTTGGCACTCGCATGGGTAGCGGCTGCACCAGTGGCCATGGCGTGTGTGGCTTAGGTCGATTGTCGCCGCGTTCGCTGGTGGCAACGCTGACTTTTTTGACGACGGCCATGATGACAGTCTTTGTGATGCGTCATGTGTTGTTCTTTTAGGGTAATTAAGATGAAAGAGAATTTAGTTACCTTGATCTCGGGGGTTTTATTTGGCCTGGGTTTGGGAGTATCGCAGATGGTCGATCGCGATCGCGTTCTTGGGTTCTTGGATGTTGCTGGTAATTGGGATCCGACCCTGCTATTTGTACTGGGCGGAGCCGTGCTGGTAACTGTGGTCGCCTTCCGCTTTGTGCTACGGCTTCCGCATCCGTTAATGGCTGAGAAGTTTCATCTACCCACTCGGAAAGACATTGACAGACAACTGGTGATCGGAGCTGCTATATTCGGTGTGGGTTGGGGGATTGCCGGATACTGCCCTGGACCAGGGATCACAGCCCTGGTATTGGGTATTTGGAATCCGGTGTTGTTTGTAGTGGCTCTAATCACAGGCTCGCTGATCTACAAGCGATTTGCTATCAAATAGCCTCCTAATAAAATACTCTATAGTAATAGAGTAAATGCATCACAGTAGAGTATTCTTTGTTGTACACGTCCTGGCAAAACTATGCCTGCTAAGTCTCTCAAGAAAAAAAAGACGGCCAAGCCCCCGGCTGTCGATCGTGCCATTCCCCATCTCCCCCCTGCTGCGCTGGGGCTAATGGCAGATTTTTTTAAGGTGTTGTCTGAGGTGAGTCGATTACAGATTGTTTGTGCCTTAAAGTTGGGCTCAAAGAATGTCACTGAGATTATCGAGATCACAGGTCTGGGGCAGGCGAATGTTTCTAAACATCTCAAGATGCTCTCCCAGGCGGGGATTGTCAGTCGCCGTCAGGAAGGCGTCTGTGTCTATTATCAAATTGCCAACCCGTTCATTTTTGAGCTTTGTGACCTGGTTTGTAATGCGCTGTCAATTCAGATTGAGCAACAGTCTAAACAATTTGAGCAGCTATCCGCGATTCGCCAACCTCGATAGGTGCTCTTCTAATCTTGTCTCTCTGACCCTTCAAGGTTGTTAGATTTTAGATTGCTCGATCATCGATATCCAGGAGGAAAATCATGTTGTTTCGCCAATTATTTGATCACGCGACTTGGACTTACACTTATCTGGTGGCGGATCCAGCTACCCGAGAAGCTGTGCTGGTTGACCCTGTCTTAGAGCAGGTGGAACGGGACTATAACCTGTTGAATGAGCTGGAGCTGACGCTGAAATATTGCTTGGAGACTCACATTCACGCTGATCATGTCACCGGCACGGGCAAACTGCGAGAATTAACCGGCTGTGAAGGTGTTGTCCCCCAAAATGCAAAAGCTGCCTGTGCCAATCGTTATGTCGAACAGGGTGATCGACTCACGGTGGGTGAAGTTGAGATTCAGGCGATTGAAACCCACGGCCACACCGACAGCCACATGTCCTATCTAGTCAACGGTACCCATGTGCTGACAGGTGATGCGCTGTTTATTCGAGGATGTGGACGCACCGATTTTCAGAGTGGGGATGCGGGGATGCTCTATGACCATGTGACGCAACGGCTATTTACACTGCCAGATGAGACGTTGGTTTACCCAGGTCACGATTATAAAGGACAAACGGTCTCGACGATTGGCGAAGAGAAATGCTTAAATCCTCGGTTTGTTGGCAAAGATCGCGAGAGCTTTATTAAGTTTATGGATGCCCTCAATCTGCCCGAGCCTAAGCGAATTATGGAAGCAGTGCCTGCCAATGAGCAATGCGGTAACATCGCTGTTGTGGTCTAGGTTTGATCCATGCTTTGGGTAATTGGACATCTCTTAGCGGTTTGCATCGGGCTAAGCTTAGGGCTTATTGGCGGCGGTGGGTCTATTCTGGCGGTGCCAATTTTGGTGTATGTGATGGGGGTGGGGTCTAAGGCTGCGATCGCAATGAGTTTGGTGATTGTTGGCACCGTCAGCTTGGTTGGCGCGGTCCCCCACGGGTTGCAAGGCAATGTGAACCTTAGAACAGCTGCCATCTTTACCCCAGCCGCTATGCTGGGGGCTTATGGAGGAGCTCGCCTGGCCGGGTTACCCTTTATCAGCGACACCTTTCAGCTGATTTGTTTTGGCATTGTTATGGTCCTGGCCAGCGTTTTGATGATTAAAAAAGGCGCGGCAAAGCCGTCACTGGCCGAGGATATCAGGCAGTCTGAAGCAACTACCCAGGGGATCCGCCAAAAAGCACAGGGTCATCCCTGGCTGCTTATTCCGGTTGAGGGTTTGGGGGTCGGTATTCTCACCGGGTTTGTGGGCGTGGGGGGTGGGTTTATGATTATTCCAGCCCTGGTGCTGCTGGGCGGCCTTCCTATGAAAGAAGCTATCGGCACCTCCTTGTTAATTATCGCCGCGAAGTCAGCCACCGGCTTTTTGGGCTACTTGAATCAGGTGAGTGTGGATTGGGCTTTAGTCATCTCCTTTACGCTAACCGCCAGCGTGGGCACGCTAGCGGGCTCGTATTTAACCCGATTTATTGATGCCAAACATCTACAAAAGGGATTTGGCTATTTTGTGCTCGCAGTTGCCATCTTCGTTCTGATCAGACGATAGATAATGTGTAACCTTGGTTGATTGTTCTCATTTAGGATCGCTCTGGGGCTTGACCTTGTCGCTTTTGGCGGTTGTTGGCAATAAAACTGAGCTGGTCACGATTGTGTTGCATTTCACCCACCGTTGAGCCGCGGTGGAACAATGCCCCGGTCGGGCAGGCATTGACACATTTGCCACAGGCGGTACAGCTGCTAGCGTCTCCCCAGGGCTGGTTGAGATCGCTAATCACATGGGAGGTGCGCCCGCGACCGGCCATGTCCCAGGTATGAGCACCTTCTAACTCATCACAGACTCGGATACATCGCGTACACAGCACACAGCGGTTATGATCGAGCCCAAATCTCTCATGGGAGATATCCACCTTGCGATCTGGGAACTGATAGGTCAGCCCCACATGATCAACCCCCATCTCCACCGCTAGGTCTTGCAATTCGCAGTTGCCGTTAGACACACAGACCGCACAGACGTGGTTCCCCTCGGCCAGTAGCAGTTCTACGATCAGGCGTCGGTACTGGTCTAGACGCTCTGAACGGGTTTGCACCACCATGCCTTCCTCGACTGCTGTCACACAGGCCGGTAATAACTTAGAGATGCCCTCGACTTCTACCAAACACAGCCGACAGGCCCCCACCGTAGACGCCCCTTCGAGATAGCAGAGCGTGGGGATAGAGATACCCGCATCGCGCGCCGCCTCTAACAAAGTTTCCCCCTGACGGGCGCTAATGAGCTGATCGTCAATCGTTAGGGTTTTGACGGCCATTGATTCTTATTTCACTCCTCTGCCGTGGGATGACGACTGCGATCAAACAGCACTCGCACCAAGTCCTGCATTAGCACAATCAAGGGACCCTCCCAAGGAGGATACCTGAGAGCATAAACTTAAAAGCTTGACTCATCACAGTCTCCTTTAATAGCTGGCCAAGTATTTTTAGACTAATTCTTAAAGTTGAGGAACTTATGAGGAAAATACTTTGGCCACCAGGATAGTTTGGCTTGAGGATTTCCGCCATCCAAGCCTTGGAGAAGATCGGGGAAGATGCCCAGCCAGCCGCCCCTAAGCTCTATGAGTTGCTTCAGAGCGACTTAAATGGGGATGTTCGCGCAAACGCGGCTATCGGACTCATTTCTATCGCTAAAAGAGATGCCGTCTTGATTAATCAGCTCAATCGTGCGTTAAGGGATCCGGCTTTCTTTGTGCGCCGTAGTGCGGCCCAGAGTTTGGGCCGACTTGGGTCTGACGCTAAAGTCGCAATTCCAAACCGCATTATCCATGACAATAAACTAGAGGATCGGGTCCTGCATCAGGATGCTGAACGGATTGCTTGGGAATGTCTCAAGCAATCCTATTTGCCAACCTCAGCTAACCGGGATGCAGTCCTGGCTGCCCTGGGTGGAGAAGATGCCACTCGTCGTCTTGACTACCTTGAACATTGCTTACACCTCATCCAAACCATTAATCCTGCCGAAGATCAAATTCGGTTTGCCCTTGACCCGCTGGCTGAGTATCTAGCAGGACTCTACCTGGTTAATCAGTATGGCTCTAATCAAAAGGCCTGGCACCAGCTCCTCGATGATCTCCACCAGATTCCAGAAACCCCCACCGCTGTTGCTGGTTTCTTAATGGCAGTACGCGACTGTTGCATAGCCAAGGGAGCAGAGGCTCACATTCCTAATTTTGTAACGCTCGAATTAGCAGAGCTGGCAGATGCGATCGCATAAAGTCTAGCGAATGCCCAGGCCTGGCAGATCTAACGTGTCAAACATCCGTGGGTCGTGTTTACGGTAGACCTACCCAATCAACTCAGCCACCCGCAGGGCTGAGGTCACCGCCCCCTCGTGCAAACCATCGCCGAGATAAGCCCCGGCATGATACGTGTGGTTCTCGCCATTGGTCTCGACCACCTGATCGCGATAGTGAAAGGCCTCGACGGTATACAGCGGGGTGTGATGTTCTTGAATGTGCAAGATTTTGTCCTTATCAATCTGGTTCGACAGGTTAAAGGCCAGGCTATAGCGCTGGGGGGATGTAATCCCGCACAGTTGATTCAGAAAGGCGTTATAGCCCCAGCCGTCATTGGTTTGAAAGAAGTCAAACTCCGAGGGGTGCTTAATGCCATAGCGATCGTGTAGCATAGTGTCTGAATGCAGAAACGTCCGCACCCGGTTGGCTTGCCAACTTGAGAAGCGCTGGCGCTCTGCGGGGGTTGGATCGCTCAACAGCTGCATCACCTGATCGGGCGGTGTGGCAAACACGACTTTGTCAAACGGCTGTCCCCCTTCTGGCAGCTCAACGATGACGCCATCGGGAGTTCTGGTAATGGTCTGAACCCTGGCGTCTAGAAAAATCTCACCCCTGAATCGATCCAGGATTTTCTCAAGGTAGGTGTACACGCCGCCTTTAATCCTGTACCAGTGGACAAAAATATATTGGCGCAGCGCCGGGATCGCCAGCTCTGCGGGGAAATTATCAATCTGCTCAAAGGGGGTAGAGTAGCTGTACATCGTCAACAACTTGATCCAGCTATTGCGGATGCAGGGCCGTGATAAATAGTAAGACATCGGCTGGTCATGGAAGTCCTGCGCTTTAGGAAACCGCATGCTCACCCAAAACCCGGCAGACCGGGCGTATAGCGTATCGAGCCTCAGATACTCCAGAAACCGCTGCCACCCGGTGAAATTTTTGCGAATCATGCCCCCGGAGAGGACGTGCTGACCATTCTGTAAAAACAAGGCAGAGCCAATATCAACCGGTTCTAATTCAACGTCTAAGGCTTGCATCAGGGCCAAAAAGTTATGAAACGCTGCCGGAAACTCCAGCACGCCATTTTCTAAAATCTGATCGCAGTCTGAATGGTTGGGCTGCACATTTTTGTTGAGGGTGCGAATGTGGCCGCCCAGGACAGGCTGACGCTCAAAGACGGTGACCTGATGGCCTTGTTGATCGAGTAAATAGGCCGTCACCAGGCCGCTGGCACCGCCCCCAATAATGGCAATTCTCATAGTGGTTAGCCCTTTGATAAGACAACATCGCCGGATAGCCGTTGATAGAGCAGTGCCCCGGTCCAAAAGGTGGGGGCAAAGCCTGGGTAACCGGCGGAGGCATTGCAAAAGTAGAAATTTTTCAAGGAACTCTGGTGGTTGAGCCGACCCAGACCCATATTTTTGGGGGTCAGACTGGAGCCATAGGAATTGCCGCTGGGGCAATTACAAAACCGCTCGTTGGTGGTCGGACTCCCGGTAATTTTGAAAACGAGATGTTTTCTCAGGTCAGGCACGTAGTGAGTTTCGACGATATCCAAGATGCGGTCTAAAATCTCCTCTTTTTTCTGGGTATAGGCTTTGCGATCTTCATCTAACAACCCCCGAAAGTAGCCGTAGTTCGCCACGGTCAAAAACTCAATCACCTGGCAATCGTCTGGACAATCTCGCTGGACCTCGGTCAGTAAGGTGGGGGTGGTAATGGCAAAGCTCGGGTTAGAAAAATCGTTCTGCCCATACATCTGTTCAAAGGCTTCATTGAGATTGGGCTGCTCTGTGTGGAAGGTATTCCACTTGCCAAAGCCGTAGTCTCGCAGGTCGAGATCTTTGACCACACAGTAGGCCATAAAATTTGACGGGGAGTAGTCATAGCCCAACTTCTTCTGGACCGCCTTTGAGAATTTCTCAAGGCCAATCATTTTGGCCGCTTTTTTGGGGTCCATGTTGCAAATGACGGTGTTGGCCGTGAAGTCTTGGGTGACGTGGGTGATCCGATCAATGGCCTGAACGCCCTGTATCGTAGTGTCTGGGCCTGAATCAGCAACCAAAAAATTGACCACTTCCTGGTTTAGTAAAACCTGCCCGCCGTGGTCTTCGATCACCTTGACGAGGGCGTTGATCACCGTCTCAAAATGGTGTGTCGGATAAAATGCGCCCTCCTGATAGCCGGTAAAGAGAATCACCCAGGCATAAAAAGAAAGCTGGTTGGGGGGCAACAAAAAATCAGGCCATTGCAGCGCCAGCAGGGTCTGCGCAGCCAGGGGCAGCTTAAATCGGTCGAACACATCCTGTAAGGTGCTGTTCACATATCGGGCGGTTGCCGTGACCTGACCCAACCGTCGCACCAGATCCAGGGGCTGCACTGGAGGAGACAAAATTTTCAACCCAGCCCGCACCCTTTGGACTTCGTCGATAAATTGGTGGATTGACCCCTGGTGTTCAGGAAAAAGCTGCGTCAGTCGCTGCACCAACGTGGGCATCTCTGAGGGAATCTCCAGGGCATAGCCGGGCATTCTCATGTGGTCAAACCCATCTGGGTCGTATCGTTCAAAGGTAATCTCTTGGTCGAGATCCAGTCGTTTTAGCACCCGGTTGACCGTATTCCCTTCGCCACAGTCCCAGACGTAGTGCAGTTGCGCGTTAAAGGTATATTGCTTGGCCATCGTAAAGGTATGGCCAAAGCCACCGGGGTGCTCATG
>JBCBQD010000185.1:0-11524 GCA_039820425.1 Cyanobacteria bacterium J06635_1
GAAGCACTCGGTAACATGTCTCAGTGTATTATCAGGACAACTTCAGATCGCCCTGGTATTTCTTTGGGTACCCCGGTTAATAGGTTGCTAATATGCAAAGTTTTTCCTCTTCTCCAACGAGTTCAGCTTCCACACGGTTTCAGTTCGATCGCCAACTCTGGCAACGGTTTGTGACCATTGCCCAGCCTTATTTCTACCCTATTGGCACCGGGCGAACCCGGGTCTATTTGGGTTTGCTACTGTTGCTATTAGTGGCCGTCATCGCTGTGGCTTTTTGGCTTACGGTGGGGCTGACCCTGGCAGGTAGGGCCTTATTCCCCGACTTTTTTACCAACCTGGCTGGGCAGCTCGTAGAGCGAGTAATGTCACTGGTCCAGTCCTGGGCACCCTACGGTGCTGTGGTAGCCCTGATTGTGGTTGGTCTGGTGACCTACCGGCTGCGGCGAGCCCTGCGAGAGCGCTGGCCCCAGTGGAGTCTGCTGGGTTTGCTACTGCTGCTATCGTTTACCGTGAATGGTATTAATGTCTCAATTAGCTATGTCTTCCGGTTTGTAGAAACTGCTTTAAATCAACAAGATGCCGACACTTTCTGGCAGTTCCTGTTTGTCTATGCGGGCATCATTGTTGCAGTCATTCCGATCATTGTGGTGTATCGCTACGTGCGGCTAAAGCTGGCGCTGAGATGGCGTAAGTGGTTGACAGAGCACTTTTTGGAACGCTACTTTGCCCACCGCGCCTACTATGAGTTGGACTCTAACTCCGCTAACACAGAAATTGACAACCCCGACCAGCGGATTACCCAGGACATCAAATCTTTTACAACCGTCACCCTATCCTTCTTGTTAGACATTCTAGATTCGGTACTGACGCTGGTTTCCTTTACGGCCATTCTCTACTCTATTTCCAAACCCCTGACACTTGGCCTGCTAATTTACGCACTGATGGGGACGCTGATCGCTGCGATTACCGGTCGCAAACTGATCAAAATCAACTACGATCAGCTTCGCCTGGAAGCAGACTTTCGCTACAGTATGGTGCATGTGCGGGACAATGCCGAGTCGATTGCCTTTTATCGAGGCGAAGATCTGGAGCGCCAGCAGGTCAACCAGCGTCTACTCACGGCGATTCGCAACTTTGATTTACTGATTATTTGGCAATCGCTGATCGACCTGTTCCAATATGGATACAACTATTTCACCCGAATTGTGCCCTATGTGATTGTTGCGCCGCTATACTTTGCGGGTGAAACAGACTTTGGTACATTTACTCAGGCATCTATCGCCTTTCGACAGGTATTAGGTGCCCTGTCCCTAATTACTAACCGCATCGAAGAGATTGCCGAATTTGCTGCCAGTATCAATCGACTGGGAGCCTTTTACGAACAGATGGATGCACCAGAAGCCACTCATAAGCGTGAGCATCGCAGTGAAATTCAAACTCAGCTTGCACCGCAGTTAACCTTGGATCAGCTAACGATCTTAACACCCAACTCCAAACAAACCCTGGTACGTGATTTGTCCCTACGGGTAGACCCCCACGATCGTCTCCTGATCGTGGGCGCGAGTGGCTGTGGCAAAAGCTCCTTACTGCGGACGATTGCAGGGCTCTGGACCAATGGCAATGGCCAAATCACCCGCCCGGATATTCAGGACATGCTGTTTTTGCCCCAACGGCCCTATATGTTACTAGGTACCCTGCGAGAACAGTTGACCTATCCCCACAACTACGATCATCCTAACGAAACGCTCATCGATATTTTGGAGCAGGTCAACCTGGGGGGGCTATCAGAACGCTTTAGCGGTCTCGATACGATTCACGACTGGCCTAGCGTCCTATCACTGGGGCAGCAGCAACGGTTAGCCTTCGCACGGGTGTTACTCTCTCAACCCCGCTACGTCATGCTAGACGAGGCCACCAGTGCCCTGGATATTGAAAACGAGCATCACCTTTACCGGTTATTGGCAAACATGCAGGCTGTTTACGTCAGCGTAGGCCACCGCCCCTCCTTGCTAGACTATCACCAAAAAGTGCTGGAGCTGAATGGTGACTCAACTTGGCAGGTACATTCGGCAGCGGATTATCGCGAAAAAGAGGTTCGGGTGGTCTGAGATTGCAAGTCTTATCGTGACCTGTTTGTCGAAGTCAGAAGTTACGAAGCCTTTAAGCATCTCCATATCGGTCTTATAAATCACTGCAACAGTTTTTATGTAAATCTCCTTAAGTTTTTGGGTGGCGGAAAACCGCTACAAGAAACCCCGTTTCTAGTCTCAGCCAGCACTCTCAACGATTTTTTTGTCAGTTTTGTCTGCAATCATAGCCGTCGCCGCAATCCCCGTGTGGACAATCCCCAACGTACGAAAAGGGTCCATAATTGGGTCGATGGCGACAAACAAAACGAGAACAGCCTCTAAAGGCAGCTGTAGGGGCTCTAATACAATCCCTAACATGGTCAGGGTCAAAATTCCGGTCACACCAGACGTTGCCATTCCTGCAAAAATGGACCCGGCAATCACAATGATGAGACTTCCCATTCCGAGCGGCTTGTCGTATAGCTGCATGACAAACAGCGACCCCAGGGCAAAGTAAATCACTGACCCAAACCGACAAATTGTAATCGACAGGGGCGTTACCAGATTTACCGTTTGACGATTGAAGTTTAAGGCTTCACTCAGCTGTGTGATCGAAGACGGCAGACAGGCTAAGCTGCTAGAGGTCGCCAGCGCGAGAATCGTGGGCTCTCGCAAGGCCGCCAGGACTTTGATCAAAGACATCTTAGACTGTTGCCAAACCACTAACGTGCTTAGCACATACACCATCAAATAGGTAACCAGGGTGGCCCCGATGAAATTAATCATCGATAGCATGACATCTAAGCCCTGTTGGGAGAGCTGATAGGCCAGTAGGCTAAACAACCCGATGGGCAATATCATGGTCAGCCAGTTGATCAGCTGATTAAAGGTGCGATAGATCGCTTCTAAAATATCAAAGCAGGGCTCGGTGACGGGATCTCGAACCAAACCCAGTGAAACGCCAACAATAATTGAAAAGATTAAGACCTTTAGGGTTTCACCCTGGCTGAGGGCACTAAAGATATTGTCAGGTACCAGATTGATTAGAAATGACGAAAGCCCCTGGACGGATTCTTCAACAGGGATAGGCCCCGTCAAGGCCATTTCTAAGTCAACACCAGAATCATTAACCAATACCCCCAACGCCTCTAGGGTTTTGGCTGACAGATTACGCCCAGGCCCTGCGATCGCAGCAATCAGGACGGTCAAACCGCTGGTGATCACGAGCCCCAATGGAAAGACCACCAAGATTCGTTTAACGTACTGGGTCGCATGACTACTCCGCATGAGTCGGCCAATGCTGGTGGTAATTGCCGCCAGGAGAATCGGCAGCACGCACATTTTTAGAAACCCCAGATAGAGGTTACCTATGGGAGCCAATGAAGCCGCAAAGTCTTTGTGAGCCGTGCCTACATAAATAGCCAGCACAACGCTAACCAAAATTGCCCAGGGACTGCTCAGCCAGGTAAAAGAGAAATTTCTGAGCCACCTGGGTTGTCGCTTGGTTGTCGGATTAATGGTCATAATGGTTAGATTAGGTGTTGTTTTTGGGGGAGGCTTGGGCCGATAGGAGTCAGGCGTTAGGAGTCAGGAGATGGGGGAGGTAATGGGTAATGGGTAATGGGTAATAGGTAATGGGTTCTCTACCCTCTACTCACTACCCTCTACTCACTACCCCTTATTCCGTTGTTAAATAGTCAGCGTATTCATCTAAAACCAGGTCAGCCGTATAGTCTAGATTGAAGGTATCTAAATACTGGTTGACAAAGGCTTGCAAATGACTGCTATCCCAGGGTAGGGCCATGGCGATTTGATCTTTTGTATCCGTCAAGGCGATGGTTTGTAGTCTCAAGGCCGCATCAGGATTTTTGAGAATTTCCTTTTTGACTTCTAATTCATCCCGATAGGCAGCTTGCACATCACCGCGCATGACAGCCTCTACAGTGTCATCCCAGTTGGGATACTCTTCGATAGTGGCCTTAGGGAATTTTTGTTTAATAAAACCCACATAGGACGAGCCCTCAATAACCCCAACTTTGCCATCAAAGTTGCGAATCGCCTTAATGAACTGATTACCTTGGGTTTGCTGGGCTAACTGCAGACGATTAATCAGCAGACCTTGCCGCATAGTCACGTAGGGACGAGAGAATCGTACCCGCTGGGCTCGACTTAGGGTACGACTCAGTTTAGAGATAGCAATATCGGCTTTGAGTTGATAAACCTGATCAACCACGCCATTAAAGGTATCTGCCGAGCGGTTAAATTCTAAATCAACCTTTAGGGCGTCAGCTAAACCCTGGGCAATTTTGATATCGAGCCCGACTGTCGTATTGGCCTCTTTCATAAAGAAAGGAGGATTATCAGTACCGAGTACGGCGACCACCAATTTGCCTCGGTCGAGAATCCGTTGAATATCTAAAGGCATTTCAGATCGCAGAGAATGAGTCGGCTCTGGGTTACCGATAAGCTGCTGCTGGGTTTTGCTGCCGACTATCCCATCTGCTGTTAAGCCGCGTTCTTTTTGAAAGGTGCGAACGGCTTGTTGAGTCGCGGCGTCATAAACACCATTAATTTGAGATTTAAAGTAGCCTAGTTTTTTTAACTGGGTTTGCAGCTGCTCAACCGAGGTGCCTTCACTGCCTACTTTCAAGATACTGATAGGACCATTCTGAGAGACTGGATTGGCAAGGGCGGGCATTTGCCACCCCCCACAACAAATTATCAGGACCGCTAACACGATCCCACGCGAGATCCAGGGCGGCAAGCGCAGTGATGATAAACTAATCATTAGAAACTCCTAAGCTGGCACGACAGAATGAATGGGCTGAACCCCGTAGGCAAGATCGAGGGTGAGATTGGCCATCACATCCAAAGGATCAATCCAGTTGACGGGGAGCTGACTGAGCTTGGCTAAGCCGATCGAGATCTCAGTACACCCGGCGATCACCAGCTCAGCGCCCTGATGGGCTAGCCAATTGACGGCAGCCGTCAACTCTGCCAAAGCAATCTCTGAAATCCAGATACCCGTTGCTTTTATTCCCCAATCAGAGGCGTAAATAGACTGCATAACGCGACGTTGAATGGGTGAGCCGGAGGGGGGCATAATCGGAGATAACCCATACTGAGTGAGGCTGGTGGTGTAAAGTTGTGATCGCAACGTCCCATCCGTGGCCAGTACCCCAACCCGCTTTACGACTGGGAAATTTTGGGCAATGTAGTGGGCGGTTGCATCCATCATGTGCAACCAGGGGATGCTCAGCTGAGACTGCACCAACTTATAAAAAGCATGGGCTGTATTGCACGTCACCACTAAAAAGCCAGCCCCCATAATTTCTAACAGCCGCGCACTGCGCACCAGGGAGGGGACACAGTCTGGCCCCGTGCCTAACAAACCTTGAGTTCGATCAGGGGTCGAAGCGGCACTCAACAACAACCAGCTGGGATGCTCTTGATCACAACATGCTCCCCGACGCGAACTATGGTGTAGCAATCGTTGTTCAAACTCAATGTGGGCCAGGGGGCCTAGCCCACCCAAAATACCGGGCAGCTTTTGCTGCTGGGATGGGGAATATGTGTCCATTATGTGCGTAAAACAGTGACGAAGCCTAGGTTGAATCCCCCTAAGCATGCCCGTATCAGAATGTGTTTTAGCAGCCTGGTATTTGTACGGAAGAGTCTTCCCCTGCTCCCTCTGCTCCCTTTGCTCCCTCTGCTCCCGATACCTTCCTTAAGGGATTTGGACTGTAAACTGTCCAGGATTCAACACAGAGATCACACCGCCCCAGGTGCACATACACTTTGAACTATTGTTCAAAGCGGGGAAGTTGTTGATCATGACGGTGGGTGACCCCGGTGCCCAAGGAGCTGGAATCACCGGTAAGCAGGGCATGGGGGTGAGCACCCCCAGAGCAGCGGCTGTGGCACTGGCAACGGTCGGGTTTGCTAAAGACGTACACATGCCAAAGGGTGGAATATTTACCAGCGGGGCATAGTCCATAATGGTGGCTGCTAGCGGGCCTGATGCCATGGTCGGTGGCCCTTTGGGCAAAACATTCAGCATACTGGGGGCAACCCCAAAAGGACATTTGAGCATTGCGCCCGCGACGACTTGCATTCCCATTAGTTTAGTCTCCGGTTGGTTGAGAGTTAAGTGTTTTGGTCAAGAATAGAGGGTAGAGGGTAGAGGGTAGAGGGTAGAGGGTAGTGGGTAGTGGGTAGTGGGTAGTGGGTAGAGAATTTTAAGTTCTAAATTCTAAGCACCTGTTAAGAGATAACTTCATGGTGGTTCAAAGCCCCGCTTTTCAAAGGGGGTAGGGGGGATTGTCAGTGACTTTAGCCTTCAGAGATCCCCCTCAATCCCCCTTGAAAAGGGGGAGGCTAATGCAATAGAGCGCGAGGCTATTAATTTACAAGTCCTAAATTTTGAGTGAAGGTCACTTTGCATAAACTCAAAACTCATCACCCGCTACCCTCTATCCAAAAATCCCTTAGTTCAACTTCAACAAACTACCGGCAACTTTGGTCATCCCTGTACACTGTACGTTAACCGTAGCTTTGCCTTTGACATCCACCATTGAGCCCTCGACTTTGGCGGTGGCGTTTGCCTTGACATTGACCTGGGTGCCAGAGATATCTACCCCTGTGTTACTCAATACGATTTTGCTGCTGCCCACCTTTAGGGTGATTTTGGTGGCACCGGTGAGGGTAATCTCGCCGCCATTGATATTAATTTTCTCGCTCTTGCCACTTTTACCGGATTTGGTCGTAAGACTCCCGGTCGAGACAATATCAACTTTTTTACCCCCGTCATCCATCGAAATTTGGTGACCACCCTTGGTTTTTAGCTCGACTTTTTTTTCTTTATCATCAAGTCTGAGCTGATGGCCTTCTTTTGTCTTTAGTTCTGCATATTTCTCGGTGTCGTTGAGGTGGAGTCGGTGTTTGTCAACGGTGGTTAAGTAAACACCTTTTTTGCTGTCGCCTTTATCTTCTTCGACAAACTGAAGGGTGTGGCCCAGACGGGTTTTGATCGTTCTCAGACGAACTTTGCCGTTTGCGATCGCATCCTCCGTTTTCTCGGGGGGCTTATCCTTACCATTCCACACCCCACCCAGGATATAAGGCCGATGGACATCGCCATGCTCAAAGGCCACTAAGACCTCATCGTTGATCTCAGGCAGCCAATCAGCCCCCTGGGAGGGGCCTGCCCCCATAGCCACCATCCGGGCCCAGTTGCTCATGTGGTCTTCGGTCAGGGTAGGTAACTTGACCCGCACCCGCCCCCATCCCTTGGGATCTTTGTTATCGGCCACAATGCCCACCATTAGCGTCTGGCCCGGCTGCAAAGTATTTTTTGTTTCTAACGTCTGGAGTAAATCGCCGCCGCGTAACCCCCGCACGCTAAACTCAGTCGTGTAAATGCGCTCGTGGAGCAAGTGCCGGGTTTCGGTAATGTAGTAGCTGCCATTGTACTTGTTCATGCCAGTCAGCTTCACCACCCGGCCAGGGCGGATCGAGGGGTCACCCTCACTACGAGCGTCGGCCTGCACAAACTCTCCCCCCAGCTCATCATAGAGGGCCTGGGCCAGTGCTTTTGCCTCCTTAGCCTGGGAGATCGGCTGATCAACCATCACCAGCGTGGGGGTTTTGGGCTTACCATTAAAGCTGCTCGCCGTTTTATTGCCATCACCATTATCGGTATCGGTTAAAACTTTGTTGGCTTTGCTAATGGTTTCTGCAATCACCTCTTTACGACTGTAATCCCAGCCCCGTACTTCGACACTTTTGACCTGTTCGGCACTGCTCACCCGTACCCGAAAGCTGTGAATATCTTGTAGCCACTCCAGCTTAAGCGTCTCATCCTTTGTAGGCTTACGAAAATTAAGCTTACCATCCTGAACAAACAGTTCAAAGCCATGACGGGCCGCCCTCTCTCGCAAAAACTCCATATTTGTCTGGTTTTGCTGGAAAACGTATCCGCTGGAGCCGCCAATGTCGCCATAGCCATAAGGGCCACCGGTGGAGTCGATCTTGCCAACGGAGATACCCACCTCTGAAGCAATCGATTTAACAATGTCAGAATCCGTTTTATTTTGAAATGAACGGCTCTGACGCCCCCGATGTAGTCGATGGGAGGCATCATATCCCCGTATGATGATGGGAGCCTGGGCCTCGCTGGTGAAATGGGTCTCAATGGCCGTGATTTCGCCCTTGATCACGTTTCCTTTGTTCTCTTCGTCAAACTCATCCGAGTCTGTTGTACTGGCTGAGAAGCCAATCTCAATCGACTTACCAATCTCAAAGAGTTTCTCGTGCTTCCAGACCTTGTAGTTTGCCTCGCCCCCATAGTAGTCATTTTGAATCACCAGGGTAAACATTCCTGGCAAATGCAGGCTTTCCTCTACCACAATTTGTAGGATATCCTCCATCAAATCATTGGAGGCAGCTTTCCCATCAATTTTGAGGGTCGGTGTTGCGACGAACTTGGTGGCAGCCATAGCGACAATCGCTTCTTATAAAGAAAACTTGATTTTAAAGCGTGTCCAAGCTTGAGCACATACGGACAATTACAGGTTCTGGGCAGATATGCAAAAATAATTTTCCGTATTTGTACGGCTGTTTGGGACGATTAACCTGAACCCTGATTTAGGATATCCAGTCAAGCCCTGACCGAGGTACTCACTTAAGCCGAAAATCCTTAGCGTCGGCTACTGCCTCGGCTCGGGGTGCCTGTATTGCCCGAGCCGCTGGTTTCACCAATCTCCTGAAGGGTGATATCAACCGTGGCGCGGACAGGCGTACCATCGGGGAGGAACATGGTTAGCTTGTAAGAGAGTGACTGTACAAAACAGCGCAAATATTCTTGCTTACCCCAGGTGAGCAGGTACATAGGCGGACGTTCTTCTTTATCCAGAAAATCAACCGCCTGCCGAAAGTTTTCGATATGCTTATCGATCACATTTTCGCCAGTCTCATAGGTATCAAAGACCAGGCCACCGACTGTCACACTGTAAGGATCTGGGGACCCAAAACTTACCTTAGGAATACCGTCATCGGTTCGAGCCCCACCGCAAGAGTTGAGATTCATGCTGCGACTAAAGCTCAGCTCAGTCGGGTTAAACATAAATTCGATATTTTTGCCGCCCCCTTGGGCAATAAGTTTAGCTTTAACAAATGTACTCATAAGTCAATACCGTTTGTTTTTCTCCCTCTGCCTCCCCATCTCCTCCATCTCCCCCATCTCTCTTATCTCCCCTGCCCCCCTGCTCCCCCTGCCTCCCCTGCTCTCTACCTGGGATACTTCGGTCCTCGACGCTCTTGTTCTAGGGAAAGCCGCTGTCGCAACAAACTATAAACCTCCTGGGCTAGCAGCTCTAAATATCGACTATAGTCTCGAATGCCATCTGTTTGCTCTTCATCAGATTCGCTGGTTATGGTGGCAGTGGATGTGTCTTGACAAGCCTGTATCAAGACTGGCTTGGAAGCAGGGGATGGTCTCGCGACTCGACGTTGGATCGTGGCGACGGGCATCGCAGCGGGCCTGGCCGGTTGGGCTGATGATGACTGGGCTGATGATGACTGGACTGATGACTCTATATCATTGGGCTTTGCATCATTCGGCTTTATATCCGTCTTAGCCTCGGGTGACGATGGCGGTTGGGGGATAGATGTCTTAGCAGACTCGCTGTTTGAAGTATTCCCTTTTAGATGGGTGACTAAATTTTCCAGGTTAGACCACTCACTGGGTACGTCCCCATCAGCGCCCTGGCGTTGAATTATTTCACCGTTCGTCTGACTGGTTGTTTCACCGTCTGGTTCATCATCTGTTTTACTGTTTGTGTCGTGACCTGTGTCAGGTTCAGCAATCTGACGCTGAATATTGGCATCTCCCTGGCCTCCACCGGTTAGGTCAGCGACTAATGATTCAAGATTGGACCATTCGCCAGGAATATCTCCTTCGGTTGCCTGGCGCTGAATCGTTTCAGATTCAGATCGCAAAACCTTGGCATTTTCTAAGTCAGAGGGGTGCGTGGGTTGCGATCGCAACTCCAAAGCGGGCAAAGAACGCAATACCCCCAGCGGCTTTAAGACCGTCGGTAGCTGTATGCTACCCCCCAGTTGGACCGTCTTGCTCTCCTCGGACTCTTTTCTGGCCTCGGGTATTCCTACTGGCTGATCTGATGTGACCGACCGCTGAACTGATTCAGGTGGAATCTGTCCTTCGGAGACTAGCCCTACGGGTTGTTGTACCACGGACCCATTTTCAGCGGCTGGCGTCGTAGTTCGTTGGATGGCATCAGACTGAGTTTCAGTGGTCTGAGTCGAGACTGTTGTTAGATCCTGTTGAGTTGTTTGGGACAGATTCGAGTCGGCCAATCGCTGAATGGACGGGAAAGATGAGTCTGGCTGGGTGATTGGATTTGACTCGCTAGCCACCATTCGCTGGATTGAGGCTGCGGCGCTTGAACTCGGCAGAGAATCATATGGCTGAGCCAACTCGGCTGATTCTTCAGACAGTTCTACTCCAGGTAAATTCGCCTCAGGTGAATTGCTCTCAGGTGACTCTAAACTGCGCTGAATAGAGGAAGGTTGAGTGGAAGCTGTCTGAGATGACTCAGCAGGGCCATCAGTAGAGTTTTGGGGTAATCGTGACTCTGGACCATCGTCTGAGGCAAGGGTAGCTGATGTCGCGGCACTGACAGCCGACGCAGGTAGGGGAGATTGATTTGCTTCAGTCTGGTGTTGAATAGCGGTGTCAGCTGTATTCTCTGTTGAACTATTATCAACTGACCGTTGGATTTTACCTGAGTCTGATGAGGTCAAGTTAGTCTCAAAGAGTGCTTCTGGTTCAAAATCGACAGGCTGGGTTTCAGCAGGTTGAGATTGAGCTGCTTGGGACAAATTCGAGTTGGCCAATCGCTGAATAGACGGGAAAGATGAGTCTGGCTGGGTGGTTGGATTTGAATCGCTAACCACCATTCGCTGAATTGAGGCTGCGGCGCTTGAACTCGGCAGAGAATCAGAAGGCTGACTCTCCGTACTGAAAGATTCTGCCATGGGTGAATTCGCCTCAGATGATTCTACTCTGGGTGAATTCGCCTCAGATGAATTGTTTCCAGGTGACTCTAAACTCCGCTGAATAGAGGAAGATTGAGCAGAGGCTATCTGAGGTGACTCAGCAGAGCTATCAGTCGAGTTTTGTTGTGATCGTGACTCTGGGCCAATAAAAGTCTGGTTAGCTGATATTTCAGGGCTCGCTATGGTCTCAGAAGTCCTGTCACTAACTGGTTGGCGTTGAATCGCATCCGTCGATGAAGACCCTGAAGGAGATATCGGTGAGACCAATCCCTCATTTGATTTGGGTGCAGGCTGTGTAACATATTGTTGGGAAATGCCTTTTTGCCCAGGATTAAGTGCGGCTGTTGGAGTTGGCTGTGTCAAATCAGTCACACGGT
>JBCBQD010000186.1:0-11494 GCA_039820425.1 Cyanobacteria bacterium J06635_1
CAGGCCTATTTGTTTGACGGTTACTGGGAAGACATTGGAACCATTGAAGCCTTCTTTACCTCCAACATTGCGTTGACCCGCCAACCTGAGCCACCATTTAGCTTTTATGATGAGCAAGCGCCGATCTATACCCGATCGCGTTATCTGCCCCCGAGTAAATTGCAAGAGTGTCACGTCACCCAGTCCATCATTGGCGAAGGCTGCATTCTCAAAAACTGTCGGGTAGAAAACTCGGTGATTGGCCTAAGACAGCGGATCAATGCCGACTGCGTGATCGAAAATGCACTACTGATGGGAGCCGATGCCTACGAACCCCAGACCGAGCGGAGTCGGCATCTAACTCGAGGCAAGATTCCGATTGGCATTGGCGAGGGTACCACGGTCCGACGCGCCATCATCGATAAAAATGCCCGGGTGGGTCAAAATGTGCAGATCATCAACAAAGAAGATGTGCAGGAAGCCGAGCGCGAAGACCTGGGCTTTTATATCCGCAGTGGGATTGTGGTCGTCCTTAAGAATGCGACGATTCCTGACGGCATGATTATCTAGGCTAGGGCGTTTTAGCCTCCAAATTAACTAGATTTAGCCTCTAGATTGATGAGTCTTAAAGGGCAGACGACCCCGTCTGCCTTTTTTGTCTTTTTTTATTACCCTTGCCATGGTCGCTCAGCCCCTAGCCCTTGTCTTAATTGGTCTACCCGGCAGTGGCAAATCTACTTGGGCGCAGGATTTTGTCGTCCAACACCCTGAGTATCAGCTGATTTCAACGGATGCCATTCGGGCTCAACTCTATGGTAGTGAGGCCATCCAAGGGGACTGGGGACATGTGTGGGCTGTGGTGCATCGGCGGCTGCGTGAGGTGGCGACCCCCGGTAGCGACTCAGCCGGCATCATTTACGATGCCACCAATGCGCGGCGGCGCTATCGGCGGCGTTTGTTGAGCACTCTCAAAACTTTAGACTATGCCATTGGCGGTCTCTGGTTTGATATCTCATTAGGGTGCTGTTTGCAGCGCAATCAAAAACGCATGCGTCAGGTACCTGAAACCGTCATTTTGAGAATGGCACGGCAGCTTCAGGGGGGGCGACCTACGGCCCATGAAGGGTTTGATTGGCTAGTGCAGCTGTGTCCGCCGGAGAAACCCATCGGTCTGCTTTGAGATGAGTTGCTTTGGGGTAGCCCGCTTTGGGGTAACCTGCTTTGAGGTAACCTGCTTTGAGGTATAAGTGTGTTAACAACACCGGTTGGTCAGCCGCTCTGCTATAGTCAGCTCAACTTTATACAGTCTAGCTATCTAGTCAGGGATAACCAGCCATATCTTTAAACTTGGCCATATCCAGACCTGTTGTTTGCAACGTAGTTTGCACTACGGGAAAACCTCAAGTTTTCAAGCTAGATGTGGTTTAGCGATAGCCAGCTCAACTTTTCTGGCGCAATTATTGGAAGGGTCAATACACTTATGGGTGAGTCTGAGAGGCAAGTAAATAGCGACGACTTGCTGCAATCTCTAGACGAAGACTTTCAGGCACTGCAACAGCATTTTGCAGCGCAGCTGTCGAAAGATATTGCGTTTCTTGAGGCTGAGAAATCTCGGCTGATCGGCGAGCTTGCCAATCTGCGCCAAGATTATGAAAATTTGCGGGTGAGCTATCAGGCCCTACGCGCTGATTCGGAGGTGGCGCTGACAGAGCAGCAAACCGCTCAGCAGCAGGCCTGGGCTAAACAACTTTCGAGGGTGATTGCCCGCAACTTACAAGAAGATCTGCGCAGCTATGTGTCACGCTCAGCAGAGCAGGGGCTGATTATCCCCCATGCGGCCAATGAGCTATTGAGCAACTTAGATGCCACCCTGGCCCAAACCTTGCATTCGCTACAGCATGACCTGAGCAGCTATCAAAGCGCGATCGCACAGCAAATTACCCGAATGCAGGCAATGGAGCAGCAGGGAGAAGCCCTACTAGAACATTTGGTAGCGCGCCTTAGCCAACAACTACAGGCCCAACCGCCGGAGCTGGCGATTAATAACTCACCGCTCGTAGAAGGGGCAGATGCGTCGGGGGAGATTAGCCTGGAACGAGGCCGCATTGGGGGGCCTGAGCTCCCCCTGGAGCCCTCCCGGCGGCTGACACCAACTTATCCTGGGCGCACCCTACGTGGGCGTACACTGCCGTCATCGTCGTCGAGGGCCCGGCTCAAAGCTCGGGAGCCAGATCGCCCCGAGCAACGGCAAAAGGGATTGCTATTTAGCGCGGGCGCGACCCTCCTCCTAGCCTTAAGCACAATTCTGGTGGGTGTCATTAGCCAGGGCAACGCTCGGTTTGGCCCAGCATTTCAGGGCATTGGCACGTTTAGTTTTTTGCAGGCCATAGCCCTGGTATGGCTAAGGATGGTGGTCCTGCTGCCGGTGCTGTTACTGCTGGCCCCCCAACTCCATCGAGGGGTTTGGAATGATTTTCAACAGTGGGGGCGCAATGGTCGTCTCTGGCTACAGCTCATCGGCAGCGGCTTTTTCTTGTTTTGCTCCCAGGCATTTTTATATCAAGCGGTGGCCGCCATCGGTCCAGGGCTCGCCACAGCCCTGTTGTTTATCTATCCGCTGGTGGGGATCCCGCTAATGTGGAGCGTCAACCGAGAGCGCCCTACGCCGATGCGCTGGGTGGTGATGGGGGCGATTACGATGGGGGGGGTTTTAGCCTCTCGACCAGCCCTGATTAACGCTGACGCAGGCAATACCTTGGGGATTGGCGCGGCCTTGCTGGCTGCGATCGCATTTGCCCTTTACATTGTCGCCATGAACTTAAGCCTGGCCCGCCAGTGCCACCCGGTCTCGTCGGGGATTGTACACTTTTGCACCACGGCCCTGATCAGCAGCCTGATTTTGATGGCTAAGCCCTTTGCTCTGATTAGCAGCATTAGCAACCTTGCGCCATTTATCCTCGGTGGTTTGGGGCTAGGTGTTTTGGCCAGTCTGGCTTATTTCTTTAACTTCATCGGACTGCGATTGGCGGGGGGGCATCGGGCGGCTATCATTGCGGCGATGACCCCGTTTTTAACGGCGGTACTGGCGGGGTTATTGCTAACCGACACAACCTTTGCCCTAATCCAGTGGGCTGGGTTGGCGCTGATTACCTTAGCCGGGGTTGCCCTGAGTCTCGACCGCCTGGGTAAACAAACCTAGCTCAAAAACGGAGAGAGAGGGATTCGAACCCTCGAACAAGTTGCCCCGTTACAGCATTTCCAGTGCTGCGCCTTCAACCACTCGGCCATCTCTCCAGGTTATTTTTCCTGCACTGCTTTTCTTACATCGTGCGATGAGCGCCCAATGCAGGAGGTGCCTAATATGGGAAGTGCTTCCCACAGCCCTGATATCCTATCAGAAATTGAGCAGCCCCCGGACGATCGATTTTAACTTGATAGGTTTTTTGAGCGGGTTTTTCGTGCGAACATATATCAGCTGCCACACCCCTGTCTCACGCCATGGTTCAGACGCGCGATACTCCAACCCACAGCATCCTCATTCACCATCGGCAAAAGCAGTGTGACTACACCGTCCACGTCCCTGAAGATCGCTACATTCTACAAACCGCCGAGAACCAGGGGGCTGACTTGCCCTTTGCCTGCCGTAACGGGGCTTGCACCACCTGTGCCGTGCGTATTTTGTCGGGTGAAGTTGATCAGCCAGAAGCCATGGGCCTCTCCCCAGGACTGCGGGAAAAAGGCTATGCGCTGCTGTGCGTAAGCTACCCGCGAACCGACCTGGAGGTTGAAACCCAGGACGAAGATGAGGTGTACGAGCAACAGTTTGGCCGATATTTTGGTAAGGGCAAAGTGCGGATGGGGCTGCCTTTGGATGAGGATTAATATGCTTTCTCCCGACGATCTCCAAAAATTTTTAGATATCGCCAGCGAAGCCGCCTTAGCCGGGGGGGCCATCTTGCAGCAGTATTGGGGCAAGCTCAAAAACATTCAAGAAAAAGGGCGACCTGGGGATTTGGTCACTGAGGCCGATAAGGCTTCAGAGGTAGCGATTCTCGAAGTCATGCAGCGCCATCTCAGCGATCACGCCATCCTGGCCGAAGAATCTGGGCAATTGGGCAATCAGGAAAACCCATTCCTGTGGGCTATCGACCCCCTAGATGGCACCACTAACTATGCCCACCAGTATCCCTTTTGCGCCGTATCGATTGGTCTGCTGGTGGAGGGGGTACCCACCGTCGGTGTGGTGTTTGACCCGGTGCACAACGACCTGTATCGAGCGGCTCAGGGGTTGGGGGCAACCTGCAATCGTCAGCCGATCAGGGTCTCTAACACGGCCCGCTTGGCAGATAGCCTGCTGGTCACCGGCTTTGCCTATGACCGGCGAGAGACCCTAGACAATAACTATGCTGAGTTTTGCCACTTGACCCACCTGACCCAGGGGGTGCGGCGGGGTGGGTCAGCCGCCATGGACCTGGCCTGTGTTGCCTCTGGCCGCCTCGATGGCTACTGGGAGCGGGGCCTCTCTGCCTGGGATTTGGCCGCAGGGGTGGTCTTAGTGCAAGAGGCAGGGGGGCAGATCAGTGCCTACGATGGCGGCCCGTTTGAGATTGGGTCGGGTCGTATTTTAGCCAGCAATGGCACTTTGCACACCGCAATGAGTCAAGAGTTAGATAAAGTGAAGCCAATCAATTTTTTACCCTAATCAGATGGTCTGAGATGGGCGGCAAATCGCTACACTAAAGTAGCAAAACCCAAACATGGAAACCAAAATTACGCTATTTGATAATTTTTTGAGCGCGAAAATCTCGAGACTCGTAGGCTATGCAAATTGACCAAGGACTTTTCAAATTAGACGTGGTTGACTACCACGCGGTACTGGGTGTGTCTGTCGAATCAAATCCTAAGCAGGTCCGTAAGCGCTATCTCAAGATTGCGCGCAAGCTACACCCCGACAGCCTGCGAAATGCCAGCGATGAGCAAAAGCAACAAGCCAGTGAGCTGCTGTCTAAGTTGGTTAACCCAGCCTACGAGACCCTGAGCCAAGAAAAGTCAACGGTGGAGCACGGCGTCATCTTGCGCCTAAAAGGGCAGCAGCTGCAACAACAGCCGATTTTGCTCCAGCTCAATAGCCCAAAAGCTAAAACCCTGTCAAACAGCAATAACCTCGATTATGACTACGGCAACGAGGTTAAGGCCCTCAGCGCCGATCAGTACGAGTCGTTAGATACGGTGCTCGGCGTGATTGGTGAGCTTAGCGAACTGAATGCAGTCTATGTGATGCGCAAAGGGGGATTGGACACCCCGCCGCCCCAGGCAGAGGCCGCAGAAGCAACCCCCGCTGCCGAGGCTGCCTCTGATCCGACGGCGGCCACAACGCCGGCAGCCCCCTATCGCCGTCGCCGCGATGTGATCATCGACAGCTATCTTAACCGCGCTAAAGAATTTGAGTACAAGCGCAACTATACCCGAGCGATCGTCGAGCTGCGCGAAGCGATCAAGGCACACCCCAATAGCCCTCGCTGCCACAGTCGTCTGGCTGAGCTTTACATGAAATCGGGGCAAACTACCATGTCGAGCATTCACTGTAAGCGCGCCCTCGAGCTTAACCCGACCGATGCCGCCGCCCTTGAGCTGCAAAAGAAATTTGATACCCAAAATAAGCGGGCGGCTAAGGGGGCTCAACAAAAGTCTGACAGCCAGTCAGGGGGCGGTTTTCTGGGTGGTCTATTTGGCAAGAAGCGGAAATGATTTATCAACCTCCGAGCGGTGCCCGCGATCTGTTTCCTTTGGACGTGGCTCAGAAACGCTGGATTGAAGATCGCCTGGAGGCGGTTTTCCACGGCTGGGGCTACCACCGGATTATCACCTCCACCGTGGAGCATATGGATACGCTGATGGCGGGCGGGGCCATCAATCAATCCGATGTGATTGAGCTGCAGGGCAGCCAGGGCGAGCGTCTGGGGCTAAGGCCCGAGCTGACTGCCTCGATTGCGCGGGCGGCGGTGGCCCGCACTGATACGGTCACCTACCCCCAGCGGCTGTGCTACAGCGCCAATGTGTTTCGGCGTAGCGCCACGGGCAGCCACGGCGGGCAGCAGGAGTACTACCAGGCCGGGGTCGAGCTGATTGGGGCCAGCGGTCTGCTGGCCG
This sequence comes from Cyanobacteria bacterium J06635_1, assembly GCA_039820425.1. Taxonomy (GTDB): domain Bacteria; phylum Cyanobacteriota; class Cyanobacteriia; order Phormidesmidales; family Phormidesmidaceae; genus SIO4C1. The sequence goes on from JBCBQD010000186.1 coordinate 6,130, forward strand.
ATGCGGAGGTGCTGCTGTTGGCGGCAGACTGTCTCAAAGCAGTCGGGTTAGACCGCTGGCATCTAATTTTGGGCGAGGCCGATCTGACTCGGTCATTGCTGCGCCCCTTTCCAGAACCGTTGCGATCGCAGGTCAGGGTTGCGATCGCAGCCCTTGACCGGGTCACCCTGGAGGCCCTACCCATGCCCCCAGAGCTGCGCGACCATGCCCTCAAGCTGACGGATCTGCGCGGTGCGCCCCACGCGGTGCTAGACGCCGTTAGCAAGCTCGACCTCGATGAGCAACAGCAAAGCATCGTCAACGGGCTGCAATCTTTGATTAACCTGCTAGAAAAACTGGTTGCTCCCCCCAAGGCGCAACCAAAGGACACCGTAGCAGGCAAGCACGGGCCAGAGTTAATTCTCGATTTGAGCTTAATCCAACCCTTTGACTACTACACCGGCATCGTCTTTGAGATGGTGGGCGGCACCCCCCGCGAAGTCGTCAGCCAGGGCGGACGCTACGACCACCTACTCAGCCAATATCACCCCCAGGGCAAGGGATACCCCGGTGTCGGCTTTGTACTCAACGTCGATGCCCTCCAGCAGGTATTATTGCCCCACGGTCAGCTACCCGGCCAGACCCCGCCCACGGACTGGCTGGTGGTCGCCACCACCCCTCAGGCTGCCGCCGCTGCCCTCGCCTATGCCGATAAAATTCGCCAATCGGCCAATCTGGTGCGGGTAGAGCTTAATTTGGATATGAATCAGCCCCCGGATGTTTTGCGATCGCAGGCTCAACAGCGAAAAATCACCCGCATTGCCTGGATTCGGGATGATGGCCTGCCGGAGATTGAGGCAGTTGGTTAAAGTACTGTAGATTAAGACTTGTAAACAATATACTCTGTCATCCTGTGGCCCACACCATTGTTACCAACGTTTGCGAAGGCGTCGCTGATTGTGTAGATGCCTGCCCCGTCGCCTGTATCCACGAAGGACCGGGTAAAAATACCAAAGGCACTGACTGGTATTGGATTGATTTTGACACCTGCATCGACTGCGGCATTTGCTTGCAGGTCTGCCCCGTCGAGGGGGCGATTTTACCTGAGGAGAAGCCAGACTTGCAAAATACCCCCACTTAACAGTCCCCTCAGCTTTTTGGCGGCAGCATTTGCGAAATCTGAAGGGTTAAGTCGGGAAAGGCTAGCGGCGTAACTTCCAGGGTATCGGCCAAGATAAACCGTTCTTGATAACGGTCCTTCGCGGGTTGCCGAAACACATATAGCTGGCGTTCAATCACATCTAAAATCCAATACTCACGAATGCCTGCGGCAGCATACATCGGGGTCTTCGTTTCCAAGTCATATTTCAGGCTAGAGTCAGCCACTTCGATGGCGAGCAAGACTTCGTCAGGGGTTGGATGGTGGGTGCTATAGGCCAGCAGATCACGGACGGCGACGACAATATCAGGCTCGGGCTCGGAATAATCGTTAAGACATATGGGATCTTGTGATTTTACAAAGACACGACGACCTAGCGATTCTTTAAACAGATCCTGGGTGAGTAAAACAGCCGAAGTATGGGCGGTTCCCTTCGCAATCATTGTAACGATTTCCCCATTAATCAGTTCTGTACGCTCTGCGGCGTCTAGAATACCCAGCTCGCCCATTCTGTAGTATTCGTCAACCGTAAAACGCCGCGTTTGAATTGCCACCATCGGTTTTGCCCAAGCACGATAGGTTCATTTTAGCCGGTATCCTCCGATGACTCTCACAATCGTTAACGCCAGCGCCTTTCCCCTTTTCCCCCGTTCCCCTTTTCCCCTCTTTCCTTCTCTCCCTTCCCGATATCTTCTCGATGCCTCCCTATTGTGAGACTCATCAGCCAATTGAGCTTGCTGCCACAAGGAGACATCACCATGACACCGACTCAAATCGAAGGGCTTTGGATTTGCACTTGCTTATCTTTCTCAATGATTGTTTTAGTGCCGGTCCTTTGGTGGCTGTTACCTAACCGACAGCAAGTGGCCTGATTTTCATTCCCTTTTCTCAACTGCCCCAAATTCTTACCTGTTCTACATTTTTAGGAACCCCCCATGCAGCTCACCTATCGCGGCGCTCGTTACACCAACCCATCTCAATCTGTTCAAACCTCGGCTAGCCAAGAAGCCGGTGTTTTTCTCGGCGCACACTTTCAAATTAGAACCCACCGTGCGAACCCCGCACGTCGCCTGGAGCAGCAGCTCAAGTATCGCGGCGTGGCTTACACCGCTTAGCAGAGACCTCTCCTCTCAACACACACAGCAATCACATCGATACCCCTCAGCTCAGGCTGGGGGGTTTTCTTATGAGTGAAATCAACAAGCATCATCCTTCGTGAAAGAAACACAACAGGTTTTCTCTCCTCCCATAAGCCCCGAACCCTCAACTTTGAGGGCTTTGAATGAGGCTTGAGAAAAACAGTATTGTGCTGCCTGTGTCTCATAACACACCAAAGTAGTGATCTTGCCTGCTGCCCTTCATGGTTGCTACCCGTAAGATTAAATCATTCGAACTTAATATATGAAACCGAAGCCCTGACCAGTTTTGGTCGGGGTTTCTTATTTTGAGACGATAACAAGTCGTCTGGCAAAGCTCAATATTCGGGGTTGCTGGTGAGTGCGCTGCGCTGGTGAGTAGGTGAGTGCGCTGGTGAATAAGTGAATAAACAAAATCCTGATCAGTCTCCTTGTCTCACCTACTCACCCACTCACCTACTCACCTCCCCTAACCGAAATTTTAAGCTTGGTGCAGAGCACAAGTGACCGCCGTCACTCCCCTTACTCAGCCATTCTCAGAAACCCCTTAAGCAACCTTCAGTTAGCGGTCAGGGGCTGCTCAGGGGAGCGCGGCATTCTTGTAATTACTGAAGCAAACCACTGATTTACAAGGAGCTACACCATGAAACGCTATATCTTTTCTGCCCTTGCATTAACCCTTGCGACCGCTGCTATTAGCCCCGTCGCCAGCGCTGCTGATTTTGAGACCACCACACTTCAACAACGCCGCTATGAAGTGTTGGACCGGGGTAACAAAGACGGCAGCAAGCTACAGGAATACCGTTACCAAGTGCTCGATCGGGGTGGGTCTAAAGCCATCGAAGACATCCAAGCTGCTCGCCTGGAGCATCTGGATACCCAAACCAAAGCGGTTGAAGATATCCAGTCCGCTCGACTCGAAGCCCTGGACAGCCGCACCAAAGGTAACGTTCACACGCTGCGACTTGAGCATCTCGATAGCCAATCTAAAGCGATTGAGAACATTCAATCGGCTCGGCTAGAGGCCCTGGACGCACGCACCAAAGCCGTTGAGGATATTCAATCGGCCCGGCTTGAGGCATTGGATGCTCGCACCAAAGGTAACGTCCGCTAATCGGCCCAGCATAGGCCCCCAAACTCCAAATACTGGGGGCTTTGAGAATATACTCTCCTCATGTGCTGATAGCTCATTGCTGGGGCGCTGAATCAGTTAGCCCAGCATTTACAAGCTTGGGTACCCATCAAACTCCTTCGGTTTTGGGCTTCAATTATTGGGTACCCTTTTCTCTTTTTGAATAGTCACAGCGTAAAACTCAGTTGGGTAGAGACTGCCTGGCTGAGTTTTATGTTGCATCGAGCAAGAACTGGCAGAATTTGCTGATCTGGCAGGAATTCCAGAGGACGTGTGGGGACAAATGCCCGATAGCCAGAAGTTGCTGATTTTGGCCAGACGAGGGATTCGGGCAACGCGGGATGCATTGGCGCAAGATAATATGGCTGATCTGGATGAGATTCGACGGCAAATCGATGAAATGCGGGCTGAGCGAGAAGCTTGGGTGGCGCGAATACGGCAGATGGATGCTAAATATGAAGTGCAAGAAGCCACACTAGCACGACAGCCGACATTGGCTGAAGTGAAAGAACTTATCATCCAATTGCTCACAGAGTTAGCGGCAGTGAAGACGCTGGGTCTTAAGATAGCTCCGAAATCTGAAGGACGTTGAACAAAAAGATCGCAACCTCAAAAATCCCCCTTAGCGGTCTAGCCACCCGGATTTTGCCAACCCTCGACCAGAGCTTTGAGGACAGCCCCATAGGGAATCTCATCCAGGGCAGCACTCCCGGCAGATTGGATCGCGCCGATAAACCGCTGGCGGCGGGTGGGGGGAATCATGGCAGTGAGGAAAGCCGTTTGCTCTGTCTCAGTGGCCGTGGGGTTAGAGGCTTCTAGCTGTTTGAGCAGATTTTGAATTTCAGCAGCGGCGTCGGCTAGAGAAAGGGTTTCAGCGGCTTCATTGGTAATATTGCCGCCGATTTGGTCACCCTGGACAGTTTCGGCGAAGCCGCCAGCGAACTGGGCACCCCGGAGATCGTATTTGGATGCAGATTCTTGCTCAGCCATAGTTTCGACAATCCCTAATAATCGACTGTTTTGTTGTTGTTGCTTTTGAACCTGTGAGCGATAGTCATCCAACTGCTGTCCTTGCAGGTGCAGCATCGCCTGGTATCGCCCCTCTATCTGTTTTAACTGTTCCGCGTACAGAGCTTTGGCTGTTTCCTCAACTGCTGCTTTATCAACCTCTAGAGGTACTTCTAAACGGATAACAAAAGCTCCACCTTGTTTCTTTTCAATGGCCTGGATAGAGAGATCTTGATCAGCGTATTGGCTGCGGAGTTCTTGGAAAGATTGGAAAAACGCCTGCCAGTCGACTGGTTGACTGACAAAACTTGGCTTTCAAAAAGCTGCCCCCCTTACCTAATAAGGATTTCAGCCTAATCAAAAATGAAGCCCTTTTCGCCAAGAGCTAAAGCCCTTTTTTCATGGAGCTTTCAGCTGTTTCAGATCAAACTTTTGTCAGTCAACCAGGCCAGTCGATGCCATCTTTGAAAATGAGATCGACAGTGTCTACAGCCTGCTGAAATAGGGCTGCGAACTCACCCGGCTTAAAGCTACCTTCTCTAGGACGGCGCTCTTGTTTATTGGCTTTCAGATAAACATATTCGCAAACAACTCCATCCAGCTTTGTAAAACTATTGATATTCCAATCCTCAATGCATGCCCCATTTAAGGTTACATTCTCTAGGTCAACATCCAGAAACTGGGTTCTTTTGAGATTTGAATTTGAGAGATTTGCTCCACATAAACTACTACCACTTAGGTCTGAACTCACGAAACTACAATAAGATAGATCTAGATGATTTAAATTCAGATGAGTTAGATCTAAATGCTTAAAATTCCCATCCGAGTTTTGCAATCCCCAAACAATCCTCTTTACTCTTTCATCTTGATCCACTTTCCGCAAGAATAATCTATCAAAAAGGATACACCCATAGGCGATTCTAATTCCGTACCAACAAACCCTGTCTAGGT
>JBCBQD010000187.1:0-11432 GCA_039820425.1 Cyanobacteria bacterium J06635_1
CCAAAGAAGACGCTCATACTGAACGATTATTGCGCTGGCGCACCATCGAGCAACTCTCGTGGGATGAAATTAGCACCCGGCTAATTGCCCTGGGCGAAGACCTGCCCAACAATGCCACCCTGCGACAGCGGGTTTCAAGGGCCAAGAAAAGGGTTCGACATATTTTGCATGGGTTTGGGTTACCGATGCGATAAAAGAGGGCGAAAGGCGAAAGGCGATAAGTGAAAGCGGCTGAGCTAAGAAGCACTCAGGGGATTTTCTTCACCAATCTGACGCAGAATTGAACCTAGCAGCCTCAGCCCTATCCCCTATAGCCCTGCGGGCATGGCTACGCTAGCGCCCTGCCCCTTTCGCCTTTTTAACTCAGAAACGGCTGTAACTCCCCAACCATCTCCTCACTAGCGCTATCGGCAGTCACAATTTCAATCTGATCAGCGCTGGTAGCCCCTAGCCCCAAATCGGCGGCGCGGCGAATCTGAGCCAGGCTCCATATTGAGCCCTGGGCGACCTCAGGGGTCGTGCCAAGCATTCGCAAAATAGCAAGACCGACAGCGTCAACGGCAATGCGGTCGGTGCTGGCGAGAATCACACCGGGCTGGGCCAGTTGCCCTTGCTCGGGGCCACCGTTGATAAACGCTTCGACCCCGTCGATGACGATCAGGGCAGGGCGATAGGTTTTGTTGATATCTGCGATCATCAGACGCTGGTTGGCAGAGCGATGCAGCTCTCGCATATAGTCGTGGGGGTCACCGGGTACTGTGCGGGCGACCATGCCCACGGTATTTTTGAGTGATAGGGTAAAGTGGCCGCCAAACCGATGGGTTTTGAGACAGCAGGTGTTGATGATGGCGTCTGCGTCGAGGACGGGTTTTGCGATCGCAAAACCCTGGGACCAGCTAGTACCCTCCGCTCCAAAATACTGCCAGTCATCGCGACCCAGTTCGTCAAACACGAGCGTATTAAACCCGTGGCGCTGAGCCAGATCAAACACCCCTTTACGCTCCATCGCTCCACGGGTGCCGGCCATCCCAGAGCGATCGCCCACGGTGATTTGGCTGGCCCCTGATGTTTTGACGATTTGGACTAAGGTTTCCAACACGCTGGGATCCGTCGCTGCAGGAGCGGCATCGCCCGTGTTGTAGTTGGGCTTGATAAACACCCGCTTATCGGCAAACGACGGCGGCTGGAGTAGTTCGACCGCCCGCTGTACCCCAGCCGCCCGGTCCGAGGTTTTCACCAACACGACCCGATGGGGGTTAGCTCCTGCCGTTGCCACCAGGGGCGCTGCCTCCGTTTCTAGGATTGATGCTTGGGCCGATGGGGATATTTGGGAACGTTTGGTGGCAATTCGGTGCAGCAAGGACGGCAGTGCCATCGCGCCTGTGGCCAGCCCCAGTCGGCGCAATAGACGACGGCGGTTGAGAAGGTGATACATAGGGAGTTTCCAAAAACGTGTGAGTGGGGGATGGGGGGACGCGGGGATGGAGGGATGCGGAGATAGGGGAGATGGGGAAGATAGGGGAGATGGGGGGACGCGGGGATGGAGGGGCGCGGAGATAGGGAAGATAGGGGAGATTACAAAGGCGTAGAAACGGTACCAACCTTAGACAATCCTGAACGCGATCAGCCGATCTACCCACTACCCACTACCCACTACCCACTACCTATTATCCCTACCTAAACAAATGCAACTGCCGCTCGATGCGCCCATAGTCGCGCTCAATTTCTCGCCACAGCCTAGGATTGGTCGGATCAAGCTGTAGCGCCTTTTGCAAGTAGCGACGGGCGTTGCTGTACTGCCGTCGGGTAATCAGCTCTCTGGCCCACTGCTGATAGGTTTTAGCCTGCAACCGTCGGACTGCACCGTCGTCGGGATAATAAACTGTCAGCGCTTCGGCTCGATCTTTGGCCTGGGCATATTCTCGCGATCGCAGCAACCGCTTGACCTGCTCGATGGCTCGATATTTCATCAGGTCCACGGGCTCGGTGGCTTGGTCAGATCGGCTACTTGGCCTCTCTGCCAGAGATTTTGAGAGGGTTTGATAGGCCGCATGTACCTGGCGAAAGCGGGCAGCCGCCAGTTCATCGGTCGGATTGAGGTCGGGATGATACCGCCGTGCCAGTTTCAAATAAGCCTGCCGGACCTCAACCGGCGAGGCGTGGGGAGATAACTCCAACATACGATAACAATTGACCAGAGGGTCGCGTGAATATTTCATGATTGAAACTCGCCAGGATTAACGGCCACAGAAACGTCCTCGCCATCCCGTTCGACCAAAATCGATAGGCGTTCTCCGATGGTGCTTGCCTCAACGGCTGACTGCACTTGATCAGCTGTCTCCACCTGCTGATCACCGACAGCGCGAATGATATCTCCCACCTGGAGCCCACCGCTTGCAGCCGGGGACTCTGCCTGGACTTCGACAATGACCACACCCGCATCTGCCTGAATGGTGAGATTTTCCTCTTGGGCCAGACTTTCTCGAAGCCTGGGGGTTAGATTGGCCATTCGGACACCCAGGTAGGGATGCTGCACACTGCCGTTGGTGACCAGCTGATCGGCAATCACCTGGGCCCGGTCAATGGGAATCGCAAACCCCAACCCCTGAGCCCGACCAATAATGGCGGTGTTGATGCCAATCACCTCCCCCGCCTGATTGAGCAACGGCCCACCAGAGTTGCCGGGGTTAATGGCAGCATCGGTTTGAATAAAGCGCACCCGCTGGTTGGGGGAACCGATCACCCCGCTAGAGCGGCCCGTGCCGCTGATGATGCCTGCGGTCACCGTGTTATCAAGCCCCAGAGGGTTGCCGATGGCAATCGCCCACTCACCGGGTCTCAAGCTAGCCGAGTCACCTATCGTGACGGTGGGCAGATTACTGGCCTCTACTTTAACCACAGCAACGTCGGTCAGCTCATCTTGCCCGATGACTTCGCCGGTAAAACTGCGTCCGTCGCTGAGGGTCACTGACACGGCATCGACTCCCTCAACCACATGGGCATTGGTAAGAATCGTACCGTTATCATCAATGATGAAGCCGGAGCCTGTCCCCTGACGGTCGAGGTTGCCAGAGCGGTTAGAGTCAATCCGCACCACCGCCGGGCCGGTGCGATCAGCCGCCGCTGCGATAAAGTTGGGCGGCGGCCCCGATGGGCTGACTGGCGTTGATGTCGGAGCCTGCGCCACCGAGCGCGCCTGCACTCGCTGCACCGTCGGCCCACGGGAAAAGCGCTGGGCAATAGGCCCTCCCACAGCCATCCCTGCTAACAGCAAAACACCGTAGGTTGCCGCTTTCTTAAAAGGATTCCACATTAGTTATCTACCTTGAGTTAAATACTTAAGACCCATTAGGAGATGATGATCTAACCCTCTATCCACTACCCTCCACCCATTACCCACTACCCTCTACCTAAAGTTGCGACTCCTCCGAGAGCAGCATTTCAATCACTGACCGCCCAGTTTGCACCGTGTCTTCGATCAGAGTTGGGCTAACTGTCTGGTCCGTCGGTTGATGGTAGTTGGGGTCTAGCCCACGGGTAAAGAACAGGACCGGCACCTCGGCTCTGGCAAAGGGCACGTGGTCGCTGCCGCCGCCAGCGCTGCCCAGGTCAAACTGCCCTGGCACCTCAGCCAGCTGGTCTGTGAGGAGGTCTGTCCCACCGACAGTCAGATCGTCGTTGACGCCCACCATGTCGAAGTTAAGCATGGCATCTAGACCCGCCAAAAAATCCGCCGGGGCGTCCCTAACAAAAGCCCGCGACCCATGCAGGCCATCTTCTTCGCCATCAAAGGCAATAAACCAAATGTTATCCCCCAGGGGGGTGTCCGCCAGCTGCTGAGCCAGATTCAGAACCGCAGCTGTCCCCGAGGCGTTATCGTTGGCCCCCGGTGAATCTGCCACCGAGTCGTAATGCCCGCCAATAATCAGTCTTGGCTGGGTGACTCCGGGCTGATGGGCTATTACATTGCGCCCGGTGACGCTTTGGCGCTCGACATTGACGGTGAGCTGGCCGCTCGACAAATCGCCCTGTAGCTCACGGTTAAGCGCCTCCCCGTCTTCCCCAGAGAGGGAAAATACAGGAATAGAAACCGCCTCTCCCAGGGTGCCAAAAAAATTATCCACTTCGGTATTGATAATAATCACCCCGACGGCCCCGGCTGCGATCGCATTCTGCGTTTTCTCTAAAAAGGTAATTTCGCCCCGCTGCACGATTGCGATCGCGTCAGTCACATCCACCGCCTCAAAATCGCCTGACTGACCCACCCCTGGCACCCCCACCAGCGGAGCCTGCACAGTGCCCTCGGCTGAATCTTGCAGTGCATGACCCTCGATGCGCAGCCCGGTTGCCGCCCCGGTTGCCCCCTCACTCACCGTGAGATAAGACCCCTGATCCAGAAATTTCTCATAGGTAAACGGCTCAATTCGCACCTCATAGCCCAGCTGTTCATAGGCCGATTGCAGATACTGACTCGCCTCTTCTGCCGCCGCCGAGCCAGCCGTGCGCGGCCCCATCGCCAACAACTCGTCCACGATTGACTGCACATCGGAGAGCGTCTCCGATGTGCGATCTGAGGTGCGAGCAGACCCCACCTCGGGTGGGACTGTTTCAGGCACAGTCTCCATCTCCGTCAGAGATGTCTGACTACACCCCAAAAGCCCCACCCCTAATGAGACCAGCAGGCTACGACAGATCAGGCGATGCCCTAGCAACCTGCCCCTCTCAAGTCGAGACTGCCTGGATTGCTGCTCTGTCCTATCAAGGGCAAATAGCCAGAATTTTGATTCATTCCGTTTGAGGAACATGACTTTGAAGAACTTTGACAGCCTTGGATATATCCAATATGGGTCGAAAAAGTGACGAAAAAATGACGCCAGTCAGTCAGACGCTTACCCTGACGCCAGGCCTGTGGATATCAAAGTAGATATCAAATCGGCAATTCCACACAAAAAACACTGCCCTTGCCGGGCGTACTCTTAACCGTGAGCTGTCCCCCGTGGGCGTCGACAATCTGCTGGGTAATCGAGAGGCCCAGACCAAAGCCGCCGGTTTCCCGAGCCCGAGCGGTATCCACCCGGTAAAACCGCTCAAAAATATGGGATAAATCCTGGGCAGGTATGCCCACCCCCGTATCAATTACCTCAATGATCGCCCATCGCCCCCGCTGGCGACACTGCAGCGTAACCCTACCGTCCGCAGGGGTATATTTGAAAGCATTATCGAGCAGGTTACGGATAGCCTGCTGTAGCAGATCCCCATCAACTCTCAGGGCGATGGGCTCAGCGGGTAGCTCAGCGCTAAAGGCTAGATTTTGCCTATCGGCTAGCTGGCCGTAGTCCACCCCCAGGGGGTTGAGCAACGTCGCCAGATCAACCTGCTTTAAATCCTGCGGGGCCAGTTGCCCATCGTGACGAGCCAAAAAAAGAAGATTATTAATCAGCTGACCCATGCCCTTGGCACTGGTGACAATCTTCTCAAGTCGCTGTTGCCGTTCGGCTTCTGAGCTGGCCAGCATCCCCACCTGGGCATTGCTCAAAATCGCGGCCAAAGGTGCCCGCAGCTCATGGGAGGCATCGGCGGTAAACCGTTGCAGCTGTCCATAGGAGCGCTGGGTCGGTTGCATGGCCAGGCCGCTCAGCAGCCAGCCGACCCAAGCAATCAACCCCAGGGTCAGGGGCACCCCCACCGCCAGCCACAAACGGGTCAAATACAGGCGCGCCTGCAACGGCGTGAGGGGGACTGCCACTTGCAAATATCCGATCACAGCTTCACCTTGCCGTACGGGTAAGGTCACCTGTCGCAGCCATAGCTTTTGGGAAGATAGTTGGGTCAGTGGGGGCGTCATCGCCTCAGGCTCCATCGACACAGAGCCGGGCGCAACCGCCACCGTTTGAAAGCCTGTTTTGAGCTTGTGGGCGGGTGGCTTTTGATCTGACGTGTACTGAATCAGCTGCCCATCAGAGTTGTACCAGCGTAGATAAGCAATCCCTGCGGCGGATTTAATATCTGGCCCAGAGCTGGTATCAGAGAACCCCATTTGCTCAACCTGCCACTGGCCCTGATCGGCTCTGTACTCTAGCTCAGCGGCTAACCGCCGGGCCTGACTCTGTAAGCGCTGATCAAAATTTGCCTGTTGACTGGTGATCTCTCGGGCATAAACAGCGGCGGCAAACAACACCAAAATTGTCCCCATTGAGAGCGTAAACCCCGCTGCAATCCGCCGCCGACTACGGAGAAACATGGAAGGTCTCCTGGTCGCTGGCTATCGCTTTGGGTGGCCCGAGGCGATAGCCAATGCCATAGATTGTTTCTAACCAATCACGGGCTCCAATCGTTGCCAGCCGCTGTCTGAGGCGACGCACCAGGGTGCTGACCGCATTGCTTTCTGGTTCGCTGCCCCAGGCCCACAGGGCTTGTTCAATCTGATCGCGGGTCAGCACCTGTTGAGGATGCCGCATTAAATATTCCATTAGTTGAAACTCCCGGTTAGACAGAGACACACTGCCCTGCTCACCCTCGAGAATCAGACTGTCTAATTTGAGCGTCAAGGGCTCAAGCGTCAGCACATCTCCCCGCCAGAGGGGTGAACGACGCCCCAGGGCACGCACCCTGGCCAACAGCTCAATGATATCTACGGGTTTTACCAGATAGTCATCCGCCCCCGCGTCCAGGCCAGCGACCTTATCCGCGGTGGTGTCTTTGGCGGTTAGCATCAGCACCGGGGCGGTGTGCCCCAAGCCTCGATACTGGCGACACAGCTCAAGCCCGCTGACCTCTGGCAGCATCCAATCTAAAATCAGCAGATCGTAGGCTTTTTCTGAGATCAGCCACTGAGCAGTTTTGCCCGTTGCGATCGCATCCACCACATGGCCCGCTTGGGTCAGCGCCACTGCCAGGGGCTCAAGCTGAGCAGGATCATCTTCAACCAGTAAGATCATCATGGGCTTAGGATTAATTTAAGATGCGTGGACGTGTAGATTGGATGCATAAACAGCCGCCGTTAGGGTTGCTATTTTGGGGGCTGCTACCCCTGCTAGGGATACTTTTTTGGGGGCTTGCGGGTGCAGTCACCCATCACTTGCTAAAACAACCAAATGCTAGCGTCTTTGAGGTCCAGGTGACGACCACTCCATCCCCCAACCCAATCAGACTCCTGGCCATCAAAGTAGATATTTACGACTCTAAAGGCACCTCCCAAGTCACCCTCAAATCCGTCAAACCTGACATTATCACTCAAACTCTGGAGCTGCCGGATACCAACCCTGCCGCCATTGAGTCCGCGCTTGCCCAAAAGCTCAACTTGCCCATCAGTACCATTCGGCAGCGGGTGCAGTATCGAGAACGCGACTGAGCCCTAAGCGCTCACCATAGCCGCTTTGAGCAGACCTTCTAACAAAGGCAAGCCGTCGGTGCTGCCCAGCATCGGATCCGCAGCGCGTTCGGGATGGGGCATCATTCCCAACACATTGCCAGCCCGATTACAAATCCCGGCGATGTTGTGCAAAGACCCGTTGGGGTTACTGGCCTCATTGACGTTACCCTGGGCATCACAATAGCGAAACAGCACCTGCTGATGATCTGCCAATGCTTTGAGGGTGTCGTCATCGGCGTAATAGCAGCCTTCGCCGTGGGCAATCGGCAGCGTGATCATCTGCCCCGGCTGATAGGCCTGCGTCCAGGGTAAATCCGTCCGCTCAACTTTCAGGGGAACGCGATCGCAAATAAAATGCAAATCCTGATTGCGCACCAGCGCCCCCGGCAGCAGGCCAATCTCAGTCAGCACTTGAAACCCATTGCAAATCCCCAGCACCAGTTTGCCCTGCTTAGCGTGCTCAATGGTAGAGCGCATCGCGGGTGAAAATTGCGCAATCGCCCCACAGCGGAGGTAGTCGCCGTAGCTAAACCCGCCAGGGATTACGATTACGTCAATATCGGATAGATCGCTGTCCTCATGCCAGATACGCCGAGTGGGTCGCTGGAGGATATCGCGAGTGACATAGACGACGTCGCGATCGCAGTTAGACCCTGGAAAAGTAATGACCCCAAATTTCATAGCTTTCTCACCCAACCGTCGATAGCTGTTTGATCTCAATCCGATAGTTCTCAATCACCGGATTTGCCAACAGCTGATCGCACATCCGATCCAACTGTTGTCGGGCCGCCGCTTGATCATCCGCCGTGAGCGAGACCTCTATATATTTGCCAATCCTAACTTTCTCGACATTGTCATAACCCATATGCTCAAGACCAGACTGCACCGCCGTCCCCGCCGGGTCTAATACAGAAGGTCTAAGGGTGACATAGATTTCAGCCTGGTACGTCTGCGCCACGGTGAATCAACCAAAATTAGGTGCTTTTTAAGCATATCGTAAGGCAACCGGTTGAGGTGAAAAGTATCGAGGACAGGAGTTAGGAGTTAGAACCGATGCGAAATTCCAAACTCTCCGGCTTCGCCTTTCACCCTATAGCCCTATCGGGCATGGCTACGCTAACGCCTTTCGCCCTTCCCCCTTCCGTCTGCCAGAACTTCTCGCAATAACTAGTTACCCCCTGTGGCTTTCGTCTAAGCTGGAAACAAGGAGGTTTGCTAGCATGAAAACTCATCGCACCCGCAGTCAGGAGAGTGTACTCAAGGTTTTGCAAAAGCTGAATCGTTCGATCTCAGCCCAGGATCTGCACCTGGAGCTACGCCAGAAGGGCACCAAAATTGGCCTGGCCACGGTTTATCGGGGTCTCGAAGCCTTGAAACTGGAAGGCATTGTGCAAGTCCGCACCCTCCCCAACGGTGAGGCCCTTTATAGCCTCAGCCACGAAGATCGGCACCACTTGACCTGCCTCCGCTGTGGTGATTCGGTCGCAATTGACGAGTGCCCTGTGCACGACTTAGAAAAGCATCTCAACCAATCCCATCAGTTCAAGATTTTTTATCACACCCTCGAATTCTTTGGACTATGCGATGACTGTCAACACAAAGAAGCGGTGCCTGCGGCAGGTCCATAGGGGAAACACAAGAGCCTGCTAGACTAGTCCATATGTACTTAGCTAGGGTAACTTGAGCGAGGAAGGCAGCATGTATCAAAGCAATTCGCCACAGCCAGATTCGCCACGGGCGTTACAAAAACCGCTGCCGACCATGTATGACCTCCCTAGCGAATATCCAGAGGATCCTGGTTTGCCAGATGAGTTTCATGAATTCCAACCCCAACTCCTGCGAGAAACTTGTCAAATCAACACGCATCCAGTTGACCGGATTCTCATAGGAACGGATCTAAACATTCACTACGATAGCCGTCAACCCCACTGGTACAAGCGTCCAGATTGGTTCTTAGTTTTGGGCGTACCCAAAGCCAAACAGCAAGAAGACCTGCGGTGGAGCTACGTCATTTGGCAGGAAATGGTCAGTCCGTTTCTAGTAATAGAGCTGTTGTCACCTGGCACAGAAGCTGAAGATCTGGGGCAAACCCTGCGAGAAGTTAGCCAACCACCCGGAAAATGGGAAGTTTACGAACAAATTTTGCGAGTTCCCTACTATGCTGTCTTCGACCGATATAAAAATCGGTTTCGCTTGTTTCAACTGATGACGACCCGATATCAGGAAGTCTCTATCATCGATAACCGATATTGGTTCGAAGAACTAAACTTGGGGCTTGGGGTTTGGCAAGGCGAGTATCAGGAAGCAGATGGACAGTGGTTGCGGTGGTATGACGCTAACGATTGTTGGATTCCCACCTCGGCTGAATTAGCTGAGCAAGAAAAACAGCGAGCTGAGCAAGAAAAACAGCGAGCTGACAGGCTCGCCGAGCGCCTACGCGAATTGGGGATCGATCCTGACCAGCTTTAAGATCGAGATTTAATCACTCGCACAAAATCCGAGGCCACCATACGCGGTGCGCCATTGATCAGTTGTACCGTGTAAGTGCGCTCCTCCTGTTGGGTTGAGCCGTCATCATATACATAGGTGTTTTGGCCCAATAGCTCAATGGTTTCAGCTGTTTGGGCGGTGACCCGCACATTCTCCACCGTGACCTGCTGAAACTGCTGAAAGAAGTCAGGGCTAAATTGCTGTGCCAGTGGACCATCGGCCAGGCCACGAGCCGCATCCCAGGACTGATTTGAAACATGATTATAAAAGGCTGCCACGATGGTTTGGGCCGACTCCGGCGTCAAGGCTCCCACAGCCTCAGACTCTTCGAGCGTGGCCTCTTCGGGTTGGGAGACAGGTGCTGTTACCACAGGAGATGACGATACGGGGTCAGTCGTTGTCTCGGGCGTTGTCTCAGTCGTTGTCTCGGGTAATGGAGCCGCTGCTGCTGGTGCTGGTGGTGGGGGTTCTTCAAGGGGAGGAACGATGGGTGCTGTTGCTGGTTCTGATACTGGAGTCTCTGCTGTTGAGGGCGACGCCTCTGGTGTCGCGGTCGTGGGGGTAACTGGGGCACAAGCTCGCCAAGTCAATAGCCCCATCCCCAAAACAGCCAAGCTTGCCAAAATGGTCGGTATCGAAGTCGGTATCGAACTTTTGCGGTGGGATGATTGAACGGGCACCCTCTCTGTCGGCATTGAGGTTTTCGTCATGCCTTTAGCCACCCCATGGGGATGCCTGCCAAGTACTGGCACGGTTTGCCCTGTCACAGTTTGCTCTGTCATGAATGGCGGAGATAATTGGGGGTAGGCAGCGGATGACTGAGCCGGGGCTGGCGAGGTCTGGGGCGGCATAAACGGAGTTGCTTTCTGGGCCAAAGAACGGAGGGCTGACAAGACCTCCTGCACGGTGGCATACCGCTTTCGGAAGTCATATCGCACCATGGCATCTAACACCCTCATCAGGTCAGGGCTGGTGTGGGGAGCGTAGGCGTGCCAATCAATTTGGCCCGTTTGTGGAGTGAGGGTGAGCCTGTTGGGATGCTGGCCTGTGAGGGCTTGAATGCCAATGATGCCGACGGCATAGAGATCGCTGTTGAAATGGGGCCGCCCCTCAAGCTGCTCGTTGGGCACATAGCCTTGGGTCCCGATGGAAATTGTGCGGGGAATGCTAGGATCTGCGGTGCTCAGCTGGGTGTTGGATTGTTTCACCGCGCCAAAATCAATCAAGACAATGCGGCTGTCTGAGTGTCTGCGAATCAGATTGGACGGTTTGAGATCTCGATGGATGACCCGATGCTCGTGGACAAAGGCTAAAGTGCTTAAAATATCTTCCAGAAGAGCAACCACCTGGGCTTCCTCCCAGGGAGTGGATGTGGCGAATTCATCTGATAGGGGATGGCCCTCAATCAGTTCTTGAGCTAAATAAAACTCTTTGTTGTCTTCAAAGTGGGCCAATAAACGGGGGATTTGAGGATGGGAGCCCAGTTTGTAAAGGGCTTGAGCCTCAGTATCAAAAAGTCGCCGGGCCACTTGCAAGTCTTGGGCACCCGTGACCTGAGGCTTGAGCTGCT
>JBCBQD010000188.1:0-11416 GCA_039820425.1 Cyanobacteria bacterium J06635_1
ATGTTTCGATGGGGCTCATGTTAGAGCAGGTCACCCCGGCTTTATTAGAAACGGTCCACCGCCATGCCCCTAGCAAACAACCTGAGTTGCGATCGCAGCAGCTAGCCTGGGCCGGTCAACTCCAGATTCCTTTCACCACCGGACTCCTGATTGGGATTGGCGAAACCCCTCAAGATTGGGAGGAAACGCTGACTGAGATAGCCAGGCTACACCGCCAATACGGTCACATCCAAGAGGTGATTTTGCAACCCCATCAGCCAGGTCAGCGCCAGGCCCATGGGGGCACTTCCTGTGATGATGTCGCTTTGCTTGCCGTGGTTAAGCTCGCGCGGAGTCTGCTGCCAGCCGACATTACGCTACAGATTCCACCTAATTTGGTTCAATCTGCTGAAATGCTGATTGCGTGTCTAGAGGCCGGGGCCCGCGACCTAGGTGGCATTGGCCCTTGGGATGAGGTGAACCCTGACTACCCGCACCACGGTGTCGAGCAGTTGGGGCAGCTACTGCGATCGCACGGCTGGGCGTTAAAGCCACGACTGCCGATATACCCGACCTATGATGATTGGCTGGCGAATAGCCAATTAAAATCGGCGGTGCAGCGCTGGCGCGAGCAGCTTACTAAGGGGGCTGACTGTGGGGCAAATATGGGGAGATAAAAAAGATGAGGAGGATAAGGAAGTGAAATGCTTCCCTATCCTCCCCATCTTCCTCACCTCCCCCATCTGTCCAAAAGGGATAGCGATCTGGATTAAACCAACTGACTCAGTTAACCCCTACACTCGGCCGCGCAACATCTGAGCCATCTCGTTCTGACGCGGAGACATTTCGAGGGCGATTTCCTCAGTAATGCGCCCTGCCTCATAGAGTGCATACAGCGACTGGTTCATCGTACACATGCCGTCGAAGGTGCACTTCGGTAGCAGGGCTTCGATCTCATCCAAATGGCCACGCTGCATGTAGTCCTTAATGGCGTCGGTGTTGATCATGATTTCGTGGAAGGCTGCTCGCTTGCCGTCCGTGGTTCGGCAGAGGCCTTGGGCCACGACCGCTACCAGCGACTCAGCAATAGAAATCCGCACGGGAGCCTGCTGATCAGGCTCATACATCCCCAAAATACGTTCGATGGTTTTGACGGCACTGTTGGTGTGCAAAGTTCCAAAGACCAGGTGACCGGTTTGAGCTGCCTTGAGGGCAATGTCCACGGTTTCGCGATCGCGAATCTCACCCACCAGAATTACATCCGGATCTTCCCGCAGAGAGGCCTTGAGTGCATTCTTAAACTCGTGGGTATGAATGCCCACTTCCCGCTGCTTGATCAACGAGTTACGGCTGGAGTGAACAAATTCGACCGGATCTTCAATGGTGATGATATTGCGAGTCATCTCCGTGTTGATGTAGTCGATCATGGCTGCCAGCGAGGTTGATTTACCCGAACCCGTGGGACCGGTTACCAGTACCAAACCCTTGTGATAGTGGCAAACATCTTTGAGCACCGGCGGCAGATTGAGCTGATCAATGGTCATGATTTTGACCGGTATCAAGCGCATTACCAGGGCAGGACCCCGCAGGGTATCAAAAATGTTGATCCGCACCCGCGTAAAGTCGAAGTGGGCTGCTCCGTCAAAATCTAGCGTTTGCTTGAAATCTTGAATCTGATCCGGCTTGAGAATCTCAGACAGCCAGCCATAAAAAGTGGCTTCATCGGTGACCGGGTAGTCGGTCATATCAATCTCACCCCGGTTTCGGAAGCGAGGCACCTCGCCCACCCCCAGGTGAACGTCAGAATACCCCTTGTCAAAGGCTTCTCTAACCAGTTTCTCGAGGGTTAAGGCTCCGCCGACCTTAATCCCCGCCGCTGTTTTAGGCATCGGCGGTGGGGCCGCATTGCGATGCCCTGGCGCGACCGGAGAAGACGATGGGATTGTGCTCATGCCCGGTGGTGGCGGTGGCGCGGGGCGACCCGGCGGCGGTGGCGGTGGCGGCACACGAGAGGCTGAAGGGGGGCGTTGAGAATCAGTCATAGAGCACCAGTTCCTTCAATAACGGCTGACAATAATCAATTAAGATGCATCAATTTTCTTTTAATCATACTGGCATCTTTGTTAATTTCGAGATTTCCCAAAAGCAGGTCAGAAGTTATCGAAATGGACGAAATTAAGGACATGTTGTCCTGGGTGAACTGACCAGTCTTAGGTTGTCAACTGTCTACAGCCTACTACCCGCGTCTGAATTTAGAACTTTTCTTAATCTCATGCTTCTGGCTGTGCTACCCTAGTACGGTTGTCAAAAATACACACACTTGGTTTTTCGGGTGTCTTAGATTTGTTCAAGATGCGCACCAGGTGGAGGTTTAACCCGAAAGGAGATTAAAGATATGCCAGTCGTTTCATTGGCTGACTTGTTACAGTCAGGTGTTCACTTTGGGCACCAAACCCGCCGTTGGAATCCCAAGATGGATCCGTACATTTTTACGGCCCGCAACGGTGTTCACATTATTGATCTGGTTCAAACCGCCCAGCTAATCGAAGACGCCTACGGCTTTGTCAAGAGCGCGTCTGAGAAAGGCCAAAAGTTTTTGTTTGTGGGTACCAAACGTCAGGCCGCGGGTATTGTTGCCCAGGAGGCCAGCCGCTGTGGGGCTTACTACGTCAATCAGCGCTGGTTGGGGGGGATGCTCACCAACTGGTCTACGATTAAGACCCGCGTAGATCGCCTCAAAGAGTTAGAGCGCATGCAAGAAACCGGGGCCTTGGCGCTCAGGCCCAAAAAAGAAGCCGCTGTTTTGCGCCGCGAGTTAGAAAAGCTGCAAAAGTATCTAGGCGGCATCAAGTTGATGCGTCGTATTCCCGATGTTGTGGTGATTATCGATGTCAAGCGCGAGTACAACGCCGTACAAGAATGTCAGAAGTTGGGATTGCCCATCGTATCGCTGCTGGACACCAACTGTGATCCAGACGTGGTGGATATTCCTATCCCAGGTAATGACGACGCGATTCGGTCGATCAAGCTGATCCTAGGCAAGCTGGCAGACGCTATTTACGAAGGCTCTCATGGTCAGACCAGCAATGAAGGGGATGATAGCGACATCTATGCTGACTATGACGACATAGCAGACGATTACGACTATGAAGGTGCTGACATTCCGGCTGCTTCGGATGAAGTCCCAGCGGCGGTAGCCGCTGAGGCTCCCTCGGATGAGGCCCCAGCGGCTACCGAGGGCTAATGCTCAGGTGTCTTATGCACTGCTTAACCTTTTTAGAGTAAGCCTGTTGAGAAATCAAATTAAACGTAGGACAAACGGAAGACCATGGCGGATATTTCTGCAAAGCAAGTAAAGGCCCTGCGCGATATCACTGGCGCAGGCATGATGGACTGTAAAAAAGCCCTCAAGGAAAACGAGGGTGATATTGACAAAGCCGTTGAATGGCTGCGTCAAAAGGGCATTATGTCAGCCTCTAAAAAAGAAGGCCGGGTTGCTGCCGAAGGATTGGTGCACAGCTATATTCATACTGGCGGTCGAGTAGGTGTTTTGGTTGAGGTCAACTGTGAAACCGATTTCGTGGCCCGCCGCGAGGAGTTCAAGGCGCTGGCTCAGGATATTGCTATGCAGATTGCAGCGACCCCCAATGTTGAATATGTAAAGGTGTCTGATATTCCTGGCGAAATTTCTGAGCGGGAAAAGCAGATTGAAATGGGTCGCGATGACCTAGCCAATAAACCCGAAAATATCCGCGAGAAAATTGTGATGGGGCGCATTGATAAGCGCCTGAAGGAGCTTGCTCTACTCGAGCAGCCTTTTATTAAAGACCAAAACATCACGGTTGAGGAGTTGGTTAAGCAGGTCGTTGCTAAACTGGGTGAAAATATCCAGGTTCGTCGCTTTACTCGATTCATCTTGGGTGAAGGCATCGAAAAGGAAGAAACTAATTTCGCTGACGAGGTGGCTGCTCAGACTGGGCAGGCCAGTGCACCGGCTGAAAAGCCGCCCGCCGCCAAGTCCGCTGACAAGCCTGCGGATAAGCCCGCTGCAAAAGCTAGCAAGTCTGGTTCAAAAAAGAAAAAGAAAAAGTAGGCTAACTACTGGAAAGCTTTGTAGTCACATTCCCCTACGCCCCTTAAGATGGTGGGGCGCAGGGGGTTTTTATTAGAATAGTCAACACAAGGCCGGTTCATTCTCGCAGGCGCATGGTTAGAGCAAGTGGTCAAATCGAGCAGTCATTAGCCCAGTTGCAAACCGCAACTGAGGAAATGCACGATGAGTTTGAGGCGCTGTACCAAAATTATTTTGAAGCGTTGAGTAAGGCAGGGCAGCGGCAGCTGGCGCTAGCGGCTTATCATCTCTGCACCCATGTTTATCCTGATCAGTTTTTGGCGCTCAAGTTTTCTCAGCGAGAAAAGTTGCAAAGGGCCATCCGACGGTTGGGTCGCCAAATCTATGAACAACTGATGGCGGAGTGGGCCAAAGCCAAAGATCTGAGTCTTCGAGAAGATCTCGAAGACCCGATGGCGACAATCAAGCAGCTATTTTTGCAGGCAGAGTCTCGGGATGCATCTAGTGATGATGACGAAGCCCGTAAATTAGAGGCTGAGCTGGCTTTGAGGGCTCTAGACTCACAGTCTTTTGACGAGGATGCCTTTGACGATGTCGAATTTGATGACGATGTCTTGGACGAACAGACATTCGATGATCTTACGGCGCGATCGCAAGCCGTAGAAGCCCTGGCTTCTGAATTGTTGTTAGACGAGGCCACCCAGGACGATTTCTCCTCAGCTCAGATGTCCCCAGGCGAGGACTCTCTAGACGATCCCTTGCCAGACAGTGTCTCCTCGGATGCGCCTTCTCCGGGTGTCTCGTCATCGACCCCGTCATTGGATAGTCATACGACGGATAGTCATACGGCTGTCCGAATGTCCTCCAGTGCTGCTTCGGTCGATATATCCGATGCTGTCAAGACGCCCTCAATGGATTCAACCTTGACAGAACTGCCGGATCTTCCTGTAGGCGAGACGCCTCTCGATCCGGTGCAGCTGCTCAAGCAGCAGATCTTTGTTGAAAAAGCGATTCGCAATGTGTTGAAGGCGGTGTCAGAAACCGCAAACTACATGTTGCAGCAGGCCAAAATTGTGCCTGAGATGCCCAAGCAACTGCTGACAGCTGTTTCAGAGTCAGACGGGGTGGCCCAATCGCCATTAAAGATGCCCCACTTGCTCAAGGTGTCGGTCAAGGTCTTGAATGTGGACGATGGGTCGCGAGAAAAAGGACAGCGTAAGAAACGACGCAAGCCTCGCCTGGTAGAGCTTGAGGCGTTTCCCGAGTTTGTCATTATTTATCTCAGGCTGACCGAAATCGAGTTTGCCGAGCCGAGTGTTTCGATCTGGCGGGGTCGCATCCGTGAACAGCTGACCAAGCTCAAGAAGCTGGGGCGCACTTATCAAAAGAATCAGCGCGAGCTTGCGATCGCTCAGGCTGAAGATGCCTGGCGGGCCAGTTGGCTCGAAGACTGAGGGCAGAGCTAAGATCAATGCCTGACTGGATGCGGTTGCAAAAAGCCCTCAGTGTTGAAGCCGAAAACGGCTTTAACAACCTTGAGGGGCATCGGCAGCGCTTTAGTGAGTTTTTGTGCGAGAGTTTGAAAATACCACCGCCGTCTTTGCCGCATCTTGATCAAGAGCGTTGGCAGGTGCTTTCCTATGACTTTAGCCGCTATGGCGATCTCTCCTTTGCCGAGCGGCAGCATCTGGTGGCTGACACCCGACGGTTTTTGCATCAGACCCGTAAAACCCTAGAAGTTAATAATGCACCTTCCCAGAAACAGACGATTGCCCATGGCGGTTGCGCTGCTGAGAGCTCCACCGCTGGCAGTCCTGCTGGACGCAAGCCCAAGCAAACCAAGACTAAAAAGCTGGTCGCCGTTTCAGGCTCGGCCTATCGCTCCTCGGGTAACCCTTTGGATCAGGCCCTGACCTATCTCAAAGGGATTGGTCCTAAAAACAGTGAACGGCTGGCAAAGTTGGGCCTCTACACCGTGCGCGATATGCTTTACTACTATCCGCGCGATCACATCGACTATGCTCGCCAGGTCAAAATTCGCGATTTAGCAGCAGGGGAGACGGTCACGGTCGTCGCGACGGTGAAACGTTGTAACTGCTTTAGCAGCCCCCGTAACAAAAAGCTCACCATCTTTGAGCTAAGCCTGGCGGACAGCTCCGGTACCCTCAAAGTCAGTCGATTTTATGCGGGTACGCGATTTAGTAACCGGGGCTGGCAAGAGCGCCAAAAGCGCTTATATCCCAAAGGGTCTGTGGTAGCGGCCTCGGGGTTGGTCAAACAAGGGAAGTACGGCATTACCCTGGACGACCCTGATATTGAAGTTTTAGAAAGCGCCGAGGGGGCGATTGACTCCATGGTGGTGGGGCGCGTGGTGCCGATGTATCCCCTGACGGAGGGGGTTGGCGCAGATCTGGTGCGTCGGGCGGTAGTGGCAGCGTTGCCCGCTGCGGTCGAGATTCGAGATCCGCTACCCGCTTCTCTGCGGGAGCAATACGGTCTGATTCAGCTGCCGGTTGCGATCGCACATATCCATTTCCCCACCAACAGTGATGAGCTATCACTGGCCCGCCGCCGCCTGATCTTTGACGAATTTTTCTATCTGCAGCTGGGGCTGCTGCGCCGTCGCAAACAGCAGCAGGCTGAGCAAACCAGTATTCAACTCGCGCCAACGGGTGAGCTGATTGAGCAGTTTTATGGGGTGCTGCCGTTTGAGTTTACCGGTGCCCAGCAGCAGGTGGTGCAAGATATTCTCACAGATTTGCAAAAGCCCACCCCGATGAATCGGCTGGTGCAGGGGGATGTGGGCTCGGGGAAAACCGTGGTCGCCGTGGTCGCCATTCTCTCGGCGATTCAAGCGGGGTATCAAGCCGCGCTGATGGCCCCCACTGAGGTGCTGGCTGAGCAGCACTACCGCAAGCTGGTGGAGTGGTTTAACCTGCTGCATCTGCCGGTGGAGCTGCTGACGGGCTCTACCCGAGCCGCTAAACGTCGAAAAATTCACTCGCAGCTAGAGACGGGGGAGCTGCCTATCCTGGTGGGGACCCACGCCCTGATTGAGGACCCGGTGAAATTTACGAATTTAGGTCTGGTCACCATTGATGAGCAGCACCGCTTTGGGGTGGCCCAGCGGGCCAAACTCCAGCAAAAGGGCGATAATCCCCATGTGCTCACCCTGACGGCGACCCCCATTCCTAGAACCCTGGCGCTGACGCTGCACGGCGACCTGGATGTGAGTCAGATCGATGAGCTGCCCCCCGGTCGTAAAGCGATTAAGACGACGTTACTTAAGGGACGAGATCGCAACCACGCCTACGATCTGATCCGTCGAGAAATCGCCCAGGGCCGCCAGGTTTATATTGTGCTGCCCTTGGTCGAGGAGTCGGAAAAGCTGGATCTCAAATCTGCCATTGAGGAGCACCAACGCCTGAGTGAGGCGGTGTTTCCTGAGTTTGAGGTGGGGCTTTTGCACGGACGACTGAGCTCAGCAGACAAAGAGGCTGCGATCAGTGAGTTTCGCGATCGCAAAACCCAGATCCTGGTCTCCACTACCGTGGTTGAAGTTGGCGTTGATATCCCCAACGCCAGCGTCATGCTGATCGAGCATGCCGAACGCTTTGGGCTATCGCAGCTACATCAGCTGCGCGGTCGGGTCGGGCGGGGCGCTGATCAGTCTTTTTGTCTGCTGATGAGCAGCACCCGTAATGAAACCGCCCTGCAGCGCCTCAAGGTGCTAGAGCAGTCCCAGGACGGTTTCTTCATTTCTGAAATGGACCTGCGATTTCGAGGGCCGGGACAGGTGCTCGGCACCCGTCAGTCAGGCCTGCCCGACTTTGCCCTGGCCAGCCTGGTTGAAGATCAAGACGTGTTGGAATTGGCCCGCAAAGCGGCTGAATCGATCATTGCAGAAGACCCCACGGTGGGGCTATGGCCAATGATGCAGGCAGAGTTAGACCGCCGTTACCAAAAACTGATGGGCGGTGCAATTTTTACGTGATAGTTGGCCATGCAGTTTAAGTGATGTGTAATTTAAGTGACGAGTCACTGACAACTAATTTTTACTAGATCTAGGCCATCAAAATAGCTATCCCCGAAGGCACATTCCAGTTATTTTTCTAAACAGAACTCACCTTATGGTTGGGGATGGGCATGAAACCCCAAATGATTGGCGACCGGGCGCTCTCGCATGGGGAGTTTGGTATGAATTGGGGCATTCAAAAATTTGGGGCCTGTGGGGGTATCTATGACTAACGTGGTAGAGCCACCCCCGTCTAAATTGAGGGCAATCTCAGCTCCAAGATCTAGAAACACCTCAGCCAGTTCTGCCTCTGTCAATCCTTCACTGTACAAGGGTTGTTTGCCATCCACTACCACGAGCCAAAGTTGGGTGCCATCTGCGTTGAGCCCGACTGCGACCCTCGCATAGGGCTTATCTTTGGCTTGAGCTTTTGGATTGATGGCAGCGATGCCGTCAGAGACCAAAATTGCCTTACCGGCTACGGCGTGGGCGGTATCCGCAGGGCAAGTGCCTGTCTGAGCGATCTGGGCAAATTGTTGAGAGCTAATACACAGGGCGGGCCATTGGGACTGAGGTTTTGAATATGTTTGTTGGTTTGAGATCGCACCTCCGATGGCATCCACCCGATCGCCCGGATGGGGGGAGTAGCGCCAGGGGGTGTCTTCTGAAAATTGCGAAAAATAGTTGGCATTGATGGCCAGTTGCACGCCAGATGTTTTTAAAAAGTCTGAGGTTTTAGCGGCATGAACGTCTCGCTGGTCATCCCCGGGTGCACCGGGTGTCACTAAAGCCTCAATACCGGGGGCTTGCAAATCGATCGCCACCGTATGAATGACATGGGGGCGGGGTGTGGTCTGGGGGGTGCGCTGGTAGGTGATGCCCTGAAAAAGGGTTTGCTCTGTCGCTACCAAGGGAGGGCGACGAAAATGTAAGCTGCCATAGCCAACGATGGGGACGGCCAGTAGCCCTGCACAGAGTATTTTCCAGAAGTTGGCTGGTTGACTGTGGGTTGGGGGTAAGGTGTCTTTCCGAGTCACAAGGGTGAAATTTAAGGATTATGGGTTTACTTCAAGGGTTGATTGGGGCATTTCATACGAGAAGTCATGAAACCAGCGTGTATCTTATCGAGGAGCATCGAAAAATTGTCTCAAAAGACATCTGGTCAAACCCTATGGGCATCACTTTTATCAATCGCGACCTCCGCAATCGGTCGTTTTATAAACAGGATTTACGCAATGCTGTTTTTGATCATTGTGATCTGAGGGGATGTGACTTCAGATATGCGCAGCTCCAGGGGACGACCTTTCAACAGGTACGATTTGGGGTTGCCCGCAGTAGGCTCTTGGGATTTAGTGCGATCGCATTCGGGGTTGTCATTCTCGCCTTTAACGCCATTAGCCATATGCTGTTTGGGGCACTGGGTACCACGTCCGAAAATCCGGCCTGGCGATTTGTGGTGGCGCTGTATGTGAGTCTTGCGATCGCAGGACTGGTGGCTTTGCCCCGAGGTTGTTGGCCAAGGCCCGTGCGTAGTCTTTGGACTCTCCCGATCGCAGCTGCGGGAGCACTGCTAGGTTTTTATTATGGGGGCATTGCCGCCACCGAAGATCCTCAAATTGCCATCGTTGCGGCGAGCTTGGCAGGACTCAGTGCTGGCCTGATGTGTGTCGCTCGGTCCCAGGCGAGTTGGTTTACAGGTTTGATGACAATTGTGGGGGCGGTGGCCGCCTATGGTGTAGCCTTTGCAGCTGTGGGCATGGCCAGTGCTGGATTTAGTACTGGCCATATTTTGGTTGGCTTGGGCTGGAGTTTACTGGCGCTGCTCTACTTTGCCCTAGCTTTGAAAGGGCTAGAAGACAGTCGACAATCTCTGGTTCGAGCGGCCAGTACCCAATTTCAAGGTACTGATCTAAGCCAGACTCACTTTGATAAGTAGGTAGCCATTTCCTGGCATTAAAACTCACTCACGCCTTAGCTAGACCGTCCAGCCCCAAATAGCGTCAACAACACAGCGGTTCCGGCCATCCCCAGGGCCAGACAAAACCCTAGCCAGATACCAAACGGGAGGGCCACTGAGCGCAAATTAAAGAAGGTGATCGAAACCGGGGTCGCATTTTGGCTGGCGATAACTGCGATCGCGCAAATCAGCACAGCAGGGATAAAGATGAGAAATGGCTTGGCCATGGCTGCTACTTATCAGGGAAGTAATAGAGCAACTATACCGAATCCTGGCTCTCTTGCTATGCAATAGCTCTAGAGTACCGGTCCAGTACTCTAGGGGGTTCCGTTCCCCTAAGAACCCACGGACAAGAGGCGTCTCCTCAATAGCGCAATGTGATCGATCATCTCGGCGGTGACAACGCGCATTCGCGCTGCGAAGTCGGGTCGCTTACTCTGGCTGCATATCCCGCAGGGCGAGCACAAGGCACCGCCCCTTGTATATAGGGTGACTCATCAGCGATGGTAGACCTAGTAGCCCATCCCTAAGTGCAGTCCAAACTGAACCGCCCCTCAAGCTAACCAAGCTAGTTCGTAGATCAGCGGATTGCAGTTGATGAGCCGCCTTTCCCCCTAACGGCCACATTGGACAGTATCAAAGGTGTTGCCATCCGCTGCAACCAACCAGAATTTGCAAGGCCAGAGCCGTTGAGTGTTGGGACCCCTTACTGTGTCATCTGAGGACAAAGCCATGCCCCTACCGTGTCTTGGGATTGATGTAAGCAAGCAAACGTTATCGGTGGCCCTGTTGATCGAGCCTGGCAAGAAACCCAAACGCAAAACCGTTAGCAATGACGAGGCTGGTTATCAAGCCCTTCTACAGTGGTTGAATTATCACCGAGTCGAGCGGGTCCATGGGTGTGTGGAAGCCACCAGCACCTATGCCCATGGGGTAGCCCGATTTCTGCACCAGCACGGACATACCGTGACCATCGCCAATCCTAAACAGGTCAAAGCCTATGGCGAAAGCCTGCTGGTGCGCACCAAGAATGATCACATTGACGCTAACCTGATTGCCCAGTTTTGTGCCGAACGACGGCCCCATCCCTGGACACCCCCGTCTGCTGAAGTCGAGGTCTTGCAAGCCTTAGCCCGTCGCCTTGAGGCCCTTGACAAGATGCTGAGTGCTGAACACAACCGGCTAGAAACCACCCCAGCTAATCTGATTGAAGACATCACTGCCCATCTTGACTTCCTTGAGCAGCAGAAACAATCGGTGCTCGAAAAAATCAAACAGCATATTGACAAACACGATGGGCTCAAACGCCAGCGCGACTTGATTTTCTCGATCACAGGCATTGGCGAGAAAACCGCGGCTATCCTGCTGGCTGAAATTTGCGACATCACCCTCT
>JBCBQD010000189.1:0-11395 GCA_039820425.1 Cyanobacteria bacterium J06635_1
CAGCAACGAATATTTCGGATTTACCATGGCGTTTCCTGATGCCTGGGCCATCGCCTCTCAGGAAACCACTGACGGACTCCAAGACACGGGTGCAGAAATGCTCGCGGGGGACGATGAAACCCTCAAGTCGTCTCTGAAAGCGGCTGAGAAAAATACTTATCAGCTGCTCATGATTTCAGAGCAGCCGGTGGGCGCACCGACAACGGACTTTAACCCTAATCTGGTCGTGATGGCGGAGAAAGTCTCCCATTTGCCTGGGATTGCGTCGGGGTCTGAGTACCTGGCGAATGTGAGTAACTTGCTATTGCAAACCGACTTGCCTTACACCCCAGATGGTGAGCCCTATGCGGTCGAAATTGGCGGTCGTCAGTTTCACCGGGCTGATTTTACCCTCAGTACGGCTGGCATTGAGATTAAGCAGTCTTATTTAGCCACCGTTGAAAACGGATATGCGCTAGGGTTCATCCTGTCTGGCACCGATGGCACCATGGGTAGCCTGGATGAGATTACGAATTCGATTGTTTTCTAAGAGGTTAGCTCCGTATTGAAGGAGATAGGAGTCAGGAGTCAGGAGTCAGAAGAAGATTCTTTGATTGCTGGCTCTTTGTCTATTTGGGAGTACTTTTCGGGCTTATCTGGGATTATCCTTGGATAAATGGTGGTTTAAGAAGTCATACACATTGTGTAATGAGTCTGCGATCGCAACCGCCTGCTGCTGAGCTTCGGCGGAGGGCGTTTGTAAATCTGGCACCATCATCACAGGCATGCCTGCGGCAGTGGCTGCCTGAACCCCGGCATTGGAATCTTCTAACACTAGGCAGTCTTTGGGAGTAACCCCGAGCTTTTGAGCAGCGCGGAGAAAAATATCGGGGGCCGGTTTGCCAGCGACGACTTGATCAACGGTGACAATATGGGCAAATCGATGCCAGATGCCGGCACCCTTGAGACTGATTTCGGCTTCTTGAAGATTGCTAGAGGTGCCCACAGCTTTTGGGATCTCATAGGTTTCTAGCAAGTCCAAGAGCTCCATCAGACCGGACTTGACCGGGATGGCGTGATTTTGTACATGCTCGTGCCAGTATGCGGTCCAGTCAGCTCGGAATTGTTGAAAGGGAAAGGTGTCTCCAAAAAATTGGCCCATGAGGAGTTCGGCTTCGGCATTGCTGTGCCCGACAAGGGAGAGGTAAAGCTGACTATCAAACTCATAACCTAAACCTTGAACGGCTTGCTGCCAGGCAAGATGATAGATGGACTCGCTATCGAGCATGAGGCCATCCATGTCGAAAATGATGGCTTGAGGGCAGGGGAGGGGGGGCATATTCACTTAGAGAAAATCATCTTGAGAGAAACCATCAGTAAAGATGCACCAAAGATCCGCTTGAGGATCAGCTCAGGAATATCGACGGCGAATTTGGAGCTAACAATGCTGCCGAGTACAAAGCCCACGCAGATTAAGACGGCGGCCTTAATATCGACATGGCCGGCTGAGTAGTAGGTCCAGGCGGCGAAGAGGCCGATGGGGGGCACCAACAGCGCCAGCGTAGTGCCCTGGGCCTGGTGCTGGGAAAACCCAAACAGATAGACCAGGGCTGGGGTAATCAAGGCTCCGCCGCCGATGCCGATCAGGCCGCTAATCGAACCGATGGTAATCCCGAGAAGTAAGAAAGGCAGAATGGCAAGCATGGGCACGAATAATCGACTAAACTAACCGCTGGCGAATCTTGGCCGAAATCGTGTCAATAATGGCCACCGCTGCTATCAGAATAATCAAAATGGCGCAGACTTTGCCGTATTTAAAGGATCGAAAGCTTTGGTAAAGTGAAACCCCAATGCCGCCAGCTCCGACAATACCTAACACTGTGGCGGAGCGTACATTAGACTCAAATCGGTAGAGGGTAAAGGAGGTCCACAGGGGAATCACCTGGGGAATGACGCCAAAGACAATTTCTTGTACCTTGGATGCGCCGGTGGCACGGATACCCTCAACAGGTCCGGGTTCGATGGCTTCAATGGCTTCAGAAAAGAGCTTGCTGAGGATGCCTGCGGTGTGGACAAACAGGGCAAGCACCCCTGAGAAAGGACCTAGCCCAACAGCAACGACAAAAATCAGGGCAAAGACAATTTCGTTGATGGCCCGCATGGCGTCCATAAAACGACGAATGATAAAGACCACCCAAAAGGGGGCCACATTCTCAGCGGCTAAAATTGACAGGGGGACGGCGACAATGGCTGCCATCAGGGTTCCCCAAACCCCCATGCCGATGGTTTCGAGAATATCGGAGAGGTAAAAGCGCCAGTCGGTAAAGTCGGGTGGAAAGTAGCGGCTGATGTATTCGGCCATGTTGCCACTGCCCTGGGCGAGCTCTAAAAAGCTGAGATCGCTTTTTTGCCCGGCGTAGATGAGCACTGCGATCGCAACCAGCCCCCAAACCATCCGCAGCAGCGTAATGGACTTTTTCTCCTGGGACAGGGCCATTAAAACTTGAGGCGATATTGCCATCTCAGACGAACTTACTTGGGTATGGATGGGCTCAGGCATGGTCAAATAGCACAAAGGACAGTGAGAAAAGAGTCATTAAATCTTGGCCACATCCAGATCGGTTGTTTGCCTTACCGGAAAAACTCAAGGTTTTAAGCTGGATGTGGTTTAAGAAAAAAGTACAGGCAGCCGCCAAGCCACCTGTGCCCCATTTAAACTTTGGCCACATCCAGACCTGCTGTTTGCTCTACGGGAAAAACTCAAGTAACCGGATGTGGTTTGGCAGGTGAGATTAAACGTGATTTGTTACTTAACGGCTTCAAGCTTTTGGTTTAGCTCATCGAGCTTTTGTTGCTTGTCAGCATCGCTGAGGTTAGCGTCATTTTGTACTTCTAAGATGTCTTTCGCAATTTGCAGCTCGCGAATGGTGTTCCAGTCTTCATCCTTAGCCGGGTCTAGCTTGGTCCACTGGAGCCCGGTGAGCACCTCTTCATTGTCGTAGTTAAAGAAGAACTCCTGGATAGATGTTTTGAGACACTCAGGTAGATCGCTACGATAGGCAAGGGGGTCACTAGGGATGACTGGAGAGGTCCAGATAATTTGAATCTTCTCAAGGGCTTCGGGGGCAGTCTCCTTGAGGCGATCCAGATTCTCACTGTTGTTGGTGGCAACATCTACCTGATTTTCGGCCACAGCCAGTGCTGTGGCTTCATGGCTACCGGCATAAATCAGCTCGCTAAAAATCTGTTCTGGGTTAGCGCCCTGCTGAGCAAAGACATAGTAGCTTGGCACCAAAAAACCTGAGGTAGAGTTTGGATCATTGAAAGCAAAGGTCAGGTCCCCAGCGTTCTCGACGGTATATTGGTCGCCGTTGCCAGCCTCAAGGTCAATCTCGCCAGCGATGGAGTTTTCTTTATTGGTGATCAAATGGGAATAGTACCCTTTAGTGCCATCCAGGGCGACAGTTTGGGCAAAGGCCTCGGCATCAGAGCGCTCAGCGGCTTCAATGTAAGATTTACCACCGTACCAGGCGACCTGGACTTTGCCGGCACCCATGCCCTCAATGACGCCAGCATAGTCGGTGGCGTAAAACCCTTTGACGGGGCGACCCACTGCCTCAGACATATCGGCTAATAGGGGATCCCACTTGGGCTTGAGGTTGTCCTGAGACTCAGTGGAGAGAATGCCAAACTCGACCTCTGCAATCTCTGGGGCACAGGCTCCACCTTCAGCGGTCTCTGCGGTGGCAGCTGCCTCTGTGCTGGCTGTATCGCTAGTGGATGGAGTCGTACAGGCCGCCAGGGCCCCCATTGTCAGGGTAGAAACTGCGAGGAGTGAGGTTAAACGACGCCAAGGGATAATGGACATAATTGCGTTCCTTTGATTGTGTTAACGTTCTGTGTGCTCGTGTGTGTGTGAGGGCGCTCAGCTTAAGCGGCAACTAACTTATAAAGACCTCGCTGTGGCCGCTCAGAACCAACTCTTCGGCAGCTGACCCGTAGATACTAGATAGACGTGCTTCATCTAGATCAGCCGTATGACCGTCAAAACAAACTTCACCGTCTTTGAGGGCAACGGAGCGCTTAAAGTAGCGCTGTACCACCTGAACCTGATGCAGTGAGGTGATTACCGTGATGCCCTGCTCTTGGTTGAGGGCAGTTAAAAGCTCCATTACATTGCGAGCTGACTCGGGGTCAAGGGAGGCAATGGGCTCATCGGCCAGAATGATTTTGGCCCCCTGCATCAGACAGCGTGCGATCGCAACTCGTTGCTGCTGCCCGCCCGAGAGCATCGAGGCCCGCTTGTAAGCCTGTTCCAAAATCCCAACCCGCTCCAGGGCAGAAAGGGCCTTAATCTTCTCTTCCGTGGAAAAAGTTCGGAACAAGGAGCGGGTGAGGGAGAGATTGGCGAGGTTACCCACCAAAACATTCTCAAGGGCGCTCAAACGATTCACCAGGTTAAACTGCTGAAAGATGAAGCCCACCTGACTGCGCAACCGTCGTACATGGGAGTGAAACTTGCCCTCTGATTGAAGAGTGTTGCCAAAAATGCGAACAATGCCGCAATCAGCTCGATGCAACCCATTAATATTGCGCAACAGCGTTGACTTGCCTGAGCCCGAAGCCCCTACCAGGGCCAGCATTTCTCCTTCTTTTGCCAAAAAGGAAACATGGTTTAGCGCCGTCTTGCCTCGAAATGACTTGACCAAATCTTCGACCTCAACGGCAAAAGGGCCCAATCGAGTATTCGGGATATCTTGCATTGTCCCTCTATGCTTAGGCAGAATTTACCGTGATACATAGTCTATGCTTGTCATTAAGAATGGGAGCGGTTTTGGTTAAGTATCTATTAACCTTTGGTTAAAAGGATTAAAGGCTGCGGCTGTTAACCTGTTGATATCTAGGCTATTTATGATTGACAAGGGGGCTCACTTACCAGTGAAATCACTGGGGTTATCAAGCGGCCAGTTGCCATGGCATTGCCAACTGTTATCAGGGTTTCGTTGGTAAAACCTTAATTCCCAATTGACAGGAGCCGTTAGATTAATCAGCGTGTCGGCTAACTGCCTCAGCCTGGGTTCACAGGGGGCATTAAATTCATAGGCTAGGCTGAGGTGTAGCCAGTCTTTTAATCGCAACGGTTCTAGACGGGTGGGGGAGGTTGCCTGGGCGGCAAAGATTGCAACCAGTTGTTTTAACCCGTTAGCTGAGAGCTCTAGTCCGTGCCAATCAGGGCGAAACGTGAGTTGTTTAATGAGAATGGGGGGCTCAGGGATGAGCGCCCGATTTGCAGCTAATACGGTCTCTATCGTGCGGATGTAGGGTGCGATCGCACCCTCCTCATCGTTAAAAAAGCCCGTCAGCGTACAGTGGGGCATGTAGGCATGGGCGGCATTGGGGCCACAAAGCTGTTGGCTTTTTTCGAAGTAGGTTTCGAGTTGTTCTGCGAGGGGGCCGACGGGGCAAGCGTAAATTATGAATTGGGGCATTGGTGAATTGGTGATTGGCTAATTCTCAGGTGATTGGCTAATTGCTCATATGCTGTTCTGAGTGCACACCATGCTGCTCCTACGTTTCCATTACCCATTTCCCTACTCTTCCCCTTTCGCCTTATAGCCCTGCGGGTAATAGCCTAAAAGGCATGGCTAAAGCCTTTGGCATAGCTTCGCGTTTCTTATATGCCCCTTGGGCTTTACGCTAGGGCTGCGCTTTTCTTGAATGCCCCTTGGGCTATGCGCTTTTTGCCCTAAACCTGTAAAACTTTCTCTCCTTTCACATATACCGCCTTCAGCGCCACAGACGGGGGTAGGCTGAGATCCATTAAGAGAAAATCGGCATCCAGACCAGGGGCGATCGCACCTTTTTGATGATCGATTTTGGCGGCGCGGGCCGGATGGGTCGAGATCAGTTTCCAGGCAGCTTCAAACGGCATAAGACCCATATCAGCGAGTTTGAAGGGGGCATGGAGTAAAGAGGGATAATGGTAGTCGGAGCAGAGGCAGTCCACAACCTGGGCCTGGGCTGCTTCGGCAACGCCCATATAGCCGACGTGGGAGCCGCCGCGGAGGAGGTTGGGGGCTCCCATCAGGATGGCGGTACCGTTTTGCTTATGCTGAGCAGCCAGTTCGATTTTGGCAGGGAATTCTGCGATCGCAACCCCCCTCGCTAAACTCAAGGCTACATCTTCTGACGTTTCGTCGTCGTGGGAGGCCAGGGGAAGATTACAGGCATGGGCGTACTGCACCAGCTTGTGGGTTTGGTCTCGCCCCAACTCGCGTCGGTCAAAGGCGGCTTCGATCAGCTGACGAATCTCGTTCTCACGTAGTTTAATCCGCTGGCGGAGCCCTTTGGTGTAGCGGTATAAGGTTTCATCATCCATCGTGGGGGGAAGATGATCGTTCAGGGAGACGAGTTGCACCTGCTCCTGGCTGATCCAATCACACAGTTCTTCAAACTGATCGGTGTTGGACTGCTCATGACGGATGTGGATGCGGCTATCAGCCTTGAGGTAAGGTTTGAGATCGGCCTGGACGGCCTGGATGATCTGGCGGGCCATCTCTCGACTGCGTAGCCCTGGCTCAAAGGAGTCGGTGATGGAGTAGTAAAAGGTGGTAATGCCTGCCGAGAGCAGTGTCCAATCATTCTCAGCTAAGGCAATCTCCAAGGGAAATGAAACCCCTGGGCGTGGACAAATCATGCGTTCAAAGGCATCGCCGTGGATATCCACAATGCCTGGGAGCAGGTGTAACCCCGTAGCAGAGATGGGTTGATAGCCTGGTGGTGTGAAATCGGTTTCAATCGCCTCGAATTGGCCTTCGCCAATGAGGACTGTTGTCTCCTTTAACCATCCTTGTGGTGTGAGGACCGTAGCGCCTTGAACCGCTAATTTTTGTGCCATGTCCTGAGCGATTGCAGCTGATAAGCCTGAAAATCTAGCCTGTATTATCTCAAAAGACTGACATCGCAAATGTTTTGCAGATGTCATTTTGCGTTTAGTTGCCAATCACCAGCCCAGTTCTCCAGGGGGGGCTGCTGTTGTAGCTGTTGGCATCGTTTGATGTGGAGGATGACGGCTGGGTCGTCTGGGGTGTAATTCAGCAGTTTGTTGAAGGTGTCAATGGCGAGTTGAAAGGCTTGTTGCTGATAATACCCGCGTCCTTGGTGGTAGAGATTGATTTGGTGTTGCTGTGCATCGGTGAGGGGCTGCGATCGCAACCCCAGCACTTGGTAAATATTGACGGGTTGAGTCTTGCCTTTGACGCAAACATAGTCTAACTCGCGGACCCAGATATTCTCTTTGCAAAGCTGGTAAGTGTTTTCACTAATGATGATGGAGCATCCATAGAGTTTAGTCGCACCCTCAAGGCGAGAAGTCAGGTTAACCCCATCGCCGATAGCGGTAAAGTCCATGCGTTTGCTAGACCCCATGTTGCCAGTAATCACATCGTCGGAGTTGATGCCAATGCCGATATCGATGGTGGGTTTGTTGCGCCGACGCTGTTGCACATTAAATCGTACCAGCTGGCGCTCCATTTCTAGGGCTGTCTCAACCGCCCGCTGGGCGTGATCGGCTTGGGAGATGGGTGACCCAAACACCGCCATGATGGCATCCCCAATAAATTTGTCTAAGGTGCCCCTGTGCTTAAAAATCACATCTACCATATTCTCAAAGTAGGCATTCAGCAGCTCGACAACTTCCTCGGCTTGCAGCTGCTCGGTCAAGGCCGTATATCCCCGAATATCTGCAAACAGAATCGACACAAACTGACGCGCCCCGCCGAGGGTCGTGGTCCCGCTTTGGAGCAGCTGTTCGGCCAGATCTTGACTCATGTAACGATACATGGTCTCTCTAAGGGTTTCACTTTCTCTCAAAGCCGCTTCTGTTTTTATCCGTTCGGTAATGTCTTGCACCGTGCCCGTAATCCGATTGGGTTCGGTCTGGACTTGTTCGTTCACAATGCGCTCTGTCCCGTCGGGCATCACCAGACGATAATCAAAGGCATAGGGCTGGTGATGGGTCATGGCCTCAGCTCGAGCTTGCTCGACTCGCCCTCGATCCTGTGGATGGACGCGCTCTAGAAACAGAGATTGGCTGGGCGTCACCGATGTGGCCTGATAGCCCAGCAACGTATGCAGTTCGTCAGACCAACTTAATCGACCGGCTGACCGGGGGGTGTCTAAGGTCCAGTCCCAGTTACCGAGTTGGGCAATGCGCTGGGCGTTCGCGAGGCTGGCTTCACTACGGGCGAGACTGGCCTCACTGTGCTGACGTTCGGTGACTACCACGGATAGCACTAACGCCGTTACGCTAATCACTGCGATGTAGGCTTGCAGCAATAAAATCGCCTCGTTTAAGTTGCCAGCCGTTTTGGTAATAAAGGGACCACCTCGATGGACCGCACCGATCACGGCAATCACCGAGACGAGAAAACTAGCGAAGGTGGCCCCCCTC
Source organism: Cyanobacteria bacterium J06635_1 (assembly GCA_039820425.1). GTDB lineage: Bacteria > Cyanobacteriota > Cyanobacteriia > Phormidesmidales > Phormidesmidaceae > SIO4C1. Next base: position 8,432 of record JBCBQD010000189.1, read on the forward strand.
AACCCCAACCGCAACGCGGCCCACACCACAAATGGGAAAGGCAAGTATTCGAGGGGATAATGTGCGATCGCACTCTCCGTTTTTGACCCAAATACCACACCGCTGACGCTGATCAGTAGGCCCAAACATAAACATAGCTCCATCAACCAGGGCAGCTCAGTGCTAATCACCTTAGTGGTCTGGCGGGAGTGTCTCAACTCAGCCACACCAATCAGTAACGCTGGCGTCAACACCAAAACCCCCATGCCGTCGCCAAACCAGATCAAAACGGCATTTTTAAACAATTCGCCGGTTTCGAGCATCCCGGCCAGGTAACCGACCTGTGTGCTGTAGATGGCGTTGATCAAGGGCGTGACAATCACGCCCCAAAAGATAAACTTGACCAAATCAGGTAGCCGCCACTGTCGCAGATGCAGACCTCTAAAGCGGAGTACGTAGCTAGCGGCCAGGGCCTGCATGGCACCACCAAAGCAGATAGCCAAAGCAATGCCCCAGGGTTGCCCGTCAATCAACGCGACCCAAAATGCTCCCAGGGCGACCCCGACCCAAAGCCGCTTGCCGTAGAGCAGCAGCGCAGCCAGCGCAATCCCGGCGGGGGGCCACAGTGGTGAGGCAGCCGCCTCAATATTTAGTGCTGCTGTGGAGAGTTGAGCGGTTAAAAAATAAAAAACCGCCAGAAAGATGACGCGCACCCAGTAGACTGAGTGCCGCTGATGCCCTTTGCCCATAGGTTGGTAGATGCGGTCAGTATGTTCCTACAATACCCAGCTTTGGGGGAAAGGCGAACGGGTGATGGGTAGTGGGTAGTGGGTAGTGGGTAGTGGGTAGTGGGTAGTGGGTAATGGGTAGTGGGTAATGGGTAGTGGGTGACGGGTGGTGAGAATGTAGGGGCGTCACGGCATGCGCCCAATGCAAGATATTCGCAATTCACCAATCACCAATCACCAATCACCAATCACCAATCACCAATCACGCTTTCTATGCAATTCGCTGCCCTTGTCGTACTGCCATCGTCAACCTGGGTACTACCCCATCATCATGCACTGTAATGAAATCGGCTCGTTTACCGACCTCTAAGCTGCCGCGATCGCACTCTAACCCAATTGCCCGAGCGGGGTTAATTGTAAATAAGCGCATGGCTTCATAGAGGGGTAGGGCCTGCTGCTGGGCGATCAAAAATATCGCCTGGAGCAGGCTCTGGGGCACATAGTCTGATGAGATAATATCTACCAGCCCTAGCTCCACCAGCGCCATGGCTGAGACATTGCCTGAGTGGGAGCTGCCCAGGACCAAATTGGGAGCCCCCATCAGTACCTGCAAGTCATGGGTGTGGGCTGCTTTTGCGGCCTCTAAAGTCGTGGGAAACTCGGCAATGCTGGCTCCCTCGGCGACGGCCTGCTGCACATGGTCAAGGGTAGTGTCGTCGTGGCTTGCGATCGCAATGTCTCGATGATTAGCCAGTTCTACCAGGGCCAGTCGATTGCGATCGGCATTTCGATGCTGGGCCTCTAAGCGCTCTTGGATAAAGGTTTCCATCTGGGTCTCGGTGACACCGTGTTTACCCATGTAATATTCTTTGTACTTTTCGAGCTGGCCAAATTGCCGCTGCCCCGGCGTGTGATCCATCAGCGACAGCAAGGAGAGTAAGGGATGCTCGGCAAACTGTTCTACCAGGTCATACACATGATCATAGCCCAACTCACAGCGCAAATGCAGCCAGTGATCCACCGAGAACTTGCCCGCCTGCTGTCGCTCGGTCAGGGTGTCGATCATCGGCCCAAACATCGTCATCCGCATGGACGTGGGCGTAACATCCCCAATCGAAATCGCATCACACACCGTCGTCACCCCTGCCGATGCCAAATCTCGGTCATGATACATCGCCGCCGCCGCCATCGGCCACCGCACCCCTGGGCGCGGCGACATACACCGCTCAAAGTTATCGGTATGCAATTCAACCAACCCTGGCAGTAAATAGTCGCCCTGACCGTCTTGGCCCTGTGTCACCTTTCCTGGCTGAATTTCAGCAATAATCCCATCGCGAACAATAACGGTCCCTAAAATCTCTTCATTGGGCAGTTGAAGACAGTAGTTAGTATAGATAGTTTCGTTCATTGCAAGCGGCTAGCTCCCTTAATCTCGTCACAAATAACTCCATCACAAGTAACTGATAACCCTTATCTCGCCCAAAACAGAGTGCCTTATGCTAACCACCAAAGTTTAAGAAACGGTTACAGACGCGCTCGCGGACTTCGTCGTCATGAAAAATACCAATTAACGCACAGCCTTGTTGCTTACGTTGCTCAATCAGGCCAATAACAACCTCTCGATTGGCGGCATCCAAAGCAGAGGTGGGCTCATCCAGGAGCAAAATCGGATACTCTACTGAAAAAGCACGAGCAATATTCACTCGCTGCTTTTCACCCCCCGAAAAGGTTGTCGGTGACAGTGACCAGAGTCGTTCTGGCAGGTTGAGCAGCTTGAACAATTTTCGAATTTTGTCGTAGGCAACGTCAGTTTCAATGCCTAAATCCATCAGGGGCTCGGCGGCTACTCCAATGGCAGGCACTCGAGGAATCACTCTCAGAAACTGACTCACATAGCCAATGGTTTGCTGGCGAACTGCGATCAGCTCATGGGGTTGTAGCTGAGGCAAGTCAACCCAGTCGCCTCCATGGTTTATCCAAATTGAGCCGCTATCGACTCGGTAGTTGCCATAGAGCGATCGCATAAAGGTTGATTTTCCTGAACCGGATGCGCCCGAAAGCGCCACGCATTCTCCCGTCTTGACGGTGAGGGAAACCTCTTCTAAGACTGACAGGTGGATGCCACCCTGATTATGGAGGGTGAAGCCTTTGATGAGGTTGGCGGCGTGCAGGAGGGTATCGGGGGAGAGGGTAGATGGTGGGTAGTGGGTGGTGGGTAGTGGGTGGTGGGTAATGGGGGGTGGGTAATGGGTAGTCA
>JBCBQD010000190.1:0-11341 GCA_039820425.1 Cyanobacteria bacterium J06635_1
CTGTAGCTTGCGTAGAGAGAAACTGCATCGCTGGGCTGGTAAACAAGTCCAATGCGGGGGCTAAAAGCATTGTCATCTTGTTCCTGAGTGTCTTCTCCTTCTACCTCTGTTCTTTGTGAAACCCAGTCAAAGCGGCCACCCACTAGCAGCTTGAGATCCTCTCGAAGGCTAACCTGATCTTGAAGATAGAGGCCGTAGCTGGTCGTAAAGTTGGCGTCACTAAACGCTGGAACAAAATCATCAGGTCTTGAAACATCATAGTTTGGATTCAGGATATCTAGGCTGGGGACGGTGCCGCTAGAAAAAGCAAAGGAGTCTTCAGCCCGGTTGACATCAAAGCCTATCAAGAGCTGATGTGAGATTGAACCTGTGTCGAACTCTCCAAGCAGGTCAATATTTCCGTAGTAGTTATCTCTTGTGAACTCGCGATCTTCAGCACTTAGCTCTAAGAACCGATCGTCTACCAGCAGTGATGGAGAAGTTTGTGCATCTTCGGCATCGCTCACAGTCGCCGAGAAGTTGTGACGAATTTGCCAATTATCGCTAAATTCGTGGTCAAAAAGATAGCCAAACTTTTGGGTCGTAAACTCTCTGAAGGTAAAATCGGGATAGCCTAGATAAAAGCTTCGAGGGGGACGACTACCGTTGCTGAGTAAAAAAGAAAAATCCTCCGGTGGGCTAGCGGAATAGTCAATATATTCGTAAAACAGATTCAGATTAGTGCTGTCTCCAAAGCTGAACGCTATTGAAGGGGCAATGGTCGTAATGTCTGAATCTGCAAAATCTTGAAAACTATCTGAGCTTTGGTAGCTAGCAATAAATCTGTACAAAACGCTCTCTTCTGCGTTTAATGGGCCAGTTACGTCTAAGCTGGGCTGATAAAAACTACGATTTCCGGCTTCAAACGAGAGACTGTAGAAAGGGTCGTTCAGGGGCTGTCGGGTAACCACATTGATGATGCCGCCTGGCTCTACGGCACCAAACAAAACAGAAGCAGGCCCTTTCAAGACTTCTATTCGTTCAACCGTGTCAAGCGCTGACAAACCGGCGCGATCGCTATCTCTAAACCCATTCCGAAACTGTTGTGCCTGGTCAAATCCTCTAATAATCACGCTGCCGGTGGGCGCATCAGCAAAGCCACCGTTGTAGACCACACCGCTGACGGTTTCTACTGATTCGATAACGGTGTCTGTGCTGCGATCTTCGATCACCTGTTGCGGCACAACTTGAATCGACTGGGGAATATCCCGCAACGGCGTATCTGTCCTTGTCGCCGTACTCGCACTCGACGGGTTATAGCCTTCTTCTTCGTCTCCCGTCACTAAAATCTGAATCGCCTCATCCGCCTCGCTCGCCTGGGCTATCCCCGGCACCACGCTCAGCGTCAGCCCACTCGCCCCAGTCTCAACGTCTGCCGTCGGCACCGCATCGGCTCCGGTAATCACCACCTGTACCCGGTCTTCTGGCAGCGCAGACACCTGCACCAAGGCAATCCCCACCGCTGGCTCAAACTGCTCAAATGTCTCCCCCGCCAGCGCCGCACTGGGGATCTCTAAAATTAGGGCGTTGCCTGAAGTCGTTGGGGTTGGGGCTACTAGCTCACCGTTAGCCGTCTCTAGCACCACTTGTAAGCCCGCTTCGGTTTCTTCTAGCTGTATGTCGGTGATTTGTATCGGTGAGGTTTGGGCAAATTGGTTTTTAGGGGAGGGGGAGAGGGAGAGGCCAAAATCGTCTATTTGCCTACTCGTTGACTCAGCTACCCGGTTACTCTCCTGCGCTTGCGCCGTTAGCGGTAGCATCCACAGTATTGCTCCACCAGCCAGCGCCAAACCGTGTACCCCAAACCTCATCGATTTCATTCAGTGTCCTCACATGTCTTGTTAACAATGATTCTTAATAATCATTGCTAGTAGCGTAGAGAAGCGAGGCTGAGTCTGTCTATCCAAAAACGGACAGCCGATCCAAAAACGGACAGTGTTAGCGCGATCGCACACCGCTAACGCACTGGCTAGGGGTGATCCCAAACTGTCGCTTAAAGGCAGCGGCAAAATGACCCAGGTGGGCATAGCCAACCTGATTGGCGACCTGGGCAACGGTGCAGCTGCCGTCTCTGAGGGTTTGTTCTGCCTGCTGTAGGCGCTGCTGGGTGAGGTAGCCGACGACTGTGGTGCCAAAGATTTGCTTAAAACCGCGTCGCAGCGTGCGATCGCACACGCCCACTCGCTGAGCCAGATCAGTCTGGCTGGGCGGGGTTTCTAAATTTGATCGCAAAATCGCCGCCGCCTGATGAATCCGGGCTGCCAAATCGGGTTTGATCGGGGTGGGTTGATGATGGGGGGTTTGTGCGATCGCGCCCTCAAGCTGCAGCGCCATCAGCTCGAATACTTTGCCCTGAAAATACAGCCGTTTGGTAAGGCCGGTAAACGGACAGTCAATAATTTGCTGCACCACTGAGCGCACCGCTGCGGTCGTCTTAGGCGAGATAACTCGCTGCCAGTCATCCTGTTTGGGGACTAGCGATCTCAGCTCTGGGGGCAGCTCTCCGGCTGGTGTGCCAAACAGCTGCTGAAACAGCTGCGGCTGCACGTGGATATTTACCCCAATCTGATGCTCTGAGGCAGCAAAGAAAGAGGTGACGGAGCGTTGGATACCGCTGCCGCCGATATAGCTGTGATAGGCATCCTGATACACCAAATCGCCGCTGTCAGCAACCCCTGACAGATGCACGATGAACTGCACTAGATGCTGATCTTCAGGTATCCGCAGCGCGACATCACGATAGGTGTAGTTAAAGATGCGCAGCTCCATCCCTGGCTGTAGCTCAATTTCCCGATGGTAGCCGCTGCCTATCTGAGGCGGCACCGTGTAAATAGCTTCTGCGGAGTCAGGTGAGGCCACAGGCGTCGCTTGCTGCTCGGCTTCTTCCAAGGCATCGAGATCTTGTAAGGTCAGGTCGAGACTCATGAGGGCAGTTGATTACAAGGCAGTTAATGAGAAATAATATCAATAATTACCTAAAAAAGCGAGGCGCTACTCGGGTTCAATGCTTGATGAGTTTATTGAATAGCTTGCCAGTCCAACGCTTTGATAAATCGTCATAGATGAGCAACATTGGTAGTCGCCACAATCACTTCTGTTGTCTCATCACAAACAATTTGGGCTTGGGTTACTAGATGTGACAGTCACCTTCCATCATAGTAAGGTTTCTTATTTAAGAATTTTTCTCATTAAAGCACGTTTGCAGTAATATTGATAGAAGCCTTCGGGATGTACCTTTCGGGTAAGCATCAGCGGGTTCTGTCATGAAAATTGAAATTTCTTATCAAAGCTACCCTGACCTGCTGGCCGAATTTCGTCAGCATCGTTGGATCAGGTCCTATCCAGATAGGGGCGCGATGCGAACCGATTGGCAGTCTCCGTTTATCTCAGGATATAACCGTTTTTTTAAGCTATGCCCGGGGCTCAACATCCACAACTGGAATCAGACTTTCTTAGAAACCTTTGAGCTGGTTGAGCCTGGACTAGAACCGATGCCTGTGATGTTCGTTTTCCTGCTTGAGGGGGCTTTGCATGCGACCTATCGGGACTCAGTCTATCGTCAAGAAATTTGGGTCAAACCGGGGCATGCCCTGATGATGTTTAACGGTTTGGGGAAGCAGGGGGTGTGGACTTGCCCCTATGGATTGCATAGTCGCACAGTAGAGGTGTTGATTGATCCGCAGCGGCTGGTGTCCTACCTGGGGGATGGGCTAACGCCGACGTTAGCGCGATTTCGGCAGTTACTGAGCCAGCAGGCAGACCAACCTTATTTTCATGTGGGGGCGATCACGCCTGAGATGCAGATGGTGCTACACCAGTATCTGCATTGCCCGTATGAGGGAGTAATGCAGCGGCTCTACCTAGAGAGCAAAGCGGTTGAGCTGATTGTGTTGAAGCTTGCTCAGATTAAAGCAATGACTCAAGAGAGTTTGTCTGACCAGGTTGGCAACCGGCGCAGACTAAATGTCCAAGATATTGAGCGAGTTCACTTGGCAAGAGAGATTCTCTTAGGGGATATGGCGAATCCACCTTCGCTGCAACAGCTGGCTGAGCGGGTGGGCATTGGTGATTACAAGCTTAAACAAGATTTTCGGACGGCGTTTGGGTCGACGGTGTTTGGGTATTTGCGATCGCACCGCCTAGAGCACGCCCGACAGCTGCTAGCCGCCCAGCGCATGAGCGTTTCTGAGGTTGCGCGTCTGGTCGGCTACAGCAGCCTAAGCAAATTCACAGCCGCCTTCAAGCGACAGTTTGGCGTGCTGCCCAGCGCTTGCTTGGGTAAGCCACTCAATCCTTCTCGCTAAAAAACGCCGTCTAGGGCTAAGAAAACGCCCGCTGGGTTATAGAAGTTCTTGCAGCGACTCCGTATGATGCCGAAACAGGCAGTTGGGAATATTTCCTAATTGATAAAAATACTTTCGGTGTGAGTTTCTGTGAGTGAGGCTATGCAGCAGCGGTTGATTTGGAACAGTTTATGGGTGCCAGGGATAATTTTATGGCTGCTTGCTCAGCCAGGGTGGGGGCAGAGCAGCCCTGAAGTTCTTATAGAAGAAGCCCCAGACGCTACCGAAACCTGTGAAGACGATCCGGAAAACAGACCAACCGAAGACTCAGACGACAGCCCCTGCGAAGAACCTGAAAATGAGCCAGCGGAGGAGCCAGCCGAAGACAGCGCCAATGAGGCGGATGAGGGTGATACGCTCAGAATTCTAGTCACTGCTGAACGCACGCCTGAGGATGTCCAAGATGTACCACTTAGCATTACAACCTTTACAGAGCAACAAATTGAGGATACCAACATCACATCATTAGATAGTGTTGCTGATCGGACGCCAAATTTTACTTTTTTTCCCAGTGGTGCAAATCGCACTGCTCCTTTTTATACGTTGCGAGGTGTCTCTAACTTTAACGCTTTTACCCGTGATGGAGTCGGTTTTTTTATTGATGATGTTCCTTACGATTTTTCCGGTTTTATCGACCAAGATTTGGTTGATTTAGAACGAATAGAGGTGCTGCGAGGTCCGCAAAATACCCTTTACGGTAGAAGCTCCGCAGGCGGTGTCATTAACGTGATTACCCGCAGACCCACAAACGAGTACGAGTTTAAGGCAGCGGCTAGCTACGGTAGCTTTGAAGATTTAGAAACACAGCTCAGCGTCAGCGGCCCGATTGTAGAAGATGAATTGTTGTTCCGATTGTCGGGCAGCTACGGTACCCAAGACGGCTATGTAGATAACACGTTTCTCGATGATGATATCGATGGAGGGACAGCCATTACGGGACGGGGACAGCTGCTGTGGACACCTTCAGATGAATGGGAAGTCTTGCTCAACGCCTCAGTTAGCGACTATCGCGAAGGAGCAGAACCGCTAGTTTTTGTCAGACCAGGCGATCCCTTTGAGTCTGAACTGGACTTTAACGGGTTTAACGATGTTGTCTCCAATGCCCAGTCTCTGCGAGTAGCCTACGATACCCCAATTATTCGCGTCACTTCCATTACGGCCCACCGCTTTTCTAATCAGCAAGGAGCCCTTGACCAGGATGGCAGCGTTGCTGATTTTCTCATCAATGCCCCTGATTTCTCATCGCGAGTATTCACCCAGGAACTGCGGGTTCAGTCTCCAGCGCAAAGTGAGCGTCTGCAGTGGATTGCAGGAGGCTACTTTGAGACCTCTACGTTTAAGAATAATCGCGACTTTATTTCTGGGACAGCTGCACCTGCCACGGCCCAAGGCACATTACGTTCCGATGGCGAGGTTGATAGTCGCAGTCTAGCAGCATTTGGTCAGGCCAGTTACGAAGTTGTCGATGATCTGACGCTTACCGCTGGCCTGCGATACGAAAACACAAAAGTCTCCACCGATTTCACCCAAACCTTTATTTCTCCTGATGAGATCCTGATACTGCCCCTGCAGCAGTTTAGCGGCGTCGAAACAGATGGCTCAGAGCTATTGCCCCGGTTTGTTGTTGATTATCAGTTTACTCCAAATCTATTGGCCTACGGCAGCATTACCCGAGGGTACCGCCCGCCAGGTGGCAACTTTGAGCCGGATAATGCAGCTGTTGCTGTGTTTGATGCCGAAAAATCCTGGAACTACGAAGTTGGCTTAAAATCCTCTTGGCTAGATGATCGACTGACCGTGAATTTAGCTGGATTTTATAACGATACATCCAACTTTCAATTCCCCAGTGTACAGAACGGTATTGTAACCATTGGTAATGCTGATATCCGCACCGTTGGGGCAGAATTAGAACTCACCGCCCGTCCGATTCCTGGACTGGAACTCAGCGCTGGATTAGGTCTGCTTGACGCCGAGTTTCAGAGCGGAGTAGATTTCTTTACGGGTCAGCCGATTGAGGGTAAACGCACCCCCTTTACTCCAGATTTGACCTACAATGTGGCTGCCCAATACCGCAGCGAGTCAGGCTTTTTTGGACGCTTAGAGGTGATTGGTTTTGGTAAGACTTACTTTGATAACCTCAACACCATCGAACAAGACGCCTTTGCTTTGGTCAATGCTCGCCTGGGCTATGAGTTTGACAACTATAGTATTTATCTATTTGCCAATAATTTGTTTGACGAAGAGTATCTGACTCAGGCATTTGACTTTGGCGGTATCCTGGCCGTAGCCGGTGCCCCTCAGACATTTGGCATTCAGGTAAGAACAGAGTTTTAGAAGGTGTTGTATAGGTGAAAATGAATAATCTTGTAGGGGCTGCACCTTGTGCCAGCCCTGCGACAGCTAGTTCAAAATGCTCCGTTTTGGAGTCAAAAAGATCCTTCTAGGAGTCTCTGTTCATAAATAAAACTCCTATGATGGTAAACCTAAACCCGTTATCGTGGAGAACGCAGCCTGATGGTAACCATTGATGACAGCCGCTGGCCAATTGTCTCAGCCCGATTTCAAAGCATTGACACACCGGAAGAGATGGCTAAGTTTTATAGTAAATTTGAAACTTGGCTAGCAAAAAAAGAGAAATTTGCCCTAGTTTTCCAGCGTGACGATGCAGAAGCTGCGGAAGAGAAAAGCAAGCGTTCTCCTATAGCCAAGCAAATACGTAAGGAGGGCATTGCCTGGACAAGGGCTCACAAACCTCAGATTTCTGAATACTGTGCCGGGGTGGCAATGGTGCCCGACTCGGCTAAGCTGATCAAGCTGTGGGGGCCAATGGTGGCTAAGGTCACTCAGACGATGTATGGGTGCCCCGGCAAAGTGTTTGTCTCGCTAGATGAGGCCAAAGTCTGGGCGGCAGAGCAGTTGGGGACTGTTTCAGCGGCGTCTCCTATTCTAGCAAGTTCGCCGACCCCGGCGACCCTAGGTCAGCTGATTCGCCGTCGGCGGTTTGATCTGGCCCTATCGGGTTTGCTAGCAGCGGTGGGGGCCGCGCTGGGGCTGGTGCCTTACTATCTAATTTATCTGGTTAGTCTGCAGCTGTTTGGGGCAGTTGCGATCGAGGCCTCGTCTATCGGGTGGCTGGCTGGGGTAGCCGTCGTGGCCGTCGTGGGCAAAGGGATTTGCATGGGCCTCTCGACTCGGTTGTCGCATGTGGCGGCCTATACAATTCTCTACGATCTGCGCATTGAGCTGGCCCGCCAGCTAGGTAGTTTGCCCCTGGGCTACTTTACCAATCGCACCACGGGCGAGATTAAAAAGATTATCCATGAAGATGTGGAGCAGCTTGAGCAGGGGTTGGCCCACATTATTCCCGATGTGGTGGCGGGGCTGACGGTGACGCTGCTGGCCGGTATTTTGTTATTTTTAGTCGATTGGCGGATGACCCTGGCGACTTTGGCCAGCGCTGCGATCGCGCTCAGCTTTTTCGGTTTGATGATGTCGCGCTTTGACATGAGCGCCTACAACGCCCTGCTGGCCAAGATGAACGGCGTCGTCATCCAGTACATCAACGGCATGAAGGTGATCAAAGCCTTTACCCGCACCGACTTTTCCTTTGCTCAGCTACAGGATGTGGTTGAGGAGATGCGACAAGTCTATGTGCGCACAACGCGAACCTCAGCCCTCCCCATGGCGATTATGCTCACTCTGATGCGCTCGGCAGCGGTGACAGTGGTGCCCGCCGGGATTGCGCTTTATTTGATGGGGTCGCTGAGTATTCCCACCTTTGTGCTGTTTGTGGTCATGGGCATCGGCTTTAACCGCCCGATAATGGCAGTGCTGTTCCACGGCATGACCGGATTTTATCAAGTCAGTGCGGCTTCTCAGCGCATCGCTGAGGTGTTTAGCCAACCAGCTCTGGTCGATCCGGCACATCCGAAGGTTCCCAAAGGAAATGAGATTACCTTCCAGAATGTCTCCTTTGGCTATGGGAATACGGCTGTGGTCGAGGATGTCAGCTTTACCGCACCCGCTGGTCGCGTCACGGCGCTAGTAGGGCCATCCGGCGCAGGCAAAAGTACTCTAGCTAAGCTAATCCCACGTTTTTGGGATGTGGATGAGGGCGAGATTTGTATCGGCGGGGTGAGTGTCAAAGAGATTGCCGTCGAGCACCTGATGGATCGGGTCTCGTTTGTCTTTCAAGATGTGTTTTTATTTAGCGATACGGTTTTAGAAAATATTCGAATTGGCAACCCCAATGCCACCCGAGTCGAAATTATTGCAGCGGCAAAAGCTGCTCGCTGTCACGAATTTATCGAAGCACTCCCCCAAGGTTACGAGACATCCATTGGTGAGAATGGTGCGAGCCTTAGCGGTGGGCAGCGACAGCGGCTCTCGATTGCCCGCGCTATTCTTAAAGATGCGCCCATTGTGGTGCTCGATGAAGCCACCGCCTACGTGGATCCTGAGAACGAAGCCCTGGTACAGACGGCCCTAGCAGGTCTGCTGGCAGGAAGAGACAAAACCCTGGTGGTTGTAGCTCATCGGCTCTCGACCATTACCGAAGCCGATCAGATTTTGGTGATCGATCAGGGGCAGGTGGTCGCGAGGGGGACCCATGAGACGCTGTTGGCCAGCTGCAAGCTGTATAAAAAACAGTGGCAGGCGCATGTGGCGGCGAGGGATTGGGAACTTAGGGAAGATGGGGGATTTAGAGAAGATGGGGGAGATGGGGAAGATAGCGAGGGAGGAGAGACGCCATGCATTGTGCCAACAGCGAAAAATCTTTCAGAAACAGATAACCTGTTAGAAAATCCGTATCGTGCTTTGGATGAAACCGATACGATTTGGACCATGATGCGCAAGCTGATCCCGCCTCGGGCCGATCATTATTTTTGGCGGGCGGTGCGCTGGCGCATGGTGGAAGGGATGGCTATTGGGGCTACCAGCTATACAGTATATTTAGTGCTGGTGGCATTATTTCAGGGTACAGAATTTCAAGGTCCGGAGTCTGCCAGCTCTTTGTCTGCCAGCCCTTTGTCTGCCAGCCCTGTTGGTGAAGGTCAACTGTGGGGATATGTAGCTGTGATTGTTGCCCTGTGTCTGGCCCAGATTGTCTGCGGCTATAGGGGCAACACCCAGGCGTACGCTTTAACAATGGCTGTGCAGACCCGGCTGCGTTTGTTTCTGGCAGACTACCTGAGACGACTGCCCCTGGGCTTTTTTACTCAGCGCGAGACGGGCACCATTGATGGGCTATTTACTACCAACATCATGTATCTAGAGCCGCACCACGTTCTAGAGAGTTTGATCAATGCGATGGTTACCCCGATCATTATCTTTGGCGTCATGCTGGTGTACGACTGGCGGCTGGCGCTGGTGCTAGCCTCAAGTGTGCCCTTTGCCGTATTAGCTCTCCGCTATGGGGAAAAGATCTTTGCACGGGTGTGGCGTTTGCAGGCAGCGTCGCGGGTGCAGGCCAACGCGCGAATGGTCGAGTATATCCAGGGGATTGCGGTGATTCGGGCCTTTAATCTTTCGGGGGATCGGCTGCAACAGTTCCGGGCTGGGCTAAGTGATTATCGATTGGCAAGCCTGCGGACGGCGACTCAGCTAACCCCGGCACTGGTAATATTTTTATCGGTACTGGAGCTGGGCTTTGCGCTGCTTTTGGTAGTGGGCATGGCGCTGTTTGTCAATGGCAGCCTCAGCGGCGATCGCTTTCTCTTTTTTATGGTGTTGGGTTTGGCCTTTTATACCCCACTAATGGCCATGGCCGAAATGATGGAGTTTTATCGCATCATGCAGAACTGTGTGCGCAACCTGAATGAGTTTTTGCAAGCCCCCTTGCTGCCTGCTGCATCCACGCCCCAGCCGCTGCGAGATACCACAGTTGAGTTCCAAAACGTCAGCTTTAGCTATGGGGGTGAAACGGTTCTCGACCAAGTCAGTTTCAAGATTCCACCCGGCTCAATGACGGCGTTAGTGGGACCCAGCGGCTCGGGTAAAACAACCATTACTAACCTGATTGCCCGCTTCTGGGATGTTAGCTCTGGGACTGTCACCCTGGGTGGTGTAGACGTGCGACAGATCCCGACCAATACCTTGCTTTCTCAGATGACGATGGTCTTTCAAGAGGTGTATCTGTTTAATGACACGATTGTTGAAAACATTCGGTTTGGTAACCCGACTGCCACCGAGGCCCAGGTGATGGCAGCGGCTCAGGCCGCCCAGTGCCACGGGTTTGTTATGGCCCTGCCGGAGGGTTATCAGACGAGGATAGGCGAAGGCGGAGCGACCCTTTCGGGGGGTGAGAAGCAGCGCATTTCGATCGCCCGTGCCATGCTCAAAGATGCGCCCATTTTGCTGCTAGACGAGGCGACAGCCTCTATTGATCCAGAAAATGAACGGCTGATTCAGCAGGCGATTCATGCTCTGAGTGCGAAGAAAACGTTGATTGTGATTGCCCATCGGTTAACGACGATTACTGCGGCAGATCAGATTTTGGTATTGGATAAGGGGCGCATTGTTGAGCGCGGAAAGCATGAGGATCTGGCGGAACAAAGTGGACTGTATCAGCGATTGTGGGATGTGCGGGTGCGATCGCACGGTTGGAAAATCATAGCTTAATCTGCCCAAGAGACGCACCCGCTAGGAGATATGATCCAGAGGTGTGCCCGGCTGCATAACAGGTTCAAAGTGATGGCAAAGTTGGTCATTTCGGAGCCCAGCCAAGAGGCAAACTGACCGAGCCAAATAATTAGGAAGGCCTACACGGAATTTCCCTGATGATGTTCTTGCTCGAGCGCTCGTCTACGGAGCATCGGGCATTAGCTCTGCTTGCAGTTCTTCTAAATACAGCTCGGTGCCGATTGCTCCTGGTAGACCTGCACACAGAACATAGGGTATGAAATAGACTCGTCCTGCTTTACTGGCATCGAGGGATTGGGCGATTGAACTCTCCGCCC
>JBCBQD010000191.1:0-428 GCA_039820425.1 Cyanobacteria bacterium J06635_1
ATGGGCGAGATTAAAACCTTCCTCAAAGAGCAGGTCCGGATCGCCTACGACATCAAAGAAGCCCAGGTCGATCAGATCAAACCAGGGCTGATGCGCGAAGCCGAGCGATTCTTTATCCTGCAACAAATCGACACCCTCTGGCGCGAACACCTACAGCAGATGGACGCCCTGCGCGAGACGGTCGGTCTGCGCGGCTACGGTCAGAAAGATCCGCTGATTGAATACAAGAGCGAAGGCTACGAAGTCTTTTTGGATATGATGACAGGCATTCGCCGGAACGTAGTTTACACCATGTTCCAGTTCCAGCCGCAGCCCCAGCCCAAGGTGCCTCAGTCCTCTCAGGTGGTGTAGGTTCTGCCAACGTCCCCTCCTGGGAGGGGTGCTCGCAGGGCGGGGTGGGTTTCGATCGCTAGCACAACCGACCGAAA
>JBCBQD010000191.1:438-11221 GCA_039820425.1 Cyanobacteria bacterium J06635_1
TTTGAGCGGTGCCTCTCATGCGAGGGGCAGGATATTATTCCATCTGTATCTCTAATGCCTATCGCCACGATTCTCCATAGGAGAGGCTGCGCCATCGCAACCACCCTTGAAGGACTACGTTGCCTCGCCCCAGTCTGTCAAACCCTCAACGCCAATCTCTGGATTTCTGACAGTCTTGCCACTGCAGCCAACACCCTGGACATCCCTCACCAAAGCTACGACCATTCCCTGCGTGATTTTTTAGCCCAGCGCTGGCACACCTACGACAGCTTTATTTTCTGTTTGGCCACGGGAGCCGTGGTGCGCCTGATCGCCCCGCTGCTGCAAGACAAAGCCACAGATCCTGCTGTGGTCGTGATTGACGCTGCCGGTCAATATGCCATTAGTCTCTGCGGCGGTCACCAGGGCGGAGCCGATCACCTGGCGCAGCAAGTCAGCCACTGTTTAGACGCCAAGCCTATCATCACCGGGGCAGCCTATCACCGGGGCCTGTCAGGCATTGACATCATGGGAACGCCTTTTGGCTGGGTAAAAGGCAGCGGCGCTTGGACAGGCGTCAGTGCGGCGATCGCAAACTCAGCCCCAGTGCAAATCATTCAAGACTGCGGCAGCGATCTCTGGCAGCAGTCCTTACCAGAGGACCACGCCTTTCAGTTTGGCTTCCCAGAGTTTCAAGACCGTGATCAAGACCTGACCCCCCAGGCCCGGATTTGGATTAGCTCGATTCAGCGACAGTTTGCAGACAATGGCGATTTACCTAAAGGGTTGCCCAAAGTACAATGGCATCCCCGTGTGCTGTGGGTGGGTATTGGCTGTGAACGCGGGTCGCCGCAAGCGTTGATCGAATATGCCCTTGAGCAGGTGTTTCGCAAAAATCATTTAGCGCTGGGTGCGATCGCAGGCGTTGCCACCCTTGATATCAAGGCAGATGAAGTGGGGTTGGTTGAACTCTGTCAGGACCGAGATTGGCCATTACGTTGCTTTAAAGCAGCGCAGCTCAAAGACATTGCCGTGCCCAATCCCTCAAAGGTGGTAGAGACCGCCGTGGGTACTGGAAGTGTGGCTGAAGCGGCAGCAATTTTAGTGGCTAGTCTGCCAGCAACAGCGATTGAAGGCCCCCCTGCCCCCCAATTTGGGGGGGTTCTGAGGACTGGGATAGACTCCCCTGCTTCTCGAGCTTTGAAGAGTATGGACTCAAAGTCCCCCAGTATTGGGGGATTTAGGGGGCCTCAGAATGGGGTGCAAAAAAAGTCAGCTCCCATTGTTACCGCTCTCCGGGTCCCAAAACAAATCATTCGCCATCCTGATTATATTGGCGCGGTAACAGTTGCGATCGCCCAGGCCGAGACAGAATACACCGGACGCACTGGCGAACTCCTCCTGGTCGGTACTGGCCCCGGCAGCCTCGACCAGATTACCCCCGCCGCTAAAACCGCCATCAACCGGGCCGATGTCGTCATCGGCTACACTCTCTATGTTGATCTCATCCGCCCGCTGCTGCGCCCCGGCCAAATCATCGAAGCCCTGCCCATCACCCAAGAAAAACAGCGGGCCGAACGCGCCACCGCACTCGCCAATTGGGGGCTCACAGTCGCCGTGATCTCCTCCGGCGACTGTGGCATTTACGGCATGGGCGGCCTCGTCCTCGAAACCCTCAAAACCCAAAACTGGGATGGCAAAACCCCAGCCGTCCAAATCTTCCCCGGCATCAGCGCCCTACAGTCCGCCGCCTCGCGGGTAGGAGCCCCCCTGATGCACGACTTTTGCGCCATCAGCCTGAGCGACCTGCTCACCCCCTGGGAGGTGATTCAAAAACGCCTGGTGGCTGCTGCCCAGGCCGACTTCATTGTGGCCCTCTATAACCCCAAATCTAAAACCCGCACCGAGCAAATCCAGTTTGCCCAGCAAACTTTGCTGCAATATCGCCAGCCAGATACCCCGGTCGCCCTGGCTCGGTCGCTCTATCGCCCCGACGAGCAAATTGTGCTGACCACCCTGGGCGATATGCTAAACCACCCCATTGACATGCTCACCACGGTTCTCATTGGTAACCAAAGCAGTCTGACTCACACAGGCTGGTTTATCACCCCTCGAGGCTATCTCGGGTTCAAACAGTTAGAGTAATTGACTAAAATAAAGCATAATGCAATCAACCAGCAGCTATGGACACGGCAAACGTTCAATACTTATCTAATGAGCAAGGTGCACTCACGAACGTGTTGATTCCTATAGAACTTTGGAAAAATATAGTATCTGAATTAGAAGCAACACATTTGCTCAAAAGCGAAACCACGAAACTCCGTGTTCTAGAGGCTCAGCGAAGAGATAAGGGCTTTTCTCTGAATCCAACAGACAGCGTTAATCTTGAACCTGTTTCTGAACTTTCTGATAAGCAAGTTTTGGCCCTGACCAAACTGCAAATGCAGCCAGACCAGGATGCACAATTAAGCAAGCTATTGGATCTTCAACAAGCAGGTCTTCTGGGTGAAAATGAATGTTCAGAGTTACAGAAATTAATGCAAATCTATCAAGAAGCATTACTCAAAAAGGCTTATGCCCTCAATGAGGCTGTCAAACGTGAATTAATTGAGCCTCTAAGCAATGAGTCAAATTTCTAAAGAAGTTAGAGAGAGAGTAAGAGCACAGGCCAATAATCAGTGTGGTTACTGCCGTAGTCTTCAGAAATATATTTTGGGTATTTTAGAAATAGAGCACATTATTCCCAAAGCAATTGGGGGTACGGATGATGAAGAGAATTTATGGCTTGCATGTCGATTATGCAACGCTTACAAAGGCATTCAGACTCAGGCAGAAGATCCTGTAACGAATCAGATTATTGAGTTGTTTAATCCCCGTCAACAGAAATGGACATACCATTTTGCTTGGATGAATAATGGCACCCATATTTTGGGCTTAACAGCGACTGGTCGTGCGACGGCTCTGACTTTGCAGCTAAACAATCCTATTGCGGTCACCGTCAGGCAAGCTTGGGTGTCTGCGGGGTGGCATCCGCCGAGCGGAGGGGGGTAACGACGAACATGTCGTCTGATTTTGATATTGGAACTGTCTTCAACCGCCTGCGCGAGTTCATGCAAGACTACCCAAAAGCAGCCATGTTTCAGCTGGCTGATGAAGGTTATGACTCACCGTTTGAGCAGCTGATCTCCTGCATCATTTCTATTCGCACCTATGATGAGACCAGTTTACCCGTGTCACGACGCCTGTTTGCCAGGGCTAAGACGCCCCAGGCAATGAGTCAGCTGAGTGTCAAAGAGATTGAAACTCTCATCAAAGAGAGCACCTTTGCTGACCGCAAAGCGGCACAGATTCGCACCATTGCAACTACCCTCGTCAACGACCACAAGGGTAAACTCCCCTGTGATGTCGATATCATGCTCAGTTTCAACGGGGTTGGCCCCAAATGTGCCCACCTGGCCATGGGTATTGCCTACCATCAGCCCTACATCAGCGTCGATGTCCACGTCCATCGGGTTGTTAACCGCTGGGGCTACGTCGAGACCAAAACCCCTGAGAAAACCACTAAGGCCCTGGAGGCCAAGCTGCCTAGACAATATTGGATCGAGACCAACAAAGTCCTCATGCCCTTTGGCAAACAAATCTGCAAGCAACGCCCCCAGTGCGATCGCTGCCCCATCGAAACCCTGTGCGCTAAAGTCGGTGTGTGAACAGACACACAACGAAAAAGCCCTGCGCTCAACTGCGCAAGGCCTGGTCGTGATGCACTATCTTCAAATGTTTGTCTGAGAGAGGTCAGGAGAGAGACGCTCTTTAACGACCCACTTTTAACGACCTACTGCGATCGCAGAGTTAGCTCATTGCAGCCCCGCTGCGATCATACCCGCCAAAGTTATGGCGCACTTTACCTTGGATGCTGCTCTCGTAGTGGGCCGCATCTTCAGCGGTGAGGCCCACCTGCACATCCATGCGAGCCAACATTGACTGCTCACGCCGACGGATATTGCGGACATGGCTGACCACCAACGCTCGCATTCTTTCAGAAATAGAAGACATAACAGTGCTCTCCTGCTCAGCTGTTTCAGTAACTCCTTCGGCACCATAGGGCACACCGCGATAGATCATATCGACCTTCAGCGGCTGAATGGGGGGATGCTCAACAGCCCGGAAACGGACATCCACACCACGATACTTGCCAGTTTTTCCAGTTGATTTAGTCGCAACTTCTGGGGGGGTGTATTCGTAGGTAACACCGCGATAAGTCAGTTTCATGGTTCGCCTCCTCAGGCTATACGTCTATAGAGGCGCGTTCCTTCGGGCTGGTGTGCCCTACTTCCGTCTCACTACTGCCGTGCTCACCTTAGCAAAGCGGTTAGACAGGGAGGGTAGAGAGATGAACGATTTACTTTACATCTGTATAATACGATACGGTTTTATGCTTTGTGAGGGTTTCTTAACGAAATGAGATGGTGATGGGTGATGGGTAATGGGTGATGGGTTATAGAGGACAACCCCATTCCCCCTTAGCCATTCCCCATTGCCCACTACCCGTTATCCACTGCTTCGATCCTCGGTTTAAGCGTCATCAAGTCCTCAATATTCTGCTGCATGGTCTGGCAGATTTCATCCAGGGGCAAATCGTTAGGGTCACAGCCAAAAGGGTTTTCAATCTCGATGCCGATTTCTTCGATACCGAAAACGGTAAATGAGACCAGGCCCACAATCGTTGCCGTCCAGCCGCCAAGATCGTTGACGACTTGAAACGGCAAGGCCAAACAATACAGCAGCAGCAGCTGTTTAATATGAATCGAATAGGCCATCGGAATCGGCGTTTTGAGAATCCGCTCACAACCGCCCAGAACGTTTACTAGCTGATCTAGTAGTTCCAGGAGTTTGATCAGCTGATACGGATGGATGTACCCTTTTGACTGCTGTTGCTGCAAGTAGTCCCCCAACCAAAAGGCAATTTCTAAAGGCGGGTGATGCATGACTTGCAGCTGATCGTAGTGCTCTGGGGTGAGCAAGGCTTGCAGCTCTGTATGGCTGGGAGCGTTGACGGATGGCTTTCTCAACCACAGTTTTGTAGCGACCGAAAAAGCAGTCACAAGCCTCAGGGCTTGCTGCTTGGCAGCACGTTCTTGATTATCTTTTACCTCAACGGCAACCCAGATCTGTCGGGCCAGATTACGCGAAACATTCACCATCGTGCCCCACAGCTTACGACCTTCCCAAAAGCGCTCGTAGGCGGTATTCGTCCGAAATACCAGTAGCAAACCCAGGACGATGCTGGGTACAATCCCACTCAGCGTCGGCAGTGACACGGGCCAGTTACGCTGATGGAGAATGGAGACCAGCAGACTAAAGACAACACAGCACAACACCCGAGGCATCACCGCAGGAATCACCGAGCCCCGGAGTCTGAAGAGGGTAGAAAACCAGGCGCGCTGCGATCGCACCCGCGGCTGCCGCGCAATCGGTTTCTTTCCGGCAAGCGTATCAAATGGAGGCATGACTGACCTGCGCTAATGAATCTCGTAGCCAAACACGTTGGGATCGGCCTCACCCATCTCCAAATCAGCCAGTCCGTATTCGGCCCAGCGTCGTTTTACCATGTCCGCCACATCCGGGTCAGACTTTAGTTCCTCGCCCCACTCGTGCTCGCTTTCTGGATAGATTTTGGTGGTTGCGTCAATGCCCATTCTGCCGCCCAAGCCCAGTTTCTCATTCGCAAAATCCAGCGAGTCAAAGGGATTTTCCGGCAAGATAAACACATCCCTGGCCGGGTCTACCTTTGAGGTCACCGCCCAAATCACCTGGCGCGGGTCGCGAATGTTGATGTCTTTGTCTACCACAATCACAAACTTGGTGTAAGTAAACTGCGGCAGCGCCGTCCAAAAGGCCATTGCCGCCCGGCGGGCCTGTCCAGGATAAGCCTTATCAATTGAAATCACCGCCGCCTTGTAGCTCAGCGCCTCCATCGGTAAAAAGAAATCCACAATCTCGGGCACCTGCTGCCTCAGGATCGGGGTATAGATACGATTTAGGGCAATGGCGATCATCGCCTCTTCTTTAGGCGGTCTGCCGCTAAAGGTGGTGAGGTAGATCGGGTCTTTGCGGTGGGTCACACACTGAAAGCGAATCAGTGGAGCCTGATCGTTCACGCCGCCGTAGTAGCCCATGTGATCGCCAAAGGGGCCATCGGTAGCCACCTCACCGGGGGTAATCGTCCCCTCCAGCACAAATTCTGAGGTGGCAGGCACTTCGAGATCGACCGTTTTACACTTCGCCAGGAGAACGCCCTTGCCGCCATAGAGACCCGCAAATAGCCATTCTGATAGATCCACCGGGATGGGCGTTGCCGCCGCCATGATAATCAGCGGATCGACGCCGATGGCAATGGCAATCTCCAATTTCTTGCCATTTTCAGCTGCCTTGCGCAGGTGGCGCGCCCCGCCCCGCACCGAGAGCCACTGCACCGTCATGGTGTTCTTGCCCTGCAACTGCAAGCGATAGACCCCCACATTAGGAATCCCGGTCTCACAGTCTTTAGTGATCACCAGGCCAAAGGTTACCACCCGACCCCCATCTTTGGGGTAAGGCTGGATCATTGGAATCTGGGTCAGGTCAACCTGATCGCCCTTGAGCACCACCTGATGACAGGGCGGCAGCAGGTCGCGCATCGGCTTGGCCTTGACGACATCAAACAGCACCTTGCCAAACTCAATCGCCTGGGACACTTTCTTGGGCGGCTTGGGCTGTTGCAGCATCCCCAACTTTTTACCCAGGGTTTCCAACTCCTCCGGTTTTTCCATATTCATCGACCAGCACACCCGCTCGACGGTGCCCAGGCTGTTGACCAAGACTGAATGCGGCGACCCCTTCACATTCTCAAACAGCAGCGCGGGCCCTCCGGTCTGCAACATCCGGTTCGAGATCTCGGCAATCTCAAGCTCAGGGTCGACCAGCGCAGTGATGCGCCGCAGCTGCCCCCGCTCCTCAATCAGTTTGATAAAATCCCGCAGATCTCTGGCCATAGTAAAGGAATGTAAAGCGCCACCCCCATTATGACGCGACCCGTTACCCGTAGGGTGCATTCACCCAAACCAATACTTCTCACTGGTTTGACTGAGCCTAGAACGCACCTTCCCTTTCCAGGTGCTCGGGCACCCGTCAGCCCAAATCCCCCAACAGCGCATCCACCGAAATCTCAAACCCAAGCAAAACCTTTTGTGTCTTAGCAATATCCCCCGCCGTATACCAAAACCGCTGACTGGCCGTTTGCACAAAGATATGATGCACCTCAGGCATCAGCAGCCACACCTCCTGACAGCCCGATTGCAAATACTCAGCCGCCTTTGCAAACGCCTCTTCTGCATCATCCGTCGGTGAAATAATCTCGGCAATCAGCGGAAACGCTTGCGGCAATACCTCAAAGTCAGTCCCATATTGCACTAAAAGCTCTGGCGTTAGATGCGCCACATCCGGACGACGCCCCTGATTGATGGTTCGACAGGGTGTTTCTGTATAAACTTCGCCACCGACCTGGCTAGAGAGCATATAGTTACCCCAATGACGGGCCAACCGTGCCTGCGTCCGTCCATGTTTTGCAGTCATGTCACCTGCATTAAAAGCTTTTGCATCCTTTTCAATCACAGCACCGTTGACCCATTCGGTGCGATCGGGTGGATTTTTGAGCCAGTCTTCAAGGCTGATTGTTTTAGAAATCGAAGCAACCATAGCTGCCCCCATAGCTGTCTATTAATGGATACATCGTAGATACTAGAGTAACCGATTAGCCATTAAGGCTAAGCCCATGAGTCATATAGAGCAGTCGATGGCTCAAACCGATGCCTTCACCCTTTCCAGGAATAGACCCCTATTTAGAAAATCCTGAACTTTGGCCAAACGTCTATGGTGTTTTTAATTTACCTACAGCATTGCACTTTCGGGTGAAGGGTTGGCGGTTTTAAGGGTGAGGGCAAAGGCCGCGATCGCAACCGTCAACACCCCCGCCACAAAAAACGGTAGTGAGTAGCCAAACGTGACCAGTAGACCCGAAATTGCCGGTCCGATGGCATTTGAGAAACTCAAATAGGAGGAGTTTGTACCCAAATTCTCCCCCTGCTCTTGATCAGAGGTTCTCAGTGACAGCAGCGAATCAATCAGGGGCATCGGGAACGCATTTACCATTCCAAAAAAGACCAGAAAAATCCAAAACGCAACAATATTAGGAAACGATGGAATCAATATCAACAAAAGGCCTCGCAGGATCAAAGCACCCACCAACAAGTTCACCAAATTTAGCTTCTTGCGCAGCGGTTCCAATAAAAACACCTGGGAGAGAAAGGCCAGAACCCCAAACACCACAAACGTAATAGCGAGATTTTTAGTGTCTTGCCCCAGCACCGTCAAAAAGAATGGCTGAAACGCAAACGTAAAGATGGTGAAAGTGGCCCCATTGAGAAAGGTCATGATAAAAATGTGTCCAACCCGTGGCTTGCGAAACGAGGTCGCCAAGCGGCCAAAGCCAAAATCACCCCAACTGAGCTTAAAGGTTTTCGTGCATTTCTCAGGCGGCTGGGTCTCGGGCAAGACAAAAAAGCACAGAATAGCCGCAATCAGCGCCATCCCCGCTGAGACCAAAAAACTCATCCCCAGGGTGCTTACCCCCGGTAGCGTCGGCAGGGTTTGAGCAAAATAGGCCAGGGGTGGCCCCACCACAAACCCCAGGCGAAACATACCCCCAAAAATGCCAAAGGCCTGGGTGCGCTGCTCCGGCGAAGTAATATCGCTGACCACCGCCTGGGCCACGGAGTTATTGCCCCCCGTGATGCCATCCAGCATTCGTGCCATGTAGAGGACCCAGGCAAACGGTGAAACCGCCGCCAGCAGGTTGGCCCCCACGGTACCGAGCAGGCTGATCACCAGCAAGGGTTTGCGCCCCACTCGATCAGACAGGCGACCCAAAATCGGCGTGCCCACAAACTGAGACAGCGAGAAGGCGGTAGTCAGCAAGCTGGCTTGCCAGTCGCTCAGCCCAAACTCTTTGGCATAGGGGTACAGCGTCGGAATAATAATCGTGAAGCTGACCGAATTGATAAACGCCACCAGCGTCACAATCCAGAACTGCACCGGCAAGCGGTTTGAGGGCTGAGTAGCCATATGTAACTATTTGTAAAGTTCGCTTTGTCACCATAGCAAGCATTAGTCCCGATGCGAAATCCCCTGAGCTGACGCTGTGGTATTCAGCAGATAGCGAAAGGTATGAAAATTAGGGGTATGACCTGTGGCTAAGGTCCATCGATTTTCCAGGCGGATTTTTCTGAGTGGTGTGGCTATGGTTGCGAACTGCCTGGTCAGCGCTTGCGCGATCGCAAGCTGTAGATAATTCGCGTCCCCACCCAACCAGCAACAGCGCGTCAACTCCCCCAGCGGTCGCTATCAGCTCAGTGTCCCTATCGAGTACAGCTTTGTTTTCGACGACGGCTCAAGCGTATGGCAGGTCACCATTCGTGAGAATGAGTATGGCAGCATCGTTTATGAAGACCTCGGATCAGAATTTCTTAGCCGTTTCAATGTCTATTGGCTCTGGGATGACGAAAATCGCATCTGGCTCTACAACAGTGACGATGGTGGGGTTTATGTTTGGACAGATACCCCCCAAGGCTGGGATAAACAACCGTGGGGCTATGGTCGCACCCGTGAGATGTCCGAGCCGCTAACCCCGCCAGAGGCGCTCTATCCTGATTATGTAAAGTAGTACAACGCCTACGTCTAAGGTAACCCTAAAAGCAGTCCTATAAATAAGTAGTACCCAAGCTATTAGTCCGTCAATGTTCAATATTCGGTTTTGATGAGTGAGTGCGCTGCGCTGGTGAATGCGCTGCGCTAGTGAATAGTGAAGACCTCATCACCCACTCACCCACCTCGCCTAACCGAAATTTTAAGCTTGACACACCCTAACGCTCAGAGGCATTTTCGGCGTGTAGATATGCCATTGATACGTTGAAACACAAGTTCGATATGGGGTTGATACATACATGGGATGGATCGTCACTGATATTTATGAGGGTATCGATAAATTTTATAGCGGCTGGATCTGGTGGAACCTATTTCTGGCCTTTATTCCAATGTTGCTTAGCTTTAGGCTGTTTCGCCGGAAAGCCGTTTCTCCGTTCTGGTTTGCGGTGGCCTGTTTTGGCACTGCCCTAATTGGGATCTTGGGACTGGAGTCTAGGCTCCCCAGACTTAGACGGTTTGCGTTGGATGTCATTCGGGGTATTCAGACGGCGGATCTGAGCACCTTACTCCAACTGCTTTGGCTAGCTGGGGTCATGGTGATTGCTCTGGGGATTAGCGTTTGGCTATTTAAACAGTCCCATACGCGGAAGCTCTGGCTTTGGTGGATAGGTCTGGTGACGTTTATCGCCTTCTTGCCTAATGCGCCCTATGTTTTGACTGATATTCTTCACCTAATTCGTGGCACCAGTGCTGGCACAATCAAGATTTGGGTGGTTGCTTTTATATTCATTCCAATGCACATGGCGGCGATTATTGTAGGGTTCGAAGCCTATGTGGTGGCGCTGTTAAATGTGAATTTCTATTTGCAACGGAAGGGATTGCAAGCGCTCACTTGGTCGGTTGAGCTGGGGCTCCATGCCCTATGTGCCTTCGGTGTTTATTTGGGGCGTTTTATTCGGCTTAACAGTTGGGATGTTGTTGTTGATCCGTCTAGTGCTGAAATTTTAAGATAATCCATCAGTTTAGATAGAGTGAGATATGGATGGCATAGTCTGGGAAAGTACAT
>JBCBQD010000192.1:0-11218 GCA_039820425.1 Cyanobacteria bacterium J06635_1
CAGCCGCGCTCAGGCCCGCATGGCGTAGGGACAACGTCATCCGCTTTTTACTCAACCGCCTTAACAAACTCCAGTTGGTGCAAATATCGACCTCCTGGCGCTGACGCAAGATATCTCGAATCAGGGAGGGATAGGTAAAGCTGGCATAGCCTTTTAGACTGATGCCTCGATTGGGTTTATAACCGGTCAAGACTTTATCGGTTTCGGCACTGGCCAATTGAAAACAATCTGACAGACGATAGGACGAGTTAGCCAGGACCCGAGTCGCCCTGATGGCAGACCAATAGCAGGTTTCTTGTAAATAAGCATTCAAATGATGGCCGGCCAGGCTTTCAGGCTGCTCTCTCCAATTTGAGTACCAGTAAAGTGCCCAAAAAGCCTCTGACGTGTCTGTTGCCGACGACGACGCCAAGCAGTCTTCAACACTCCGACGCAGTTTGGCATCGATCACCCACCCAGAGAAGCGATCTGCCTGAAATTCAATGAAAGACGCAAAGATTTCGATCAGGCTCTGTCGTGAATTCATACTCAAGGAGCCTTAAGGAAAATCACAGGAGGGAAAGCCCCCTGAAGAAACTGATAATGGATCACACCATTGAGAATTATAAATACATTCAATCTCCTGCGATTGTCAATATTGCGGCGAGCCGCTGCTTAAGACGATGGCTATCGCACGTAACATATTCAGTCCCTAGATAAACCCGATAGACGCCCTCACCACAGATGGGGCAACCCAGTCCCTCATATTCGCTCAGGCCATCCGTATCTTCAATGGCTTCAAACCCAAGCGGTTTGGGCTCAAACTCAACATCGCAATAGGGGAGCCAAAACGGAAATGTTGCGGTATCACCCATGGCAATACCCCCCTTAGTTCTTTAGTTCTATTTTAGACTCAGCCCTTCTATAGGCAGCTATTTAGCTCGAAATACTTAACTTACTACGCGATTTTTAATCACACTGCTAGACACGACAGCGATCGGTCTCACACAGCCGAGCTTCACGCTCAGCCACCAGGGTGGCTAAATCAGCCCGCCCGGTCAGCCTCAGACGCCAGTCAGCCCAGATACCATAGAGCCAATTTGCTATCGCCCCCAGGATGGGCCATTTTGTCGGGGCATAGAGCCAACCCAGGCCCAAAATTTCATAGACCCGACGAAAGACAGCCACATCGCGGATCACACTATCATCTGGTAGCACGGCATGGATCCGGCCCATAGCGGTCTCAAAGTCAACGCCGCCATTGGCTTCGGGGCTATAGCCATCGTCTGCAATATCGACAAAGGCCACCAGCCCCCGACCCGCATCACGTTTTTGCAAAAAGTTGACTTCCCGCATACATAGCGGGCACTCGCCATCGTAGAGCAGCTTGATTTTCCAGGCTTGAGCAGGGATACGGCTAGTCTCGGGCAGAATGCTCGAATCAGTCATGGGGAAGGATCACAAAGATACATTCCTTTACATTTTAAGGTATTCCTGGATACTTCGCCGCCGTCCTAACGTGTCTGTCGGTATCATAAACATGACATGTGCAAAGTTCGGTCGGAGGCAGCTTTAAGGTGGTTCAAACTCAGTCTAGACCGCTAACCCTGGAAGCATTCCTGACATTACCTGAGACTAAGCCTGCCAGTGAATATATTGACGGTCAAGTCATCCAGAAACCCATGCCCCAAGGAAAACACAGTCGGCTTCAGCTTGATTTTGCCACCCTCATAAACACATCTGTCAGATCCCAAAAGGTAGCCTGTGCCTTCACCGAGCTGCGCTGTACTTTTGCCGGAAGTTCTATCGTGCCGGACATTGCTGTCTTTACTTGGGAGAGAATTCCCAGGGATGAGACTGGAGAAGTTGCCAATGTATTTCCCCTTGCACCGGATTGGACCCTTGAAATTTTATCGCCGGGGCAAAGCCAAACAAAGGTTACGAAGAATATCCTTCGTTGCCTAAAGCACGGCGCTCAAATGGGATGGCTGATTGATCCAGAGGATAAAGCTGTCTTTATTTATCGGCCCAAACAGGAAATATCTCTTCTGGATGATCCAGAAGAGATATTGCTAATGCCACCGTTCATGAATGAGCTCACCCTAAAAGTTGAGGATCTGTTTTCATTACTGCTGTTGTAAGTCATGAAAATAGATATCACCCAAAAATACTGCCGAAAAACTCGATGGTTTCTTTGAGGGCGTTGACAAAGCTGTCGATTTCTTCGCGGGTGTTGTAAAAATACAGGCTGGCTCGGGCAGTAGAATCAATGCCCAGACTTCTATGCAAGGGCTGGGTGCAGTGGTGGCCTGAGCGAACGGCGATCCCGGCCTGGTCTAGGAAGGTAGAAAGATCTTGCGGGTGGACGCCTTCAACGGTGAAGGTTGCGATCGCAGCCCGTCTGCTACCATCTGCCTCCGGTTTTGGCCCATACAGCTTAACCTGGGGAATCTGGGCCAGCTTCTCGTAGAGGTACTGGATCAACTCGTGCTCATAGTCCGCAATGCGATCCATGCCAATGTGGGTGAGATAGTCTACGGCGGCCCCGAGGGCGATAACTTCTGCGATCGCAGGCGTCCCCGCTTCAAACTTGTGGGGCAGCTCAGCATAGGTAGAATGATCTAGAAACACATCCTGAATCATTTCACCCCCGCCCAAAAATGGCGGCATAGCGTTTAAGATATCTAGCTTGCCATAGAGAAACCCTGCCCCCGTGGGGCCGCACATCTTATGCCCCGAGGCCACCAGCCAATCGCAGTCCATCGCCTGCACATCCACCGGCATATGGGGCACACTCTGGCAGGCATCGATCAAGACTTTTGCCCCCTGTTGGTGAGCAATCTGGATCACCCTTTCCACCGGATTGATGCAGCCCAGGGTGTTAGAAATATGGTTAACGGCGACCAGCTTGGTTTGGTCAGAAACCAGCTGTTTAAAATGATCGAGGTCAAAGGTTTGTTCGTTGGTGAGCTGCACATGCTTGAGCACTGCTCCGGTGCGCTGGGCCACAATCTGCCAGGGCACTAGATTACTGTGGTGTTCCATCACCGACAAAATGATTTCATCCCCAGGTTTTAGGGTATTGAGGCCCCAGGCATAGGCCACCAGATTAATCGCCTCGCTGGCATTGCGGGTAAACACAATCTCATCGCGGCAGGCAGCTTTGATAAATCGGGCCAGCTTATCGCGGGTGGCCTCATAGGCCTCAGTGGCACGGGCACTGAGAGCGTGGACACCGCGATGGACATTGGCGTTGTCTTGCTGGTAGTAGCGATCAATCGCCTCAATCACCGCCCTGGGTTTTTGGGAGGTGGCGGCGTTATCAAAATAAACCAGGGGCTTGCCGTTGACCTTCTGATGCAAAATCGGAAAGTCAGCGCGCACTTCATCGGCAAGGGGTCTGGTGGTGGTCAGCGTCATAGTTTAGGCAGTCCGATTTAGAGGGTCCACTCAGTAATGTGCTGGGTCAGGCGCTCCCGCAGGGAGGGTACGGGTGTTTTTTCGATCACTTCCATGGCAAAGGCATAGAGCAGCAATCGCTGGGCCTGGGCTTGATCAATGCCTCGACTTTGCAGATAAAAGACCTCGTCGGCTTCGAGCTGGCTGACGGTAGCCCCATGGGCGCACTTTACATTATCTGCCACAATGTCCAACTCGGGCTTAGTATCAACCCGGGCCTTGTCCGACAGTAACAGATTACGGTTGAGCTGAGCGGCATTGGTTAGCTGGGCAGCATGGGGAACGTAGATTTTGCCGTTAAAGACGGCGTGGGCGCGGTCATCAGCAATGTTTTTTTGCAGTTGGCTGGCGGTACCGTGGGGGTGGTTCAGCGCAATCAGGCTGTGGGTATCGGCGACCTGGGCACCCCGAATAGCGCTGAGGCCGTTGAGCTGGGTGTCGGTGTTGGGGCCGGTTTGGTAGACTTCCAAATTGTGGCGAGAGAGTCGGGCTCCGAGTGCGATCGCACTACAGCTATAGCGACTATCCTTGGCCTGTGACACTGCAGTTTTGCCAATGTGGTAAGTCTCGACGCTCTCTTTCTGAAGTAAAACATGGGTGACCTGAGCATTATCCTGCAACCAAAGTTCACTGACGCTATTCACAACATCATTGCCAGTGCCCTCAAACTGCTCGACCAGGGTAAGCGCACTGTTGGGTGCTGCCACCACCAGACACCGAGGCTGAATCAGCTGCGGCACAGCCCCAGCCGCCGACAGATGTAAGACCTGAATGGGCTGCTCGACCACCTGATTTTTCTCAACCCAGATTACAGCAGCATCCGTAAAGCCAGTCGTATTAAGAGCAGTAAAGACTTCGTTGCTGCCAGGAATGTGAGCCAGATAAGGCTCTATATCAGCCCTGATGTCAGCCCCAACGGCACTCAGGGGCGCAATCATCACCCCAGCAGGCAAATCCTGAATAGAGGACAGCGACTCGGCATACTGCCCATTCAAAAACACCAGCCGATGACCTTGAGCCTCAGGAAGTGCCCAAGCGTCTACCTGGGCTTTGAAGGGGGCCAACTCAGCCAGCGGTTCAGCTGCCCGATAGGGCATCGACAGCATGGCTGAGAGGTCACAAAAACGCCAGTCTTCATCCCGGTTTGACGGCAGCGACCGCTCGCTAACCAGCGCTTTTGCCCTGGCTCTCAAATCATCTAACTCCAGGGCAGACTGCTGGGCGGCTAAGTGAGCCTGCCCGATCAGAGCGGTTAAGTACGCATCTCGCTTTTGCTGGTTTGTCGTTTGTGTCGTCATCCTTGACACGTTTACTTGGGTGCTCATACGGCAGCCGCCTCCGCGTGCTCGGTCAGTAGCCAGTCATACCCCTGCTCTTCGAGCTTGAGGGCCAGCTCCTTGCCTGCGGTGGCGATAATACGCCCATCGGCCATCACGTGAACATAATCGGGCACGATGTGGTTAAGCAACCGCTGGTAGTGGGTAATCACGACAACAGCGTTGTCAGGGGTGGTGAGCTGATTAACCCCGTTAGAGACAATCTTGAGGGCGTCAATATCTAGACCCGAGTCAGTTTCATCTAAGATTGCTAGCTTAGGCTCTAGCAGCGCCATCTGCAAAATCTCATTGCGCTTTTTCTCACCCCCAGAGAAACCCTCATTAACGCTGCGGTCCAGGAAACTCACATCCATTTTGACCACTTCGGTCTTTTCTTCAATCAGGTCGTCAAAGTCAAAGACGTCAATCTCTTCTTTACCCTGGGCCTTGAGATGGGCGTTGTAGGCAACCCGCAAAAAGTCGCGATTGCTCACCCCAGGAATTTCTAATGGATATTGAAAAGCCAGAAAAATTCCGGCCGTGGCACGCTCGTGGGGTTCAAGCTCGAGCAGGCTCTCGCCTTTGAAGCTCACCTCCCCCCGAGTTACTTCGTAATCAGGATGACCCGCCAGCACTTTTGAAAAGGTGCTTTTGCCTGAGCCGTTGAGACCCATGATGGCGTGAATCTCGCCAGCTTTAACCTCAAAGTTGATGCCCTTGAGGAGCTCGGTGCCATTGACGGTGGCGTGCAGGTCTTTGACGGAGAGGATGGTGTCGGCATTGGGGTTGAGCATGGAATGGTTAGAGGGTGGTGGGTGGTGGGTAGTGGGTGGTGGGTGAAAGGCGCTAGCGAAGCCCTAGCGTAGCCATACCCGTAGGGTTATTGCCCGCAGGGCTATAGGGGAAAGGGCGAAGGGGGGGAAAGGTTAGAGGGTAGAGGGAGCAGAGAGAGTAAATTCTAAGTTCTAAGTTTTAAGTGTTGAGCTGACGCCGAACGGCATAAACTGAGAATTTGAAAATACCCTTCGGGAAGCCGCTCAGGTGTCTACAAAATTCAAAACTTGATTACCCACTACCCACTACCCATCACCTCCCCTAGGGCTTACCCGACGCTATTTTCTAGCTTGAGGGCCAGCAGCTTGTCGGCTTCGGCAGCGAACTCCATCGGTAGCTCGTTAAACACATCGCGGCAAAAGCCGCTGATGATCATCGAAACAGCGTCTTCTGGAGAGATGCCGCGCTGGGCAAAGTAAAACAGCTGGTCTTCGCCGATCTTTGAGGTAGAAGCCTCGTGCTCGACCCGAGCGGTGTTGTTTTGGACCTGGATGTATGGGTAGGTGTTAGCGTTGGAGGTGTCGCCCAGCAGCATGGAGTCGCACTGGGAGTAGTTGCGGGCTCCGTCGGCTTTGGGACCCATTTTCACCAGGCCGCGATAGCTGTTTTTGGATTTCCCAGCAGAGATGCCTTTAGAAATAATCGTGCTGCGGGTATTTTTGCCGACGTGGACCATTTTGGTGCCGGTGTCAGCCTGCTGGTAATTGTTGGTCAGCGCAACGGAGTAAAACTCACCGACGGAGTTGTCGCCCACCAGGACGCAGCTAGGATACTTCCAGGTGATGGCCGAGCCAGTTTCTACCTGGGTCCAGGAGATTTTAGAGTTTTTACCCGCGCACAGCCCGCGCTTGGTGACAAAGTTATAGATACCACCCTTGCCATTTTCATCCCCCGCAAACCAGTTTTGGACGGTGGAGTACTTGATTTCGGCATTATCTAAGGTCACCAGCTCGACCACCGCAGCATGGAGCTGATTGCTGTCGTACATAGGGGCGGTGCAACCCTCCAGGTAGGTCACCGAGCTGCCGGACTCGGCCACAATCAGGGTGCGCTCAAACTGCCCCGAGTCACCGTTGTTAATGCGGAAATAGGTGGACAAGTCCATCGGGCACTGGGTGTCTTTAGGAATGTAAACGAAGGAGCCATCGCTAAAGACCGCGGAGTTGAGAGCCGCGAAATAGTTATCACCAATGGGCACGACGCTGCCCAGGTATTTTTCAACCAGCTCAGGGTGCTCCTGGACGGCTTCTGAAATCGAGCAAAAGATAACGCCGTACTTGGCAAGATCTTTTTTGAAGGTGGTAGCCACTGAAACGCTGTCAAATACTGCGTCTACTGCCACATTCGCTAACCGCTTTTGCTCAGACAGGGGAATGCCCAGCTTCTCAAAGGTATCCAGTAGCTCGGGATCCACGTCATCCATACTATCCAGCTTTTTAGCACCTTGCTTAGGGGCAGAATAGTAGATGATGTCTTGATAATTAATCGACGGATATTTGACGTTGGGCCAAACCGGCTCCGTCATGGTCAACCACTTTCGGTAGGCCTTCAGGCGAAACTCAAGCATGAAGGCGGGTTCGTTTTTCTTGGCCGAAATTGTGCGGACAATGTCCTCACTGAGGCCACGGGGAATCACATCGGACTCGATATCGGTGACGAACCCGTACTTATAAGGCTGGCTGACGACGGATTGAACGCTGCTCATGGTGTATGGGTTGAAGAGACTCTAATCGCGACTAGTATTTGTTGGTTTCGTTTCGAATCGTTTCAAAGGAAATTTCTTGCTGATCGCCGACAAAAGCGTTGTCAGGGGTCAAGAAAAGCATGCAGTGACACTCTTTACGCTCCTGCATAGGGACACAGGGGCAGTTCCAATAGGTGGCTTTGACCTCGGCCTCTTTGTCTTCGTAATGGCGACAGGGGCACAATGGCGCGCCCAAATCTTCCTTATGCTTGGCTAAGCCCTCGAGGACGACGGCGGTAACCCCTAGATCAGCACAAAAGTAAGTGTCGGTGCGCTTAGCGTAGCTCTGGGCAAAGTTACGCATGATCTCCAGATTTTTATCGGAAGCTTGATTGGGCTTACTTAAAGTCATTTGAATTGACAGGATGCTGAGACAACCAGATGATTCTATAATTAATTAAAACAACGTGAATGTTGCTTTACTATTCTTAGGTTACTTTAGGGGATAGACTTTAG
Organism: Cyanobacteria bacterium J06635_1; assembly: GCA_039820425.1. Taxonomy (GTDB): domain Bacteria; phylum Cyanobacteriota; class Cyanobacteriia; order Phormidesmidales; family Phormidesmidaceae; genus SIO4C1. Next base: position 7,789 of record JBCBQD010000192.1, read on the forward strand.
CAACAAACATGTTGTTTAAATACTGTTACAGTATTTAATAGATGCCATAGTGATGCCATAGTTCATCAACACACTCAGTCGATGAGCCGTTGATTCTCGATACGTCAATGCTTAAGAGTTCCGCTTGCGATCGCAACCGCTAAGACGATGACTTCAGTCCAGCAACCGTCTACCAAGGAGGATATCCTGCAGTTCCTCTTAAAGGAGGGGCAGGCAACAGCGCAGACCCTGGCGGAGCATCTCAAGGTCAGTCCCCAGGCAATTCGACGGCACCTCAAAGATTTAGAAGCAGACAGCTTAATCATTCACAAGCCCTTGCAAGAGGGCATGGGTCGCCCTAATTACATCTACGGGCTCAGCCGCAAGGGGCGCGATCAGTTTCCCTCTCAGTATGATCAGTTTGCCGTCTCGCTGCTCGATACTCTGACCGAAACCGTAGGACCAGAGCAGGTTAGTTCGATCTTGAGACAGCAATGGCAGCGTAAAGCCCAGGGCTACCAGGCCAAGCTGGGGGAACGCCCCCTGTTAGAGCGGGTCAAGCAGCTCGTCAAACTGCGTCAGGCTGAGGGCTATATGGCCGAGTGGCACTCGGTAGACGGTCAAAACGGCGAGCAGCCTGCCTACATGATCACAGAGTATAACTGCGCCATTTCCCATATTGCTGAGTCTTACCCCACCGTTTGTGGCCATGAGCTGGCTATGTTTGCGATCGCGCTACCTGACTGCTCCGTAGAGCGCACCCACTGGCTGGTGAGGGGGGAGCATCTATGCGGGTATTTAATTAAGGAAAAATAATTGAACCCATGCTAGACCAATCCCTCCAATTCTTAACCCCAGAAGAATCTGCCGAGGTGGATAAGGCCCTGATGACGATGCCGGAGAAGTTTTTAACCCGGCTGACGCTCTCTACCGCTAAGCTGCTGGGCTACATTGCCAAAGATCTGGAAACACCAATTGAAAGCTTGACCCCTGCGCAGATCATCGCCTGGTTTGAGGCTGATTCGAAGCGTAAGCAGAATGAGGGGATACAGGCTTCGGTACTGAAGTGGGATGCTAAGAATATAGAGGACCTTGAGGAATAAGGGGAGAGCAGAAGCAGGGGGGCAGAGGAGCAGAGGGGCAAAAGGTTGTCTGCCTGTTTTTAGTCAATTAGATTGCTGTGCGGGCGATAAGGGAATCTCAATGATAAATGTGGTGCCTTCGCCGGAGGTAGACTGGCACGATAACTGACCTTGGTGAATATCGACGATAATTTGGTGGCTAATGGATAGCCCCAGACCTGTGCCTTTGCCCACATCTTTAGTGGTAAAAAATGGATTGAATAGCTGGTCGAGAATTTCCTTTGGAATACCTGGACCATTGTCTGAAACCTCAATCCTGGCAAGCGTTTTGCCGGTGATTGATTGAGTGTCAAGAGCCGTTCGAATGGTGATTTGAGGAAGCCAATCTGGCGTGGACTCTGACTGATTTTCGAGTTCTCGCAGGGCATCAATTGCATTCACCAGGAGGTTCATAAAGACCTGATTGAGTTGATTGGCAAAGCAGGTGACCAGGGGCAAATCGCCGTAGGCTCTGATGATGTCAATGGCAGTCTGGTCAGCGTCAGCCTTCAAACGATGCTGCAAAATGATCAGCGTACTCTCAATCCCGTCATGAAGATTAACCGGTTTGAGATCGGCCTCATCTTTGCGAGAAAATGTGCGCAGGGAAGTGACGATTTGTTTAACCCGATCGGCCCCTATTTTGATCGAGTCCAATAGTTTAGGTAAATCTTCTGATAAGAAATCAAGCTCGATGGCGTCAACCTCAGCTTGAATGTCGGGGGGCGCATCGGTGTAACGGGTCTGGTAGAGCTGAACTAGCCCCAGCAAGTCGTGAAAATAGATTTTAGCGGGTTCGATATTGCCGTAGATAAAGCTAATGGGGTTATTGATTTCATGGGCCACCCCGGCCACGAGCTGACCCAGCCCAGACATTTTTTCGCTATGGATCATATGGGCCTGGGTTTGCTTCAGTTCGTTCAGAGTCTGCGCTAATTGTTCCGCCTGATGCCGATAGCGGGTTTCTGATTGTTGGAGCTGCCAATATTGGGTTTTTAGCAACCGATCGGCTTTTTTGACAAAGAGTATTAATACACCATAGAGCAATAGCAAGATCAAGATACTGCCCAGAACCACCCCCCGCTGCGTCTGTCCAATGCGCTGTAAGAGGGGTGTCACATCGGTATAGAGTTCAACCACCCCCACAATTTTGCTGCTGGTACTGTTAGCGGTGATCGGGATATAGCTGGAGAGCAGATGTCGATCCTTAAGGTTGCCTCTAAGGGCTTTGAAGGTGTTTCGATGCCCAAGCTGGCTGATGGCGGTACCTGATTTTGCCGATAGAAATCCTTCGGATTGGCTTTTATCAGCCCCGATTTGGCTCAAATCAGTGGAGAAAACCGTGCGCCCTTGTAAATCGAAAAATTTGACCTTGGCAACGGGCAGGCCTTCTAGCTGATTGAGCACATCCCGGTGAAGTTGCTCTGTTAGTGGCTGCGATCGCAGCCCCTCGTCACTGATGCTGTCAGTATTCGATAAAAAAGCGCCGTAGTCGTCCCAAAGCGTATTTGCCAGGGTTTGGGCTAGGGCTGCATTGTTCTCCTCGGTGACGACGACGAGATCATGCATCGCTCGCTGGCGATAAAAAACAGCCAGTAAGCTGGTTGCGATCGAAAACCCACTTAGGCTGATCAGGGAGAAACGTTTTATCAGACTAAATTTAGAGGACGAACTTTCCCGATCGGTTGATTGAAACCACTGGCCCTTCAGAACAATTTGTCCCCTTTGCCGCAGAAATCGATGACTTGCCCTGAATGACATTAGCAGGGATTTTAGGGGATAAGTCATAGAAAAACCTTAGGCAGGCCAATATCTTAGATATCTGATTCCATTAGCTTTCCCAATCTTCTCCAGAGACTCTTTATCAAGTTTCTAGATAAACTTCGGGCCAGATATTGGGTTTTTCTAAGTAGAGATTCATGCCTGGAAAGGAGGAAGGCGTTGTTCAATCGCTTGCTCAACTGATGACTCAATTGTAATTGGCTGTCCTGTTGATGAGCTCATGGCTCGATGAGCTAACAGATTGACTAGCGAACTAATGATGCCGCATCGATACCCTCAAACCCGCTTAAATTCTTAGGCTGCATAGCCCGAAAGCCGCTCTCAGAGTGGCGAGTGCCGCCACTGATCCGTCTACCTGGGAGACCGTGGGATAAATTGTCACCATCCCCAGAGTTTGCCAGGCTAGCATCAGCACCCAACCCTAAAGTGAGTACATTTCCTAAAATGGCCGCTATTCCGAATTGAACATACTTATGTCTCGCCATAGGATTAGTCTCTAAATAAAATCTAATAGGGTCGAGAGTCTGGTCCCGTTGGCCCCTAATTTC